>JAABQQ010000276.1 GCA_011391405.1 Gammaproteobacteria bacterium
GTTCGTGTACGGCACGGGCATTTTTTGCGTTGTCGCCAGGGCGCGATCCGGCACCTTGAAGAGGTGCGACGTAATGTTGTCAACCGGCGTCCAGCTTTGACCAGTAACAGGCGTCCAAGGTTGATCATGCGAAGAAGCGACAAGCTCACGATTCTCATCGAAGAATGTCTCTTGAACCATGGTCAGTCTTCAGCACCTGTTCGGCCAATTTCCTGGTCAAGCTTCAACGCCCGTTCACACTTGCACCTTCGGCAGTCTTCAAGACCGGTGGATCCAACCGCTCTGCCATCCCACCGTCCGCACCTCGCGCGCTATTTCACCGGCTGCCGGTTGTCGTATTGCGCTGCGAACCCTGGCACGGATAATACCGCTCATGCGTCTGCGCCCAGTGCACGCGCGTCAGTGACGCCCGCGATCATGCTTGGAGGTCTGAATGATGAGCACTCCGCCTGTTGATAATTTGGCGGATGACGATCTGGACATTACCGCCAAGCTACCGATTTTGAGCTCAGCGGACATCGTTGACGCGCCAGCCGGTGAAGACGACGCCACGGGAGAGTACCGAACGCAGCTGGGTGCGACCGCCGCGCTGCGTGTCGAGGCGGGCGAGCACTTGGACCTGATGGATGAACTCGTCGCGGTGCGGGACCGGATCGTCAGCCTGGAAACCGCGCTGGCGGATGCCGAGGTCAAGCTCACCCAGCTGCATGCACGCCATGATTCCCTGCAGTCCCACCATGCCGACTTGCTGATCCACAGCCAGGCAGTGTCGCGGGATCGTGACCGCCTCGCCGAGGAAAGCCTGCTAGGGCTGGCAAGCCAGCAACAGTTGCAGGATCAGCTGGAGCAGCAACGGCAGCATGGCGAAGCGCTGCAAACGGAGTTACTGACTGCGCAGCAGCAGTTCGCAGAGCAGCATGCCTCAGCTGCTGCACTGGCGCGCAGCATGGCGCAGGCCCTGCTCGAAAAGGACGATTTGCAGCGCTCCCTGGTGACTCGTGAGCAGCGCATTGCCACGCTGGAAAGCCGCTTCAGTGACACCTCAGCGCAGCTGGCCAGTGCGATCGCCAATAGAGAATCGCTGGTGCAGAGCGTGGTGACACACCAGCAGGAGATCAGCGAACGAGCCCGACAGGCGGCCGAGCTGCAGCGTGACCTGACGCTTACCAGCGAGCGCATCGAGCGTCTGTGCCAGACGGTTGCAACCGAACATGAGACGCTTGAGAACACGCGCCGTGAACTGTCGGAACGCCAGGCAGAAATCGGCGCCTTGCAGGATGAACTGAACCGCGCCGTGATCGAGAATGACCAGTTAAGTCAACAGCTCGCCGAACGCAACGCCTCGCTGAATGCGCGTCAGGAAGTAATTGCCAGCCAGGATCGGGAATTACTGGTACTACAGGAAGCGCAGGCCGCCCTGATGCAGCGTGAAGCAACGCTGCTGGACAGCGTGACGTTGTTGAGTGAGCAGCTGGAGCAGTTGCAGTTGCAGCTGCAGGAGCGTGACAAGCTGGCGCTGGAGCAGGCACGCGAACTGGACGGGGTCAACAGCACTACTCAGGAGTTGACCGAACAGATCAGACACCAGGACCAGACCGTGGTGGTGCAGGCCGAGCGCATTGCCAATTTGTCTGTGGCCGTGCAGCGCCTGCAGGATGAAGGCGCGCGCCAGGACCATGCGCTGCAGCAGGCACGACGGGAACTGGCAGCCAAGAATCTTGAACAGGGCGCCAGCGCCCGGCAGGTCGAGGCTCTGCAGGACGAGCTTCACCAGCACGTCGAGGCGATGCAAGCCATTCGGCGCGACATCCATCAGGTGGCGTTGCAGACCCGCAAGGACGAGGGCGGTACGCTGCTCAGGACCCTGACGCGGGATGATGACGAGGGCGTCGTGCATCTGCTCAACAAAAGTTCCATTTCGATCGGCCGTGGCCATGAATGCGACATCCGGATTCGGTCCAGTTCGGTCAGCCGGTATCACGCAGTTCTCAGGATCAGCCACGACGCCGTCATCTTCGAAGACATGAACAGCAGCAATGGCTGCTTCGTCAATGGCCGGCGTATCAAGCGGCAGTTGCTCAAGGATGGCGACAGGCTGAAGGTGGGCGCGGTACCGCTGCGCTTTGGTATCCGCGCCACGCAGGACTGACCGTAAGCTCCCCCATGCCGGCGGAATAGTCCGTTAACCATGTGTCCGGGATGGACCAGTGGTGGCCAGGGTCGGCGCTCGTAGTGGCAGATTGCCGCCACGTCGGCCCCGGTGCGACACTGCAACAATGAGTTCGAACGTTATCTTCATCTCGGGCGGCGCGACGGGAATCGGTCGCGCCATGGCACGACGGTTTCTGCGGGCCGGCAGCACGGTGCACGTCGCGGACGTCGATCCGCACGCGGTTGAGCAATTCATCGCCGAGCACCCGGGCACGAGTGGCAGCGTCTGTGACGTGGGTGACGTCGCACAGGTCAACCGCGCCTTCGACGAGCTGCAGGCGCTGCATGGACGGCTCGACGTGCTCGTCAACAACGCAGGGATCGCCGGTCCGACGGGCCGCGTCGAGGACATCGAGCCCGGCGCCTGGGAGCGCACGATCGCCGTCGATCTCAACGGTCAGTTCTACTGCGCTCGCCGCGCCGTGCCGCTGCTGCGCAACGCGGGCGGCGGCTCGATCATCTGCATCGCCTCTACGGCAGCATTTTTCGGCTTTCCGCTGCGATCGCCGTACGCAGCCTGCAAGTGGGCCATCATCGGCTTCGCGAAGACACTGGCGATGGAACTCGGGCCGGCGCGTATCCGCGTCAACGCGATCTGTCCCGGCAGCGTCAGCGGCCCCCGCATCGACGGCGTGATCGAGCGGGACGCGGAGAGTCGCGGAATGCAGCCACAGGAAATTCGCGACCTCTATTTGCGGCAGACCTCGATGCGCACCTTCGTCGAAGCAGAGGACGTGGCCGAGATGGCTTACTTCCTGGCGTCACCTGCGGGCGCGCGGATTTCCGGGCAGGCGATCGGCGTCGATGGGCACACCGAAGGCCTGTCCAACTGGCTCGACTGACGGTGCGCGTGAGTCAGCGACCGCGCCAGACCGGCGGTCGTTTCTCCGCGAACGCGCGGGCGCCTTCCTTCTGGTCCTCGCTGCCGTAAAGCGCGTCAACGGTCGGCAGGCGGCGCCTGGTCACCAGCTCAAACGCCCGCTGGATCGGCAGATGCGCTGTCTCGCGGGTGATCTCCTTGATCGCTGCGAACACCAGGGGCGGCCCGTCGGCGAGCTGCTGCGCCAGTTCGCGGGCGCGGGCCAGCAGACGGTCGGCCGGCACGATTTCATTGACCAGCCCCCAATGTTTCGCTTCGTGCACGTCGATCTGGCGGCCCGTCAGCAGCAATTCCATCGCCACGTGATACGGGATGCGGCGCGGCAGCTTGATCGATGCGGCGTCGGCCACCGTGCCGGAGTTGATTTCGGGCAGCGCAAACGTGGCGTGGTCGGCGGCGATGAGCAGGTCGCAGGAAAGCGCGATCTCGAAACCGCCGCCGAAAGCGAGTCCGTTGATCGCGCAGATCACCGGCTTGTTCAGCCCCGGCAGCTGCTGCAGGCCGCCGAAGCCGCCGACCCCGTAATCCGCATCCGGCGGCTCGCCCGCGGCTGCGGCCTTCAGGTCCCAGCCCGGGCAAAAGAAACGTTCTCCGGCCGCAGTGAGTATCGCGACGCGCAGTTGCGGGTTGTCGCGGAATTCCGCGAACACCTGTCCCATGATGCGACTGGTCGCGGCATCGATGGCGTTGGCCTTGGGGCGGTCGATGGTGACCTCGAGCACGGCGCCACGCCGCTCAGTCAGGATCGGTCCGGTCATGGGGTCCTCGTCGGTATGCGGGCGGGGTCGGTCACGCGGTCCTGAGCCTGATCAGCGCATCCACGGCGACCGCCCGCTCGGGCAGCACTCGCAGTGGGTTGATGTCGAGCTCTTCGAGTCGGTCGCGATGCGCGTCGGCGAACGCGATCACGGCTTCGATGGCGCGCACGACAGCGGCCTCGTCGCCGCGGCGGCCGCGATAACCCTGCACGAGCCGCCAGACCCTGAGCCGTCGCAGTGCGTGCTCGATGTCGGCACGGGTCGCCGGCAGCAGCAGGGTCACCGTATCGGACACCAGCTCGGCCAGCACCCCGCCAGCGCCCAGCAGCAGCGCCATGCCGAACTGCGGATCGCGCGCGACGCCCACGATGAGTTCAGCAATCGCGTCGTCGACCATGCGCTCGACCAGCACCCGATCACCGAGCGCGGCCATGCGAGCGGCTGCTGCCGCGACGGCATCGGCAGACCCCAGCGACAGCGCGACGCCGCCGACGTCGCTCTTGTGTGCGATGGACTCGTTCGCAATCTTGACTGCGACCGGGAAGCCCACACACTGCGCGGCAGCCGGCGCGTCGGCAATCGAGCATTCCACCGCTGCGGGAACATCCAGGCCAAATCTCCCGAGGAGGCGCTTCGCTTCCAGCTCGCTCAATGTCTCGAACCCACACGGCAACCCCGCCGCCGAGGCACCCTGCACCACGGTCGGTGACCACGGCACCTGTGCAATCGGAAGCTGGTTCTGCGCGCCGACGAATGCCGCCGCCTCCAGCGCATGCAATGCGTCGTCGATGCCGACGAGCGGAGCGATGCCCGCACGACCGAGTTCATCGGCGAGTGCGGGCGGCATGCCCTCCGGCAGGCTCGCGACCACCACCGCACGTGCACCAGTCCGGCGCTGAGCCTCGATGAAGGCGCGTGCCGTGAGCTGCCACGCGTCCGGCTTCATCGCCGGGTGCGTCGGCGTGTCGAGAATCAGCATCGCGGCGTCGAACCGGCCATCCAGCGCGACGGCGAACGTGTTCTCGAGTTGCTCTCGCCGTCCCCAGATGAAGGTGTGATAGTCGAGCGGATTGTCGATGGTGACCAGGTCATCAAGCGTCGTGGCAAGCCGTCGCGCGACGGCCTCGGGAAACGGTGGAAACGACAGGCACCGCTCGGACGCGAGATCCGCGACGAGCGCCGCCTCGCCGCCGGAGCAGCTCAATGACAGCAGCTGTCGCCCCGGGAGCGGGCCGCCGAAGTGCAGGAGTTTCAGGGCTTCAACCAGGCTCGTGAGCGTGGGCACACGGGCGATGCCGTAGCGCTCGAACAGCGCATCGCAGAGCCGGTCGGTGCCGGCGAGCGAAGCCGTGTGACTCATCGTGATCCGCGCGCCCTGCGGCGAGCGGCCGGTCTTGAGGGCAACGATAGGCTTGCGCTGCTCGCGCGCGACCGCTGCAGCTTTTGCGAACGCCGCGACGTCGCGCAACCCCTCGATGTGCAGGCCGATAGCGGTGATGCGCGGATCCAGCGCGAGCGCCTCGACGGCCTCGGCAATGTCGACATCGGCCTGGTTGCCGAGCGTCAGCAGCGCGGCAAGCGGCAGTCCGCGCTGCAGCATAGTCAGGTTGCAGCCGATGTTTCCCGACTGCGTGACGATTGCGACGCCGTGGTCGAGCGGCAGCAGGCCGTGCTCATCGGGCCACAGGGCGACGCGCGAGGCGGCATTGATGAAGCCGTAGCAGTTGGGCCCGAGCAGCGGCATGCCCGCGGCCGCCGCAAGCAGCGCCCGCTGCAACGAGTGATCGCCGGACTCGGCGAAGCCGGCCGCGTAGATCACGGCGCCCCCACAGCCGAGCGCGTGCAGTTCACCGATGACGCCCGGCGTGGCGGTGCGCGGCAGCGCGATGAACGCGGCATCGGGCGAGCCGTCAATGTCGCTCACCGCGGGCACGGTTTCGATGGCGCCGAGTTGCCTGCGCCGCGGATTCACCGCCCAGATCTGGCCCGTAAAGCCGAGTGCGCGGGTACGCTCGATCGCGACGGCGCACTCCGCGCCGCCGACGAACGCGATCGAGCGCGGGTTGAGCAGGCGCTGCAGCCGCATTCAGGCGCCGAACGGGCGCAGCAGCGCGCGCGAGATGATGTGCCGCTGGATCTCCGAAGTACCCTCCCAGATCCGCTCGACGCGAGCATCGCGCCAGATGCGCTCAAGCGGCAGATCGGCCATCAGCCCCATGCCGCCGTGGATCTGGAGTGCTTCGTCGGCAACCATGGCGAGCACCTCCGTCGCCTTCAACTTGGCCATCGCCATGTCGGCGTCGGTTGCCGTGCCCTGGTCGACCTTCCACGCGGCCTCCAGCGTCAGCAGTTCCGCGGCCTTGAGCTCCGTTGCCATGTCGGCGAGCTTGAAGGAGACGCCCTGGAACTTGCCTATGACCTGCCCGAACTGCTGCCGCTCCGCGGCCCAGCGGATTGCGAGATCGAGCGCACGTTCCGCACGGCCCAGACACGTGGCGGCCACCTGCAGCCGCGTCGCACCAAGCCACTGGTTGGCGACTTCGAACCCACGATGCAGTTCGCCGAGGACCTGGGACTTGTGCACACGGCAATCGTCGAAGCGCAGGATGGAATTGTTGTAGCCGCGGTGCGAGACGCTGCGGTAACCGTCCTCAATGGTGAAGCCGGCCGTGTCGCGGTCGATGAGGAATGCAGTGATCAACGCGCGCGGCCCGCGCGGCGTGTCTTCCTCGCCGGTGGCGGCGAACAGCACGACGAAGCTCGACTCGTCGGCGTGGCTGATGAAGTGCTTGGTGCCGTGAATGACGAAGTCGTCGACATCGCGTCGTGCACGGGTCTTCATGCCGCGCAGGTCGGAGCCGACGTCCGGCTCGGACATGGCCAGGCACTCCGACTTCTCGCCGCGTACCGCAGGCAGCAGGTAGCGCTCGCGCTGCTCCCCCTCGCAGGCGAGCAGGATGTTGGAAGGCCGGGCGACGCAGGTCCAGTGCAGCGCGTAGTTGGTGCGCCCGAGTTCCTTCTCGAACAGCATCCAGGTCAACGTGTCGAGGCCGGCCCCGCCCACCTCGACCGGCATGTTCGCGGCGTAGAGCCCGGCCGCCTGCGCCTTGCGGCGCAACTCGTCGCGAAGCTCGGGCCGCAGGCGCCCCGTGGCCTCAATTTCCGCTTCGTGCGGATAGAGCTCGCGCACGACGAATGCATTCGTCGCCTCGACGATGAGCCGCTGTTCCTCGGTCAAAGAAAAATTCATGTCACCTGGCCGCTCGCGCGCCTGCACAGCTGTGGCATGATTGTGGCACACACGCACAAGCCTGACGACGAACCAGCCAGCATGCCGTTGGAAATCAGCCGGGACGTCTTCATCACCTGCGCGGTCACGGGCTCGGGAGCCACCCAGGACCGTTCCGCACACGTGCCCCGCTCGCCGCGCGACATCGCCGCCAGCGCGATCGCCGCTGCGAAGGCTGGCGCCGCGATCGTGCACTGTCACGTTCGTGATCCGGTCACCGGCAAGGCGAGCCGGGACCCGCGCTTCTATCGCGAGGTCGTGGACCGAATCCGCGATTCCGCCACCGACGTCGTCATCAACCTCACCGCGGGCATGGGCGGCGACCTCGTGCTCGGCCCGCCCGAAGCGCCGCTGCCCATCAACCCGGCAGGCACCGACATGGGCAGCGCCGAAGATCGCATGCGGCCGATCGCCGACTGCCTGCCCGAGATCTGCACGCTCGACTGCGGCACCATGAATTTCGCCGAGGCGGACTACGTGATGACCAACACGCCCGGCATGCTGCGGGCGATGGGCGGCATGATGACCGCGCTCGGCGTGCGGCCCGAGATCGAAGCCTTCGACACCGGACACCTCTGGTTCGCCACGCGCCTCGTCGAAGAAGGCGTGCTGCAGGGACCTGCGCTCGTGCAGTTGTGCATGGGCGTGCCGTGGGGTGCGCCAAACGATCTCAATACGCTCATGGCGATGGTCAACAACGTCCCGGCGGACTGGACCTGGTCGGCGTTCAGTCTTGGACGTGACCAGATGCCCTACGTTGCCGCTGCGGTGCTCGCCGGTGGCAACGTGCGGGTAGGTCTCGAGGACAACCTGTGGCTCGACAAGGGCGTGCTGGCGCGCAACGAGCAGCTCGTCGAGCGCGCGGTCGGCATCGTCGAGCGGATGGGGGCTCGGGTCCTCGATCCGGCCGCAGTACGCAGCAAGCTCGGTCTCGTCAAGCGTCCGCCGGTCGCGCACGCGTGACACGGCGCGCCGCGATCGTCGGCGGCGGTGTCATCGGCGGCGGCTGGCTGGCGCGGTTCCTGCTCAACGGCTGGGACGTCGCGGTCTTCGACCCGGACCCGGAAGCTGAACGCAAGCTGTCCGAGGTACTCGCCAACGCGCGGCGCTCGCTGCCCGGGCTCTACGACGCAGCCCTGCCGCCAGAGGGCCACCTGCGTTTCTGCGTCTCGCTCGAGGAAGCGGTCGCTGGCGCACAGTGGATACAGGAATCCGTCCCCGAGCGGCTCGAGCTCAAGCATCGCGTACTGACCCAGATCCAGGCGGTCATGGCGAACGACGCGGTCATCGGATCCTCGACGTCGGGCTTCAAACCTTCGGAACTGGGCGCAGGAGTGCCGCGGCCCGGGCAGGTGCTCGTCGCGCATCCTTTCAATCCGGTGTACCTGCTGCCCGTGGTCGAGGTCGTGCCTCACACCAGCGCAGCAGAGGACGTCATCACAGGCGCGCTGCAGACCCTGCGCTCCATCGGCATGATGCCGCTGCGGCTGCGCCGCGAGATGGATGCGCACGTGGCCGACCGCTTTCTGGAGGCCGTCTGGCGCGAAGCGCTGTGGCTCGTCAAGGACGACATCGCCACGACCCAGGAAATCGACGATGTGATCCGTTTCGGCTTCGGCATCCGCTGGGCGCAGATGGGCTTGTTCGAGACATACCGGATCGCTGGCGGCGAGGCGGGGATGGCGCATTTCCTGGCGCAGTTCGGACCCTGCCTCAAGTGGCCGTGGACGCGGCTCACCGACGTACCCGACCTCGACGCAGCGCTGGTCGAAAAGATTTCCGCGCAGTCGGATGCACAGTCCGGGACGCGCAGCATTCGCGAACTGGAGCGGATCCGGGACGACAACCTGGTCGCCCTGATGCGCGCCCTCAAGGGCCGCGACTGGGCCTCCGGACATACGCTGTGCGAGCACGACGCACGCCTGCGGCGCGCCTCGGCTGCGCCCGACTGGTCGCAACCGGTCGAGACGGCTGCGCGCAGCGTGCCGGTCGACTGGACCGACTACAACGGCCACATGAACGAGTCCAGGTATCTCGAACTCTTCAGCAGTGCGACCGACCGCTGCATGGAACTGATCGGTTGCGACGCAGCCTACATCGAGGCGGGCGGCAGCTATTTCACGGTGGAGACCCACCTGCAGCACCTCGGCGAGACGCATGCCGGCGCGACCGTGCGGGTAACGACGCAGCTGCTGGAGGGCAGCGGCAAGCGGCTGCACATCCTCAACCGGATGTTCGACGCAGGCGGGGAACTGCTCGCGACGGCCGAGCACCTGCTGATCCACGTATCGCTCGCGACGCGGCGCGCCACTCCGCCCGGAGCGGAACTGCGGCAGCGGCTTGCTGAACTTCAGTCCCGGCACGCCGCACTGCCGCGGCCGGAGAGGTTGCACTGTGGCAAACGCGAAGAAAGCGTCTGATCCCGCCCGCAGCGAACCGCCGGTCGACTGGCCCGTTTTCGGCATCACGGCGCTGACGGTGCTCGCGGTGTGCGCGCTGATCTTCGTTGCGCCGGATCGGGCGGGCACGTTCATCAACGGACTGTACGACCAGCTCACCCGGAACTTCGGCTTCCTGTACCAGTGGTACGTGATCGCTTTGCTGATCTTCCTTGGCTACATCGCTTTCAGCCGCCACGGTGCGATCCGGCTCGGCGGCCGCGACTGCAAACCGGACTACAGCACGCTCAGCTGGATCGGCATGATCTTCTGCGCCGGCGTCGGCGCAACGTTGATCTACTGGGCGGTCATCGAGTGGGCCTACTACATCGACGCACCGCCGCTCGATGCCGCGCCGCGCTCGACGGCCGCCATCGAATGGGCTGCCACGTACGGCATGTTCCACTGGGGCCCGGTGGGCTGGGCGATCTTCTGCCTGCCCACGATTGCCATTGCCTATGCGTTCTACATGCGCGGCGAGCCTCACCTGCGGCTGAGTTCGGGCTGCCTGCCGTTCCTGCCGGGCGGGGTCAACAGTACGCGCGGCCGCATCATCGACTTCATCTACATGGTGAACCTGATCGGCGGCAGCGCGACCTCGCTGGGCCTCACGGCGCCGATGATCGCCGCGCTGTTCGCCAAGCTCAGCGGCGTGCCGCACAACTTCGCGCTCGAGGTGGCGGTGCTCGTCGTCAGTGTGATGATCTTCGCCGCGAGCAGCTGGCTCGGTCTCGAGCGCGGCTTCAAACGGCTGGCAGATGCGAATACCTGGATCGCACTGACGTTGCTCGGTTACGTGCTCGCCGTCGGGCCGACGCTGTTTATCCTGCACATGGGCACGAATTCCCTCGGGCTGATGGTGCAGGATTTCGTGCGCATGGTGACGTGGACCGACCCGGTCAAGCAGAGCGGCTTCGTCGAGAGCTGGACCGTATTCTATTGGGCGTGGTGGGTAGCCTACGGTCCCTTCGTGGCGCTGTTTGCAACCCGCATCTCGCGCGGCCGGACGCTGCGCGAACTGATCCTCGGGCTGCTGGTGTTCGGCACGCTGGGAGCCAGTGTGTTCTACATCGTCCTTGGCAACTACGCGCTCAACCTCGAACTCACGTCCGTCATGAGCGTCACGACGCTGATGCGCGAACATTCGGGCGCCTTCGCCCTGGGCGAGGTGCTCGGCACGCTGCCGTTTGCCTCCCTCGCCATGGTCGGGTTCCTGGTGGTGGCCGCGATCCTGTTGGCGACCACCTACGATTCAGCCTCCTACACGCTTGCCTCCGTGGCGAGCCGCAACATTCGCGCCGGCGAAGACCCGGCGCGCTGGAACCGACTCTTCTGGGCGATCGCGATCGGCATCCCTCCCGCCGCACTGTTGTTCGTCGAGGGCGGCGTCAAGGTCGTGCAGTCGGCGACCGTGGTAGTGAGCTTGCCCCTGCTGGCGATCGGCGTGCTGCTGGCGGCGTCGGTACTGCGCATGATCCGGGAGGACGAGGCCAACGGACGGATCTGACCCTCGATTGCTACTCCTACTCGATCGATGCCCCGCCGATTGCCTCGCGGCATCCGCACTATTCATAGCCGATAGTCCGGCTCCTCCTCGTCGAGGATTTCCCGCAGCGCATCAAAATGTTTCCGGGAATAGTCGTCGGGGTATGTGAGCCACTGCGTACAGGTCTTGGCTGCAACTGTCTCCGGTATCAACGCCGGCGCCAGGCCGGTCGCCAGCGCCAGCAGTTGCACCTTCGCGGCACGCTCCAGGTAGTACAAGTCGTCGAACGCCGCAGCGATCGAGGTGCCAACCACCAGTGCGCCGTGATTGCCCATCATCAGCACACTCTTGTCGGCGGCGAGCAGTGCGGCCACGCGTTCGCCCTCCGCTGCGCTGAGCGCCATCCCGTCGTAGTCACGGTCATAGGCGACACGGCCATGAAAGCGGCAGGCGTTCTGGTCCAGCATCAGCAGTTCGAAGTCCTTGATGCAGCAGAGCGCAGTCGCATGTGGCATGTGCGTGTGCAGGATGCAATGCGCCTGCGGCAGGCGTCGGTGCAGTTGCGCATGCAGATACCAGGCGGTGGGGTCCGGCGCGCCGGGGCCTTCGATCGAG
>JAABQQ010000277.1 GCA_011391405.1 Gammaproteobacteria bacterium
GAACTCTCGCGCTGAGGAACTGCTAGACAGGCTGCACAGGCGTGATCGGCGTGGCCAGGCCGCCGAGCCAGTCCATGAAGGCTTTCACGCGTTCGGTCGCGTAGGCGTCCTGGCGACAGATCACGCCCCAGGCGCCCGGGCACGTCACCTGGTGCTGCACCGGTTGCACCAGGCGGCCGGCGGCCAGGTCGTCCTCGGCGAAGGGCCCGTTCACCAGCGCAACGCCGCGGCCTTCCAGTGCGATCTCGAGCGCCACGGCGAGCGTGTCGACGACGATCGCGGGTCGCATCGAATACTGCAGCTGCGCGGTTTCGAACCAGATGTCCCAGTTGTGCTGTTCCGAATAGATCTCGACCAGCGGGAGCTCGAGCAACTGCGACGCCGTTGGCGCAGGACCGAGCCTGGCCGCGAGTGCCGGACTGCACACCGGCTTCAGCGTGTATTCGAACAGCGGCACCCAGCGGTATTCCGGGCCCGGCACCTCCGGGCAGTAGACGAGCCCGACGTCGGCGCTCGATTCGTCGAAGTCCCACTCGAAGGCGCAGGTGCTGAGTTGCAGCCGCACGTCCGGATGACGCGCCACGAAATCGGGCAGCTTGCGTGCCAACCAGCGGATCGAAGCAGTCACGTAGGTCTGCACTCGAAGCGGGGTGCCGGCACGCGTGCGGCGCACGGTCTCGGCGCCCTCGATCAGCATTTCGAGCGCGGTGCGCACGTGTTTGTAGAGCAACCGGCCCTCGGCGGTCGGCACCAGCGAACGTCCGGTGCGGGAGAACAGCGGCACGCCCAGGTCCTGTTCGAGCACCTGGATCTGGTAGCTCACGGCCGGGTGCGTCAGGCACAGCTCTTCGGCCGCTTCACGCACGCTTTCGCGGCGCGTCGTGGCCTCGAAGCCCTTCAGGGCATTCAAGGGCGGCAGCTTCCGCAGGTCGATCTTGTTGCGCAAACAGTTCTCCGGCTCAGGGCACCAGCACGATCTTGCCTGTCTGCGCCTTGCCTAGGAAGTCGGATTGCGCCAGGGCAATGTCTGCGAGCGGGTAAACGGCACGGATCACCGGTTGCAGCGCACCCTGCTGGATCAGGTCCACCAGGCGAGCGAACACCGCCGGTGTCGTCACTGTACACCCCAGCAGACGCAGGTCCTTGAGATAGAGCGTGCGCAGATCGAGCGGCACGACAGGCCCGGCGATCGCTCCTGCGACGGCATACCGCCCGCCTCGCTTCAATACGTCGAGCAGTCCGGCGAATGCGGCGCCGCCGACCACGTCGACGACGACGTCCATCGATTCGCGACCGAGGGCGTGGACTGGATTCGCGTCGCGCTCCACGATCTGCTGCGCGCCAAGAGCGAGGACATCCGGCGCCTTGTTGGGCGTCGTCACGGCGATGACGCGAGCTCCGCGCAGTCGAGCCAGCTGCACGACCGCGGAACCGACCCCGCCCGAGGCTCCCGTCACGAGCACGGCTTCACCCTGGACGACGTTCGCGCGCGTAAGCAGGTTCTCGGCCGTGCCGTACGCGCACGGGAACGAGGCCAGTTCGACGTCCGTCAGTGGGCTCTCGATCAGGGACGCGTTGCTCGCCGGCACGGTGGCGAACTCGGCAAACCCGCCGTCGCGCTCCAGTCCGACATAACCGACGTCTGCCAATGCCCCATTGGCTGAACGCAGTACCGGATCGACGATCACGCGCTGGCCGATTCTTGCCTCGGCAACGCCCGCGCCAACCGCAACGATTCGGCCGCACACGTCAGTGCCCTGGATGCGCGGGAAAACGAACGGGTTGCCGGCCCAGCCACCGTCCGTTGCCTCGTTCGCTGTCTGCACCACGGCGTCTGCGGTCGCCGTCGCCACGGACTTCGAATACCAGCCGATCCGGGTGTTGATGTCGGTGTTGTTGACGGCTGCAGCGCCGATTTTCACCAGTATTTCGCCCGCCGCGGGCGTTGGCACAGGCACATCGTCGCGGTACTCGAGCTGCTCGAGGCCACCATGGCCCTTGAGCAGGACCGCTTTCATGGTGCGCGGAATCATGGAGCGGTCCTGTCGCAGCACGGGGTCATTCCCAGCCCGCGCGCTGATACCCTTCGTCGGGGATCACGTAGTAGTCGCCCTTGTCGGCGCAGAAGATGTGACCTTCGGTGACGAGGCCGGTGGGCCCGTCGAACAGGCCGGTGGCGATGGATATCCGCTCCGGCTGTGCATCCGCCTGCCAGAACAACGTCGATCCGCACTTCGAGCAGAATGCCCGTTGCGCGGTGTTCGACGCTCGAAACCAGCGCACGTGTGCACCGCGCAGCAGCTTGAAATCGCCCGTCGCTGTGCTGGTGGCGGACAGGTAATGCCCGGTCTGCTTGCGACACTGCGTGCAGTGGCAGGCGATCGAGCTGCGCAACGGACCGTGCACTTCGAAGTCGGTCTCGCCGCAGAGGCAGGAGCCGCGATGCATGGTGGTCATGCTGTTTTCCTCGTGCGCGCCCTGGTCTGCGTACCCGGTGTGACAAAAAGATCGGCGAGCTGCTCGATCATCGCGTTGCCGAGCTGCTCGACATCGGCTATTGCGACCGCCCGCTGGTAGAAGTCCGTCACGTCGTGCCCGATGCCGATCGCCACCAGTTCCACGGCCGAACGGGTCTCGATCCACTTCACGACGTTGCGCAGGTGCTGCTCCAGGTACCCGCCTGGATTCGCCGAGAGCGTCGCCTCGCACAACGGAACGCCGTCCGAAATCGCCATCAGGATCCGGCGCTGCTCGCTGCGGCGCAGGAGGCGCTCGTGTGCCCAGAGCAGGGCCTCGCCATCGACGTTGTCCTTGAGCAGGTCTTCCTTGAGCATCACGCCGAGGTGCCGGCGGGCGCGGCGATACGGCACATCCGCCGGCTTGTAGACGATGTAACGCAGGTCCGTGAGGCGACCCGGAGCGGAAGGACGGCCGGCCTTGAGCCAATCCTCGCGCGACTGCCCGCCGCTCCACTTCTGCGTGGTGAACCCGAGGATTTCGACCTTGACGCCGCAGCGCTCGAGCGTTCGCGCAAGGACGTCCGCACAGAGTGCCGCCACCATGATCGGCCGGCCGCGCATCGAGCCCGAGTTGTCGAGCAGGACGGTGACGACCGTGTCCTTGAAATCTGTGTCTGATTCTTCGCGAAACGCGAGCGGAGCCAGCGGGTCGGTGACGACGCGCGCGAGGCGGGCCGGGTCGAGCGTGCCCTCTTCCAGGTCGAACTGCCAGCGCCGCGTCTGCCTGGCGAGCAGCAGGCGCTCGAGCTTGATGGCGAGCCGCGCCACGGCAGACTGCAGAGCGCGCGACTCGCGGTCGAGGTTGCCGCGCAACTGACCGACTTCGTCCTCGGTGCACAGTTCCGTGGCGCCCACGATCTCATCGTGCACCGTCGTGAATACACGGTAATGCCGGTTTGGATGATCGGAGTCATCGTACATCGGCTCGCGCTGCATGCGCTCGCCCGAGGGCTCGGCTTCCGGTTTGCGCTCGGGCTCGTCCTTCGCGTCGAGTCGCGATCCCACGACTTCACCCGCGTTGAGTTCAGGCGCGTCCTGCTCCATTGCGCCGGCCTGCTGCTTGACCGCTCCAAGCGGATCGGCCGCGGCCTCGTCACCGGGAACCACGGCTTCGAGCGTCTTGACCGCGGACTTGCGCCGTTCTGCGGCCGCACCGAGTTCGTGACCCAGGTCGAGGTCTTCGACGAGGTCGTGGACTGCAAATGCGTAGCGCTGCTGGTCCGCGACGCTTGCCGCAAGCGACTCGAGGCCCTCCTCGGCACGCTTATGCAGATCCTCCCGCCAGCGCAACATGAGTTCGGCTGCCGCGGGCGGCGACGGCAGGCCCGTGAGCTTTTCGCGGACCAGCAGGGCCAGGGCCTGCGCCATGGGTGACGGACGTGCGCCGAACGGCGTCGAGCCGGCCTTGCGCGTCAATTGCTCGACCAGCGCAGCGGTGAGGTTCTGCGCCACCCCGGCAAGGACGTTGCTGCCCAGCGACTGGCAGCGCATGTCCTCGACGGCATCGAAAATCTCTCGCGCGCGCAGGCCGGTGGGTCGGAAACGGGCATGCAGCACCGGGTCGTGATACGCGCTCCGCAGTGCCAGGTGATCGGCATGGCCACGAACGCGGGCCGCATCGGCTTCGGCGAGTGGCCACTTCACCGGCGGCAGGCGCACCGAGTTCGACGACTGGCCGGGCAGGCTCGGGCCGAAAGTCACGTCGAGTTCCTTTGCACCCGCCAGGGCCCGCGTGGTCTGCACCAGTGCACGCTCGCCGCGCTCCGCGGGAGCCAGCGGCGCCTGGTGTGGCCGGTTGCTCAAACGACCTTCACGCGGGTGATTGCCTCTGGCAATTCGGCGGCGAACGCGCGCTGGTAGAACTCGGCGACGGTCGACCGCTCGAGTTCGTCGCATTTATTGAGGAACGTCACGCGGAACGCGAGGCCGATGTCGCCGAAGATCTGCGCGTTCTCGGCCCAGGCGATGACCGTGCGCGGACTCATCACTGTGGAGATGTCGCCATTCATGAAGCCGTTGCGCGTCATGTCGGCCACGCGGACCATGGCCATGATCGTGCGCCGGCCTGCGGTCGTGTCGTACGCGGGCGCCTTGGCCAGCACGATCGCCGCTTCGGCGTCGTGATCGAGGTAATTGAGCGTGGTGACGATCGACCAGCGGTCCATCTGGCCCTGGTTGATCTGCTGCGTCCCGTGGTACAGGCCGCTCGTGTCGCCGAGGCCGATCGTGTTGGTGGTGGCGAACAGTCGAAACCAGGGATGCGGGCTGATGATGCGGTTCTGGTCGAGCAGCGTCAGCTTGCCACTCGCCTCGAGCACGCGCTGGATCACGAACATCACGTCCGGGCGGCCCGCGTCGTACTCGTCGAACACGAGCGCGATCGGACGCTGCAGCGCCCAGGGCAGCAGGCCTTCGCGGAATTCCGTGACCTGCCGCCCGTCCTTGATCACGATGGCGTCGCGACCCACGAGATCGATTCGGCTCACGTGGCCGTCGAGGTTGATGCGGATCAGCGGCCAGTTGAGGCGCGCGGCCACCTGCTCGATGTGGGTCGACTTACCCGTGCCGTGGTACCCCTGCACCATCACGCGCCGGTTATGTCGAAACCCCGCCAGGATCGCGAGGGTGGTGTCGGGATCGAAGCGGTAGCTGTCGTCACGGTCGGGTACGTATTCGCTGTGCTGCGCAAACGCCGGCACCATCATTTCACTGTTGACGCCAAAGTCGCGCGCCGGAATCTCGATGTCCGGCCGCAGGGGAATGAGGTCGTCGGAAGCCGTCATGTCAGGATCCCAGGTGAATCCACGCCGACTTCGTCTGCGTGTAGCTAAGCAGGCCCTCGAGGCACTTGTCGCCGCCCTGCCCCGATTGCTTGTGGCCGAGGAAAGGTGACGTCGGGTCGCCGTGATCGAAGCAGTTGACGTACGTCGTGCCCGCCTCGAGGCCGCGCACGGCTTCGTGCGCCGAACGCAGGTTGCTGGTCCAGACCGAACCGGCGAGACCGTAGATCGTGTCGTTGGCGATGCGCAGCGCGTCCTGCAGGCCATCGACCTCGATCAGCGCCGCGACCGGCCCGAAGATTTCTTCCTGCGCGATCGTCATGCCGTTGTCGACCTGGGTGAACAACGCCGGGTTGACGTAGAAGCCCGGCCGGTCCGGGACGTCGCCACCGAACTCGAGCTTCGCGCCTTCTGCGCGGCCCTTGGCGATGTAACCCAGCACGCGCTCGTGCTGCTTTTTCGTGACCAGCGGCCCCATGTTCGTCGCGGGATCGAGCGGGTCACCGGCAACGTACGCGTTCTGCCCGCGTTCGATGAAGCGCGCCGTGAATTCCTGCGCGATGCGTTTGTCGACGAGCAGGCGCGAACCGGCGCTGCAGACCTCGCCCATCACGCCGAAGATGCCGTTAATGGCGTAGGTGACGGCGCGATCCATGTCCTCGAGGTCGGCAAGGAAGATCTGCGGCGATTTGCCGCCGCATTCGAGACTCACGCGCTTCATGTTCGACTGGCCGGCGTAAACGAGCATCTTCTTGCCCGTCACCGTCGAGCCGGTGAATGAAATCTTGGCGACGTCGTTGTGCAACGCCAGCGGCGCGCCGGCATCGGCGCCGTAACCATTGATCACGTTGAGTACGCCCGGGGGCGCGCCGGCTTCGACGAACAATTCGGCGAGCAACAGGGCTGACAACGGCGCCTGCTCTGCGGGTTTCAGCACCACGGAGTTGCCGGCGGCGAGTGCGGGCGCGATCTTCCACGCGATCTGCATCAGCGGGTAGTTCCACGGCGTGATGCAGCCAACGACGCCGAGCGGCTCACGCAGCGTGTAGTGGAAAGCATCGACCGCGGTCGCGGTGACCGTCCCTTCGACCTTGTCGGAGAGTTCCGCGAAGTAGCGGAACGTCAGCGCAGACTGCGGCACGTCCACGGCCACCATGTCCCGCACGGGCTTCCCCATGCACAGCGAGTCGAGCAGCGTGAAGCGCGCGGTGTGCTTCTCGATCAACGCCGCGAGCCGATTCAGGACCTCCAGCCGATCGCGCGGCGCCATCCGGCGCCAGGTGCCTTCCTTGAACGCGCGGCGCCCACTGGCGACTGCTGCATCGATATCCGTCGCGTCGCCCGCGGCCACCTCGCACAGCGGTTCGGCGGTTGCAGGATTGACTACGGTGAATCGCCCGGCACGGGCCGGAACGTGTTCGCCGTGAATGTAGTGACCGGTCGAATAGCGCAGCTCGGAGGCGATGCGTTGCCACTCGGCGCGGCTTTGCGGAACGGACATGGGAGACCTCGGCAAATCGGGGGCCGCGGAACGTGGCGACCAGCGCGCAAGTTTAACGATTTCGGGGTCCTCGCGACCGGTCGACTGGACGGTTTCGTAGCGGCCGCTTTTCCCGGTTGGTAGATAAAACTTTAGGCGGCTGGCCGCGCTAGTGTGCGAGTCTTGCGGGCGCCAGGACAGGTTCCCTGCCCGGCGCCGAAACCTACGGAGTGGCACGTGACCGATACCCCGACCCCGGCTCGCCGGCCGTCCGGGCGCGACGCCCGCAGGGCGCAGCGCTCGGGCCCCCTGCCCGACCATCTCCGCCCCGTGAAGCCCGGCATGGAATCCGGGCGTTACCAGCCCCTGACGCCGGAAGACGTGCAGAAGATCCACCGGACGGCCCTGCGGCTCCTGTCCGAGGTCGGTCTGGCCGACGCTCCGGAAAGCGGCGTCGAGTACCTGACCCGCGCCGGTTGCACGCTGAACGACAACGGTCGTTTGCTGTTCCCCGCCTCTCTGGTCGAGGACACGCTGGCCAAAGCCGCCCGGCATTTCGTGCTGCATGCGCAAGATCCGCGTTACGACCTCGAACCCTGGGGCAAGCGCAGCTATTTCGGCACGGCCGGCGCCGCCGTCAACATCGTCGACCCGCGCACCGGTTACCGCGAATCGACGATCAAGGACCTGTTCGACATCGGCCGCATCGTCGACGTGATGGAGCACATCCACTTTTTCCAGCGCGCAGTGGTGCCGCGTGACATCCCGGATCCGTTCGAGATGGATTTCAACACCTGCTACGCCGCCGTGTCGTCGACGACGAAGCACGTCGGCAGCAGCTGGGTGCAGCCGGAGCATGTCGAGGCTTCGCTCGAGATGCTGCACCTGATCGCCGGTGGCGAGCAGCAGTGGCGCGAGCGCCCCTTCGTGAGCCAGTCGAACTGTTTCGTCGTGCCGCCCATGAAGTTTGCGACCGACGCCTGCAAGTGCCTCGAAGTGGCGGTCCGCGGCGGCATGCCCGTGCTGCTGCTTTCGGCCGGACAGGCCGGCGCCACGGCCCCCGCGGCTCTCGCGGGCGCGCTCGCCCAGGAAGTGGCGGAGGTCCTCGCGGGCCTCGTGTACGTGAACGCGATCAAGCCGGGGCACCCGGCGATCTTCGGTACCTGGTGCTTCGTGTCCGACCTGCGCACCGGCGCGATGTCGGGCGGCAGCCCCGAGCAGGCGCTGCTCTCCGCCGCGGCGGGCCAGATGTCGCACTTCTACGACCTGACGGGCGGTACGGCCTCCGGCATGACCGACTCGAAGCTGCCTGACGGCCAGGCGGGCGCCGAGAAAGCACTCAATCACGCGCTGGTCGGCAACGCGGGCGCCAACATGATCTACGAGTCGGCCGGCATGCACGCGAGCCTGCTTGGGTTCTCGCTCGAAAGCCTGGTGATCGACAACGACATCATCGGCGCCACGCAGCGCACGATCAAAGGCATCGAAGTCAACGACGAACGCCTGTCCTTCGAGACGATCAAGGACGTCTGTCTCAACGGGCCGGGCCATTTCCTCGGCAGCGACCAGACGTTGCAGCTGATGCAGACTGAGTACCTCTATCCGGGCGTCGGCGACCGCAAGAGTCCCAACGAGTGGAATGAACAGGGTGGACTCGACGTCGCGCAGCGCGCCATGGCGAAAGTCGAGGAAATCCTCGGCCACCACTTTCCGTCACATGTTGCCGAAGCCGTCGATGCCGAAATCCGCCGTCGCTTCCCGGTGAAACTCGATCGGGCGCACATGCTGCCGCCCGCCGAGTCGGCGGCCGCACGGCGAGTCGGTTCGCGCTGATCGAGGGCCGGGACCGATGGCACTTCCGGCACACGCCAACGTCGTCATCGTCGGGGGCGGTATCGCAGGGTGCTCGATCGCGTATCACCTGACGCGCATCGGCATCACCGACGTCGTGTTGCTCGAACGCCAGCAACTCACCTGCGGTACCACGTGGCATGCGGCCGGCCTGGTGGGCCAGTTGCGCGCGACGCGCAACCTCACCGAACTGGCGAAATACACGGCCGATCTCTACCACTCGCTCGAGGCAGAGACCGGCCAGGCGACCGGCTTCAAGCAGAACGGCTCGATCAGTGTGGCTAAGACGGCGGCACGGCTGGAGGAGCTGCAGCGCGGCGCGTCGATGGGCAAGACGTTTGGCCTGCGCATCGACGAACTCACGCCGGGCGAGATCAAGGAACGCTGGCCGTTGCTCGAGGTCGGCGACGTGGTCGGCGGCATCTTCCTGCCTGGGGACGGCCAGACCAATCCGATCGACACGACACAGGCGCTGGCCAGGGGCGCCAAACAGCGTGGCGCGAAGATCTTTGAGAAAACCAAGGTCGAACGTATCCGCGTCGTGAATGGGCGCGCCGTCGGCGTCGAAACCGCATCGGGTTACATTGCAGCGGACACCGTGGTGCTTTGCGCCGGCATGTGGTCGCACCGCCTGGCGGCCGACGTCAGCGTGGCCGTGCCCCTGCACGCCGCCGAACACTTCTACATCGTCACCGAGCCCATCGACGGCCTGCCGGGCAACCTGCCGGTGCTGCGCGTGCAGGACGAATGCGCCTACTACAAGGAAGACGCCGGCAAGCTGCTGATGGGTTGCTTCGAGCCGGTGGCGAAGCCGTGGGGCATGCAGGGCATTCCTGAGACTTTCTGCTTCGATTCGCTGCCCGAAGACTACGATCACTTCGAACCGATCCTCGAGGCCGCGGTGCGACGCGTACCGGCCTTGGCCTCCGCGGGTATTGCGTTGTTCTTCAACGGCCCGGAAAGCTTCACGCCAGACGACCGTTACTACATCGGCGAGACGCCCGAAGTGCGCGACCTGTTCGTCGCCACCGGGTTCAACTCCGTTGGTATCGCTGCCAGTGGCGGCGTGGGCAAGGTCGTCGCAGACTGGATTCGCGACCGCCGGCCCCCCATGGACCTTGCGGACGTCGACGTGCGGCGCGTCGTGCCGTTCCAGGCCAACAAGCGCTACCTGCACGATCGCACGACCGAAACGCTCGGCCTGCTGTACGCGATGCACTGGCCGTATTACCAATACGCCACGGCGCGAGGCGTTCGCCGCACGCCGCTGCACGACCGCCTGCTCGCCGCCGGCGCCTGCATGGGCGAGACCGCCGGCTGGGAGCGTCCCAACTGGTATTCGACGCCGGGCTCGACCCCACGCTACGACTACTCGTACGGTCGACAGAACTGGTTCGACGCCTGCCGCGAGGAATGCCTGGCGGTCCGCGACGCCGTCGCGCTGTTTGACCAGACGTGTTTCGCCAAATTCATCGTGCAGGGCCGCGACGCCTGTGCGGTGCTGAATCGCTTGTCGACTTCGAATGTCGACGTGCCGGCGGGACGCATCGTCTACACGCAGTGGCTCAATGACCGGGCCGGTATCGAGGCCGACCTGACGATCACTCGCCTCGCCGAGCGTGAGTACATGGTCGTGACCTCGGCGATCTGCCAGACACGCGACCTGGCGTGGTTGCGGCGAGCGATCGAGGCACAGCCCGAAGCGCACTGCACGGTGACCGACGTGACGTCGGGTATCGCCATGCTGGGTGTCATGGGTCCTCGCAGCCGCGACCTGCTGCAGACCGTGTCGGGCGCCGATCTCTCGAACGTCGTACATCCCTTCGGCCGTTCGCGCGAGATCGAGATCGGCTATGCGCGCGTGCGTGCGAGCCGCATCACCTACGTCGGTGAACTCGGCTGGGAGTTGTACCTGCCTGCCGAGCACTGCCTCGATGTCTACGAGCAGTTGCTGCAAGCCGGTGCACCGCTCGGATTGACGCACGCCGGCTACCACGCGATGGGCGCCTGTCGTGTCGAAAAGGGCTACAAGCACTGGAGCCACGATATCGGCGACGAAGACACCCCGCTCGATGCCGGGCTCGGCTTCACCGTGGCCTGGGACAAGCCAGGCGGCTTCGTGGGTGGCGAGGCGCTACAGGCGCAGAAAGCCGCCGGTCCGCTGCAGCGCCGTCTCGTGCAGGTGATGCTGGACGACGCGTCGGACACGGCCCCCCTGCTCTACCACGAGGAACCGATCGTCCGTGACGGCGTCATTGTGGGCTCGATCCGCTCGGGCGCCTGGGGTCACCGGCTCGGCCGCTCCCTTGGCATGGGTTACGTGAGTTGCGACGACGGCGTCGCAGCAGACTGGCTGGCGTCCGGCCACTGGGAAGTCGAAGTCGCCTGCCGCCGGCATTCGTGCCGCGTGCAGCTGCAACCTTGGTATGACCCGCGCAACGAGCGCATCAGGAGTTGAGCGAAGCATGAAGACGCATGCCCGGGTAATCGTGATCGGCGGCGGATCCGTTGGTTGCAGCGCCCTCTACCACCTGACGCAGTTCGGGCTCACGGACGTCGTGCTGCTCGAACGCGACGAACTCACGGCTGGCTCCACCTGGCACGCGGCAGGCAATTGCCCCAACTTCTCGACCTCGTGGAACGTGATCAAGCTGCAGCGTCACAGCACCCGCCTGTACTCCACACTCGCGGAGAAAGTCGGTTACGACATCAACTACCACGTCACGGGCAGCGTGCGCCTGGCGCACACACGCGATCGCGTCGACGAGTTCAGGCACGTCGTCTCGCAGGCCCACGCCCAGGGCATCGAGTTCGAGATGCTGAGCCCGGCCGAGATCGTCGAACGTCACCCGTTCGTCGACACGACCGGCATCCTCGCCGGCCTCTACGATCCCTACGACGGCGACATCGACCCGGCGCAGCTCACGCAGGCGCTGGCCAAGGGCGCTCGTGACGCAGGCGCGAAGATCTACCGTGGAACCAGGGTCACCTCGATCGAAC
>JAABQQ010000278.1 GCA_011391405.1 Gammaproteobacteria bacterium
GCCGCAACGATGCGTGTTGCACGCTCGGACACTGGCGCTGCGACGGGCGTCCTCAACACGGGCGGCAACTTCGCCGGCATCGTGTCCGCCCCGATCATTGGCGCACTGTCGGGCGCCGGTCGCTGGAACGCGACGTTCGTGATCGGCGCCGCGTTTGCGTTTGTCGCTGCCGCCTGCTGGTTCGCGATCGACCCGGACCGGCGCGTGGTCACTGACAGCAGGGAATCGTCAGCCGCGGCTGCTTGACCTGTATCAAAGCCAACGCTCCCAGGAGGTGTTCAACTCTCCCGATGCACCTGATTCCATCCCCACGACTCCTGGCCGCGCCGCTGCGCCTGTTGCCGGAGCCGCTGCTCCGCCACGGCTCGGCGAAGGTGATCGCTCACGTGCTCGCCGCACCGCTCGCGGAAGGCAGGCTCGACGACTTCGCGGGGCGACGCATCGGTGTGGAGGTGACCGACCTCGGCCTGCGCTGGATCGTCGCGTTCGGCGAGCGAAGGGTCGATGTCCTCGAGCAGAGCGCAGACGCCGAGGCCATCGTGCGCGGCACGGCGACGGACCTGCTGCTGCTCGCGAGCCGCATCGAGGACGCCGACACGCTTTTCTTTCACCGGCGCCTGGAGTTGACCGGCGACGTCGAACTTGGCCTGGCCGTGCGCAATCTGCTGGACCAGCTGCCGTGGGAGTCGCTGCCGCTCGGACTGCGGATTGCCCTCAATCGAGGTGCGCGCCTCGCACGCGCCGCACGCGACGCCTACCGCTCGGCGGAGGCCTGAGGCGGCTCGACGAGTTGCATGCCCGCCGTGCCGTGCCAATAGCCGTTCTCGTCGCCGAGTCGTAGCGGCGCGGCCCCAGTCTGCAGCGCCGTACGGAAGCGGGCGACGATTGCCGCGGTGCCTTCAGCCTGTGGGTAGATCCTGAGCAACGCAATGCCTGCCGCGCGCAATTCGGCAAGCTCGGGCCCCAGGTCGCAGTGCCCCGCCGTCTGCACCTGGATGCCGTTGATGGTCAGGAACGGCCGCCCGTCACGCGACGTGAGCGGCAGTCCGTCCGGGTAATCGATGCAGCGGAAGCCGCAGTCGTCCTTGGCGAGATCCAACGCTCGTGCCGTGAAGCAGCGCGCCGAATACGAGAGCGGCAATCGGCCCCAGACCGGGATTTCGAGCTCCGGCAGCGGCATTCCACTGGCACGAAACTCCTCCAGTAGTGCGCGGCCGTGCTCGGCTCCAAGCACCAGGCGGTCGAGACCGTCTTCGCACAGCAGCCGCAGGGTCTCGTGATTGTAGACGTTCAGCGACGGGCCGCCGACGTAGCGCAGGCCACGCTCTCGCAGCAGCTGCACGGCGGCGATGTCGTTCGCCTCCACGCGGCAGCGCCCGTTTTCCACCAGGCGACGCAGTGATGCGAGTTCCGATTCGGCTTCGAGCAGCGCCATGGACGAAAGCACGACTTCGCGCTTCCCATCCGCGAGTTCGTGAGCGAGCGCGATCCAGTCGCGGGTGCTGAGTTCCCGGCGCTTGCTGCAGACGGTCTCGCCGAGATAAATCACGTCGAGCGGCCAGGTGGCGGCCTCGCGGTAGAAAGCGAGAACGCGTTCACGTGGCCAGAAATACTGCAAGGGTCCGAGCGACAAGCGCATTTCAGTCCCTCACTGCCACGAACGGTGGTAGGGACCGAGCGTCGTCTGGTGCCCCTCCGCGTGCCGGGCAAGTTCGCGCTGCCACTGCGGGTCGGGAGACCAGCCCTCCGGCCGTGCCGAAAACCGGTCGAGAGCGGCACGCCAGGTGCGTGTCACGGCCGCCACGTAGGCCTGGCCGCGCTGGCGCCCCTCGATCTTGAGTGCGACCACGCCCGCCGCCGCGAGGCGTGGCAGCAGCTCGAGCGTATTGAGGCTGGTCGGTTCCTCGAGCGCGTGAAACACATTTCCGCCTACGTCGTAGCGACCCTTGCAGACGGTCGGGTAACCCGCGGGTTCGCCCGCCTCGAATCGATCGATGAGCCGGTCGTTGAGGCGCACACCCCGTTGCCCGCCCGGACCTTCCTCCCAGCGCACGAATTTTGCGGGTGAGCACACTCCATGGCGATTGGGCGAGGCGCCGGTGACGTAGCTCGACAGCTGGCAGCGGCCCTCGACCATGATGCACAGGCTGCCGAACGCAAAGACCTCGATCGGCACGACGTCCTGCTCGCACAGGCGTTCGACCTGCTGCATCGACAGCACGCGCGGCAACACCGCACGGGCGATGCCGAAGCGCTCACGGTAATAGCGCAGCGCCGCGTGCGTGGTGGCGGATCCCTGCACCGAGAGGTGCCGTGGCAGCGTGGGGTGAGTCCTTGCTGCGTAATCGAGCACACCCATGTCCGCGCAGATGATCGCGTCCACGCCGAGCGCGGCCGCGCGGTCCACCGCCGCCTGCCAGTCGCCGAAACGCGCAGGGCCGGGGTAAGTATTGAGCGCGATGTACACCTGGCGGCCGCGGGCGTGCGCATAGCGGATGCCGGCACGCAGGTCCGCCTCGGAGAAATTCAGCCCTGGAAATGCGCGGGCGTTGGTCTGGTCGCGGAATCCGACGTAGACGGCATCGGCGCCGTGGTCGACCGCAGTGATGAGCGCCGGCGGACTGCCGGCCGGGCACACGAGATGCATCACGGCTCCCACGGAGTTGCGGAACCGGAATCATCGCCTCCAGGTCGCGTGACTGCCTTGACCTGGATCAGATCACGGAGCGCAGATGCGGCGCCAGAGTTCAGTCACACGTTGCTCCACGCGAGCGTCGGGCACGATGGGCCGACCCCACGGCCGGGTCGTTTCGCCGGGCCACTTGTTCGTCGCGTCCAGGCCGAGCTTGGAGCCGAGGTTCGGCACAGGGCTCGAAAAATCGAGGTAGTCGATCGGGGTATTCTCGATGATCAGGCTGTCGCGGGCGGGATCCACCCGGGTCGAGACAGCCCAGATCACCTCGGACCAGTCCCGGACGTTGATGTCGTCGTCGGTCACGATGACGAACTTCGTGTAAGTGAACTGCCGCAGGTAAGACCAGACGGCCATCATGATGCGTCGGGCATGGCCTGGGTATTGCTTGCGGATGCTCACGACCGCCACTCGATACGAGCAGGCTTCGGCAGGCAGATAGAAGTCGACGATTTCCGGAAACACCCGGCGCAGGATCGGCACGAACACGTCGTTCAATGCCAGCGCCAGCACGGACGGCTCGTCGTACGGTGCGCGGCCCATGTAGCTGCCGTGGTAGATCGCGTCGCGGCGCAGCGACATCCGCTCGACGGTCAGCACCGGGAACTCGCCTTGCGCGTTGTAGTAGCCGGTGTGATCACCGAAAGGCCCCTCGAGCGCCACGTCACCCGGGTGGATGAATCCCTCGAGCACGATCTCGGCACCGGCCGGCGCATCGAGCCCGGTGAGGTCGCTCCGCCACACCCTGCTGCGCTCGCCGCGCAGCAAGCCGGCGAACTGGAACTCGGAGAGCGTGTCGGGCACTGGCGCCACGGCCGCCAGCATCATTGCAGGATCGGCGCCGATCGCGACCAGCACCGGGAAGGGTCGATCGGGATGCGCGGCGCGCCAGTCAGCGAAGTCGAGCGCGCCACCGCGATGCGGCAGCCAGCGCATGATCACGCGATTGCGACCCAGGACCTGTTGCCGGTAGATGCCGACGTTCTGGCGCTCGCGTCGCGTACCGCGCGTGACCACCATGGCCATCGTGATCAGGAGTCCCGCATCGTCCGGCCAGCAGCGCTGGATCGGCAGGCGCATCACGTCCACGTCCTCGCCGGTCAGCACTTCGTCACGGAATGCCGCATCAGGGACGCGCCGTGGCGCGGCGTGCGCGAGCTGTGCGAATTCGGGCCATGCCGCGAGCGCTTCGCGTACGCTGCCCGGCCAGCGCGGCTCCTTGACAGCCGCGAGCAACTCACCGAGTTCGCGCAGCGACGACAGCGGGCGTCCGGCGAGAGCTGCCTCGATGCGATGGCGATGCCCGAACAGGTTGCCGAGCAGGGGGTGCGACGACGAGCCGGGCCGCTTAAACAGCAGCGCGGGTCCCTCGGCACGCAGCGCACGCACGCAAAGTGACGTCGTTTCGAGCTCCGTGGCCACCGGCTCGTCGATCCGTCGCAACTGACCGGACGACTCGAGGTGTCCCAGAAATGCCCTGAGATCGTGATAGGCCATCGGCGCGCTCCGTCTGCAACGCGGCATGATCCGTTGCCTGCTGCGCTCGCGCCCTGACCTGGGTCAAATGACAACCCTCGGGCCAGAAACGAAAACGCCCCCTCGCGGGGGCATCGTCGTAACTGGCGGAGAGGGTGGGATTCGAACCCACGTGGGGCTATTAAACCCCCATCCGATTTCGAGTCGGCGCCGTTATGACCGCTTCGGTACCTCTCCGCGAGGGCCGCGAATTCTATAGCAGGCCGCGGTACAGCACCACCCGCGCACCGCACCGCGCCGGTAGGCACAATGGGCCGGGCCGGTCAGCCCTAACCCCATGAAAGTATTACTCGCCCTGCTGTCGACGATGTTGCTGGCCACTTGTGCCCAGCCGCCCCCGCTGTTGCAGCGGATTCTGGCTGAAGGCGAACTCCGGGTAGTCACGCGCAACAGCCCGGACGCCTACTACCTCGGCAGCCACGGCCCCGAAGGCCCGGCCTATGACCTGGCCAGCCAGTTCGCCGAACACCTGGGCGTGCCCCTGCGGCTGTACACAGCCAAGACTCGGGAGGCCGCGATCGAGGAAGTTGCCGCAGGCCGGGCTCACATCGCCGCGGCAGGCCTCTCGACAGGAATCGTCCTGCCCCGGGGCGTCGAGTTCGGACCGGGCTACCAGCGCGTCCGGGAGCACCTCGTGTACCGACGCCGCTCTGCACGGCCAGCCAGCATCGCGGACGCCGGTCGTGGCCAGATCGAGGTCGGGGCAGCCAGCGCCCACCAGCGGACGCTGGAGGACCTCCGGCTGAAATACCCGGATCTCGCCTGGGTCGAACGAGATGCCACCGACACCGAGGAAATCCTGGCCGACGTGTCGCAAGGCAAGGTGCAGTACACCCTCGCCTCCTCGACCGAGTTCGCGTTGAATCGCTCCGTGCACCCCGAGCTGGCCATCGCGCTCGACCTCTCGCCCGAACGCGCACTGACCTGGGTCGTGCACACCGCCGGCAACGACTCGAGCCTGCTCGACCGGGTCAACGCATTCTTCGTCCTCGCGCGCCACGACGGCATGATCGCCGCGCTGCTCGAGCGCTACTACGGCCAGGACGAGCGCTTCGACTACCTGTTCTCGCGCAATTTCATGGAGCACCTGCAGAGCCGCCTGCCGGCCTACCTCACCTGGTTCCAGCAAGCCGGCCAGCAGCACGGCGTCGACTGGCGGCTGCTCGCGGCGATGGGTTACCAGGAATCGAAGTGGGATCCGCACGCTGTTTCGTTCACGGGCGTACGTGGCCTGATGCAGCTCACCGAGGACACGGCGTCGCGCATGCGGGCCGGCGACCGTCGCGATCCACGCTCGAGCATCTTCGGGGCCGCGAAATACCTCTCGATGCTGAAGCGCGAAATGCCCCGCCGTATTCCTGAGCCGGATCGCACGTGGTTTGCCGTGGCCGCCTACAATGTGGGCCTCGGTCACCTCGAGGATGCACGCGTGCTGGCGCAGCAGGCTGGCCGCAATCCCGATCGCTGGGAAGACGTGCGCGAATTCCTGCCCCTGCTGAGCCAGGAGCGCTGGTACACACGAACGAAGCGTGGCTACGCCCGCGGCTGGGAACCCGTGCGCTACGTCGACAACGTGCAGGCCTACCTGAACATCCTGCAGGTTGCCGGGACGTCGATGGCTGCGGACGGTGCGCCGCCCGATCCCGAGCTGGGTTCGAACGACACGCGTGGACGCTAGCCCGCAGGTGGATTGCGGCGCACATCGCACAGGGCTCGAGCGTCACTTACAGCGTCGTGCCCGGCAGGCGGTAACTGTCGCTGCGCGCGGCGGCTGCGCGCAACGCGATCATCGCGGGCGGCGATCGCAACCTGAAGTTGCGGCAGATCACTACCCCGACCTGGCTTTCCACGATCGGGCCGATCGATGGCCTCCGGCATGATTTCCCGATACAGTCATTCGAACGACTGGCCGGTGCGAACGCTAATCGCGCGTCCAGCCGCTCGGCGAGCTGGCTCGACAGTCACAGGATGATCATGGGGAGAATCCGCGCAGCAGCGGGATTGGTCAGGGCGGTCTCGTTTGCGGCATTCGCGACGGGGCCGTTGACTGCTATCGCTGACGACTCGCCGAACCTGCTCGAGCAAAAGTTCTTCGTCGCGCTGGGTTCCTACGTCGTCGACACCAGTACGGACGTGAGGCTGGACGGCGAACTCGACGAAGGCACGCGCTTCGACTGGGAGCAGTCCTTCGGCGAAGGCGACGTCACGCGCTTCCGCCTGGACACGCAGTGGCGGTTCGCGGAGCGGCATATGTTGCGGGCCACCTGGTTCAGTTCCTCCCGCGAGAACTCCGGGGTGCTGGAACAGGACATCGAATGGGGTGATGAGACCTTCCCGGCCAGCGCGCGGGCGCAAGGCGAATTCAACTTCGACGTCTATGAACTGGCCTACGAGTATGCGTTCCTGCCGCGCGACAACTACGAGGTCGCTGCCTCCATCGGCGTGCACTATACGGAGCTCGAACTCACGCTGTCGGCCGAGGCCGAGGCGTCCGGTGGTACGCTGGCTGCGGACATCTCCGAGACCGGCAACGTGGGTGCACCCCTGCCGGTGATTGGTCTGCGGGGGCTCTGGGCACTGCCACGGGATTTCTGGCTCGACCTTTCTGCGCAGTATTTTGCACTCGAGATCGATGAGTACGACGGCAGCCTGGTCAACCTTCGCGCGATCGTGCTCTGGCAACCCAGGCAGTGGCTGGGCATCGGCCTTGGGTACGACCGGTTCGCCGTAGACCTCAACGTCGCAAAGGACCGATTCGACGGATCGCTGGACTGGACGTACCAGGGCCCAATGATCTTCTACAGCGTGGGCTTCTAGTGGCCTGTACCAACTGATTGTGTACTGAGGTGTCGCGAAGGGTCGGCGTATTTACCCGCTCGGAGGCTTCATCCCACGTATGGCCATCGGCGAGCAGCAGAATCAGCCGCGCCCGTCGCGCATATTCTGTCCGATCCGTTCGGCTATTGGCGCGCCGGGTCAGTTCCATACGCTCCGCATTCGTCAACGTGATCGCGTCTTTCATGGACGCGATATAGTCTATTAATGGTTGTTACAGTCCATTAGCCCGCAGGTGGATTGCGGCGCGCGACGAAGAAATTTCGCAGCAACGAACCGCATTCGTCACCGAGCACGCCCGCGTCGACGTCCAGGCGGTGATTGAGCGCCGGGTTCTGCACGACATTGAAGACGCTGCCCGCCGCGCCCGCGCGGGGATCGGCAGCGGCGTAAACGAGTCGCTCCACTCGCGCATGCACCATCGCCCCCGCGCACATCGCACAGGGCTCGAGCGTCACGTACAGCGTCGTGCCCGGCAGACGGTAACTGTCGTTGCGCGCGGCGGCCGCGCGCAACGCGATCATCTCGGCGTGCGCCGTGGGATCGTGCGTCGAGATCGGACGGTTGAATCCCTCGGCGATCACCTCGCCGTGGCGCACGATCAACGCGCCGACCGGCACTTCACCAGTCGCTTCCGCCTGTCGCGCCAACTGGATGGCGCGGCGCATGTAGGCCTGGTCTGGGGTGTCCATCCTTCGTCCTGTCATTCTCGCAGAGCGCAACGCGAGAGTCTCCCGCGAGTGGTCATAAAACCTCAACACGGACCCCGTACGGTAGGAGTGTAGTTCTACCTAATCGGGGATTCCGCAATGACTCACAAGACCGTGCGCGCCGCCGTGGCGCTGACCCTCGGACTCGCTGCCGCGACCTTGTCCCTGGCGGATGGTTCCTATGGCAATGACCGCGCAGGTGGGCGCAACTTCAATCGCATCGCCACGATCGCGAACTATCTGAACAACGCGCCGGGGCAGTTTGCGGACTCCACGGTCTCTGAGATCCTGGCCGCAACGAAAGATGGCATGACCATCGTCTACACGGACAGTCCGCTCGAGCAGATCGGATTTGTGGACATCAGCGATCCCACCAGCCCGGTACCCACTGGAACGGTCGCCGTCGGCGGTGAGCCGACCTCGGTGGATGTCTTCGGCAACGAATTCGTGCTCGTCGCCGTCAACACCAGCGAGAGCTTTGCCAATCCCAGCGGCAAGCTGGTCGTTCTCGACGTTGCCACCCGCTCCGTCGTGCGCGAGATCGATCTCGGCGGCCAGCCGGATTCCCTGAAAATCAGTGCAGATCGCCGCTACGCCGCCATCGCCATCGAAAACGAACGCGACGAAGACCTGGGCGATGGCGCACCGCCACAACTGCCGGCCGGCTACCTGACGATCATCGATCTGCAAGGCTCGTCGCCCGCCGCCTGGAGCCGGCGCGACGTTGCCCTCACGGGCCTGGCCGGGTTCGCGCCAGAGGATCCGGAACCGGAGTTCGTCGACATCAACGGCCGCAACGAGGCGGTGGTTACGCTGCAGGAGAACAATCACGTCGCGGTCGTCGATCTGCAGTCGGGTCGGGTACTGCGACATTTTTCGGCCGGTAGCGTATCGCTCGACAATGTCGACGCGGTCGAGGACGACCGGATCTCCCTGACGGACTCGATCGCGAATGTGCCGCGTGAACCGGATGCGGCCGTGTGGCTCCCTGGACCTTTCGGCAAGTCGGGTATCTTCGCCACCGCAAACGAAGGTGATCTCGCGGGCGGCAGCCGCGGCTTTTCCATCTTCACGAGCTTCGGCCAGACGCTGTTCGACAGCGGCAACAGTTTCGAGCGCCTGGCGGTGCGTCACGGCCACTATCCTGAGGGACGTTCCGAAAACAAGGGGTCGGAGCCGGAGTCCATCGAGTACGGCCGCTTCGACGGCCAGGATTATCTGTTTGTCGGCAGCGAACGCGGGAGCTTCGTCGCCGTGTACGACCTGAAGTTCGGCGTGTACCCGCAGTTCAAACAGTTACTGCCGGCTCCACTCGGTCCGGAGGGTCTGCTCGCGATTCCGTCTCGTAACCTGCTGCTCGCATCGGGTGAAGAAGACGACGGCCCGCTCGGAGTGCGCTCGACGATCTCGATCTACCGCCTCGAGAACGGCGCGGCGACGTATCCGCAGATCAGGTCCGCTGACGATGCCTCCGGGCAGCCGATCGCCTGGTCGGCGTTGTCCGGCATGGTCGCGCTGCCGGGCAGCGCACCGAGGATGCTCGCGGTCTGGGATTCCTACTTTGCCGAGAGTCGTATCTTCACCATCGATGCCACGCGCAAGCCGGCTGTGATCAACGGTTCTAAATTGATCAGCGGGGGCCGCGGGGGCTATGACCCGGAGGGTATCGCCATCGCGCCGGATGGCACCTACTGGATCGCGAGCGAGGGCAATGCATCCGGCAGTCGGCCGAATCTGCTGGTGCAGACAGATGGCAACGGCCAGGTCATCGCTGAAATCGGACTGCCGCAGGAAATCCTGGACTGTCGGTTCGCGAGTGCGCGTCGTGGGACGCTGGGGTCGGGTTTCGAAGGCCTTGCGGTTCTGCCCGCGGACAACGGCACGGCGGGGTACAAACTCCTCGTCGCCCAGCAGCGCGGCTGGGACTACACCACGGCTGCGTGTGAAGCCCTGGATGACGATGCCGGCGGATTCAATGCCTTGAATGAACCCAACCACTCGCGAATCTGGGTCTACGATACTGCTGCGAGCAGCTGGTCGCACGTCGCCTGGGAACTGGCGGCCAAGCCCGCCAATGCGGCATGGGTAGGTCTTTCCGAGATCACGGCCGCGCCTGACGGCTCCTACGTGATCCTCGAGCGTGACAACCGCACCGGCAACTTCGCCGAGATCAAGACGCTGGTAAAGATCTCTCCGGCAGCATGGGCCGACGGGCTCGTCTCGAGCGCCGAAAAGACCGTCCATGACTTCCAGCCCCGGCTCGAAGCCAGCAACGGCTGGATCACCGACAAACCTGAGGGCGTCGCGATCCTGCGGGACGGTCGAACATTCGTCGTCACCGACAATGATGGTGTGGACGACTGGAACGGCGAAACATGGTTCCTGGACCTGGGACGCATGAACAAGCTGTTTGAATGACGCCGTTCGAACGACACTGACGGTACGGCTCAGCCACTGACGGTCGATCACGGCAGGTTGACCGGCGGCGGCCTGTCGCACGGCACGCGAACGCTGCAATGCGGCCCGGCGGCCCCGGCCTAGGGTGGCGAGACGTATCCGGACCGCTGCTGCAGGCGGGCGAGTTCCGCCTGCAGGGCGGGCAGCAGCGCCTGGCCTTGCGGCGTGCCGATCAGGTTCGACATCTCGTAGGGGTCCGCCTCGAGGTCGTAGAGCTCGTCCATGCCCGGCAACTCGAGGTAGTGGATGTACTTGTGGCGCGCCGTCCGCACCGCCTGGTAGCCCATGTCGCGGATGCGCGGAAACACCGTGTCGCTGCGGTATTCAACCAGGATCGACTGGCGCCACGGAACCTCGTCGCCGCCCAGCAGGGGCAGCAGCGATCTACCCTGTCGCTCGACGGGGTCGGCGACCCGCGCGAGTTCGAGGATCGTGGGCGCGAGATCGATCGTCTGCACCATGGCGACCGGGGTGGCGCCCGCCGCCACGCGCGGCGGGTAGCGCACGATCAGCGGGATCCGGATCGTTTCCTCGTAAGCGAGCCGGCGCTCTTCGTTGAGCTGGTGCTCGCCGTAGAAATATCCATGGTCGCTGACCAGCAAGATCGCCGTGCGCGCCAGCTCGCCGCTTTCCTCGAGCGCCTGCACGATCCGCGCGAGGCTCTCGTCGACTGCCAGCAGCATCTCGAGCCGGGCGCGCACGTCCTGGTCCGGTGTCGCGGTACCCGGTCCGAGCGGCGCAACGCCATCGATCGCACGCAGCAGCGCGGGCTTGCCCGCCACCGGCGGGCCGGCGTTGGGCCGGCGCGGCACCACCGCATTGGCGTAACGTCCCTGGTGCCGCGGCGCCGGCACGAATCCCTCGGGCTGGCCTGCCACCGCACCGGTGCTGCCGTCGTCGCGCTGCACGACGTTCGGATGCAGCGCCTTGTGCGCCAGGAATACCATGAAGGGCTGCCCGCCCGAGCCGCGCACGAAATCGACCACGTGGTCGGTCAGCAGGTCGGTCACGTAGCCGCGCTGGTGCACGCGAGTGCCGTCGATGTTGAACTGCGGGTCACTCGCCTCGCCCTGGCCGCGCATCGCGACCCAGCGCGTGAATCCGGGACGCGGGCTGTCGTCGTTTCCCATATGCCACTTGCCGAAGAATCCGGTGCGCCAGCCGGCCGCGGCGAGCGGCAACGCGAAAGTCTGCAACTGGTGGCTGGCGGCGTCGCGCGCGGTGTTGTCGACGATGCCGTTGGTGTGCGCGTACTGCCCGGTCAGGATCGTTGCGCGGCTGGGTCAGCACCGCGGGGTGGTGGCGAAGGCATTGCGGAAGCGCGCGCCTTC
>JAABQQ010000279.1 GCA_011391405.1 Gammaproteobacteria bacterium
CGCCTTGAGGCAGTTCGCACTGCGGACGGTGAGCTCCAGCTCGTCGACGGGACGCAGCAGCAACGGGTCGAAGTGATGATCGGCCGGGCGCGACTTTTCCTCGTCCTGGCCCTGCAGGTCGACGAACACCGACAGCTGGTCCTTCAGGATCGAGCCGGCGCGGCGGATCGCTTCTTCAGCGTCGATCGTGCCGTTGGTCTCGATGTCGATGATCAGCTTGTCGAGGTCGGTGCGCTGTTCGACGCGCGCCGCTTCGACGTTGTAGGTGACCTTGCGGATCGGGCTGAACGACGCGTCGAGCAGCAGGCGGCCGATCGGGCGGCTGGCTTCTTCGAACGCGAGGCGCTGGAGGGCCGGACGGTAGCCGCGGCCCTTCTCGACCTTGAGCGTCATGTTGAGTTCGCCGGCCTTGGTCAGGTTGGCGATCACGAGCTCAGGATTCAGGATCTCGACGTCGTGGTCGGTCTGGATGTCGCCCGCGCGGACCGGACCCGGACCCTTCTTCGAGAGGCGCAACTCCGACTCATCGCGCGCGTTCAGCCGGATCGCGACGAGCTTGAGGTTGAGCAGGATGTCGACGACGTCTTCCTGCACGCCTTCGATGCTGGTGTACTCGTGGAGCACCCCGTCGATCTCGGCTTCGGTGATGGCGCTGCCCGGCATCGACGACAGCAGCACGCGCCGCAGCGCGTTGCCGAGCGTGTGGCCGAAGCCACGCTCGAACGGTTCGATGACGATTTTGGCGTGACGCGGTGACGTCGGCGTCACCTTCACCACGCGCGGACGGAGGAATTCCGCAACGGCTGACTGCATTTGAGGTGCCCTTGCCTTAGCAAGGCCCGGTTCGACCGGGCCGGATGGTTACTTGGAATACAACTCGACGACGAGACTTTCGTTGATGTCCGGCAGGATGTCGCCACGCTCGGGCAACGACTTCAGGACACCCGAGAACTTCTTCTCGTCGACCTCGACCCAGTCCGGGAAGCCGGTCTGGGCACGGATCTGCAGAGCCTGCGCAACACGCGCCTGCTTCTGCGCTTTTTCGCAGAGGCCGACGACGACGCCCGCCTTGCACTGGTACGACGGGATATTGAGGCGCGAGCCATTAACGACGATCGCACCGTGGCTCACCAGCTGGCGCGCTTCGGAGCGCGTAGCGGCAAAACCCATGCGGTAGACGACGTTGTCGAGACGCGACTCCAGGATCTGCAGCAGCGTCTCACCCGTGGCGCCCGGACGGCCGGCTGCCTGCTGGTAGTAGCCGCGGAACTGGCGCTCGAGCACGCCGTACATGCGGCGCAGCTTCTGCTTCTCGCGCAGCTGCAGGCCGTAGCCCGACACGCGCGCGCGGCGCTCGCCCTTGATGCCACCCGGCGGCACTTCGAGCTTGCACTTCGACTCGAGCGACTTGACGCCGCTCTTCAGGAAAAGGTCGGTGCCCTCGCGACGCGAGAGCTTGCACTTGGGGCCAAGATACCTTGCCATGTTCTCTTATCCTCGGCAGCGGCGCGTCAAACGCGACGCTTCTTGGGCGGACGGCACCCGTTGTGCGGGATCGGCGTCACGTCCTCGATGCTGGTGACTTTCAGGCCGGCGGCGTTCAGCGCGCGCACGGCGGACTCGCGACCCGGGCCCGGACCCCGGACCTTCACGTCGACGGTGCGGACACCGTATTCCTGCGCGGCGACGCCAGCCTTTTCGGCGGCTACCTGCGCGGCGAACGGCGTGCTCTTGCGCGAACCGCGGAAACCGCAGCCGCCCGATGTCGCCCAGGACAACGTGTTGCCCTGGCGGTCCGTGATCGTGATGATCGTGTTGTTGAACGAGGCATGCACGTGAGCAACCGCGTCGGTAACGACGCGCTTGATCTTCTTGCGAGGCTTGCCTGCGGACTTCTTGTCGTCAGCCATTCGAGTACAACCTTAAGTGATCGACCGGGCGGGGGCGGATTACGCCTTGCCCGGAGGTGCGTTCAGCTTGACCGCCGCCTTGCGCGGGCCCTTGCGCGTGCGCGCATTGGTGCGCGTGCGCTGTCCCCGCATCGGCAGGCCCTTGCGGTGCCGCATGCCACGGTAGGAACCGAGGTCCATGAGGCGCTTGATGTTCATCGACACTTCACGGCGCAGGTCGCCTTCGACCGGGAGCTTCGCGATTGCCGAGCGCAGCGCGGTGACCTCGGCTTCCGTCAGGTCCTTCACTTTCGTGTTGGTCTTGACGCCAGCTGCTTCACAGGCGGCCAGCGCCTGGCTGCGACCGACGCCGAAAATTGCAGTCAGCCCGATGCAGACGTGCTTGTTCATCGGGATGTTGATGCCGGCTATACGGGCCATTTTAGGCTCACTTCGGGGCGCGAAAAGCGCGGAATTATATCAGAAAAACCAGTGCTGCTCAATGCAAGGACCAGGCCGTCAGCCCTGTCGCTGCTTGTGGCGCTTGTCGCTGCTGCAGATCACGTAGACCACGCCGCGACGCCGAACCACTTTGCAGTTCTTGCAGATACGCTTCACCGAGGGACGAACTTTCATGAATCTTTCTCCAAAACAGCCGGGGACGCTCAGCGCACCTGGCCGGGCCGGCCGTAGCCGCGCAGGTTGGCCTTCTTCATGAGCCCCTCGTACTGGTGCGACATGAGGTGCGCCTGCAGCTGGGCCATGAAGTCCATGATCACCACGACGATGATCATGAGCGAGGTGCCGCCGAAGTAGAACGGCACCCGGAACTGGGAAATCAGGATCTCGGGCAGCAGGCAGACCAGGGCCACGTACAGGGCGCCCCAGACCGTCAGCCGGGTCAGGACCTTGTCGATGTATTCGGCCGTCTGCTGGCCCGGGCGAATCCCGGGGATGAACGCGCCGGACTTCTTCAGGTTCTCCGCCGTCTCGCGCGCGTTGAAGACCAGCGCGGTGTAGAAGAAGCAGAAGAAGATGATCAGCGATGCGTAGATGACCATGTGCACCGGCTGGCCGATCCCGAGGCTCGCGGCCACGTTCTGCAGCCAGCCCATGTTCTCGCTGGTGCCGAACCAGCTGGCGATCGTCGCGGGGAAAAGCAGCAGGCTCGAGGCGAAGATCGGCGGGATCACGCCCGACATGTTGAGCTTGAACGGCAGGTGCGTCGACGTGCCGGCAAACACGCGGCGGCCCTGCTGGCGCTTGGCATAGTTGACCGGAATACGACGCTGGCCGCGCTCGACGAACACCACGAAGTACGTGACGGCCGCGACCATGATCACGAGGATCAGCGCCAGCGCCGGGTTGATTTCGCCGTTGCGGACGAGTTCGAGCGTGCCGCCGATGGCTGCCGGTAGGCCCGCGACGATGCCGGCGAGGATGATCATCGAGATGCCGTTGCCGAGGCCGCGTTCCGTGATCTGCTCACCGAGCCACATCAGGAACATGGTGCCGGCCGTCAGCGTCGCCGTGGCGAGGAACACGAACTGGAAGCCGGGATTGATCACGACGCCCTGGTTCTGGAACGCGACGGCCGCGCCGGCGCCCTGGAACACTGCGAGACCCACCGTGCCCCAACGCGTGTAGTTGGTCAGCTTGCGGCGGCCCGCCTCGCCTTCCTTGCGCAGGGCCTGCAGCTGCGGCACGACCACGGCCATCATCTGCACGATGATCGAAGCCGAGATGTACGGCATGACGCCGAGCGCGAGGATCGACAGGCGCTCCAGCGCACCGCCCGAGAACATGTTGAACATGCTCAGGATCGTGCCCTGCTGGTCCTGGAAAAATCGCGCGAGCGCAACCGGGTCGATGCCCGGCACGGGAATGAACGTGCCGATGCGATAGACGATCAGGCCGCCGATCAGGAACAGGAACCTGTTCCTGAGTTCGGTCAACCGAGTCGCTTCGCCAAGGGCTGCGACCGGGTTGTTGGACTGGTTGGCCACTGCTGTTCCTTACGCTTGCGTAGTGTGCAGACCGGAGCCGGGGCTCAGGCCGACGCCTCGACGACCTTGCCGCCGGCCTTCTCGATGGCCTCGCGGGCGCCCTTCGTGACGCCGACGCCGGACACCGTAAACGCGGACTTCACGTCGCCCGACAGCACGATCTTGGCCTGCAGCGTGTTCGCCGGGACCAGGTTCGCCGCCTTGAGGATCGCGAGGTCGATGTTGCCGCCTGCGATCTTGTGCAGCTCGCTCAGGCGAACTTCGGCCGTGCGGCGACCGAGCGCCGAACGGAAACCGATCTTCGGCAGGCGGCGCTGCAGCGGCATCTGGCCGCCTTCGAAGCCGACCTTGTGATAGCCACCCTTGCGGGCGCGCTGGCCCTTGACGCCGCGGCCGCAGGTCTTGCCCTGGCCGGCGGAGGCGCCGCGACCGACGCGAGTGCGCGTCTTCTTGCTGCCCGGTCCCGGGCTGATGGTGTTGAGCTTCATGATCTGGTCACGCCTCTTCGACGCGGAGCAGGTGCCGCGACGCGTTGAGCATGCCGCGGATTTCAGGGGTGTCGGCCAGGACGACGGTCTGGTGCATGCGGCGCAGACCGAGGCCGCGCACGGTGGCGCGGTGACGGTGAATCTGGCCAAAGGGGCTCTTCACGAGCGTCACTTTGACGCTCTTTGCGCCGCTCTTTGCCGTCGGCTTGGCCGTGGTGTCTTTCTTGGTTGCCATGGCGCTGTCAGCCCGTGATTTCGGCAATGGTCTTGCCGCGCTTGGCCGCGATGCGCTCCGGGGCCGGCATGCCGGTCAGGGCGTTCATCGTGGCGCGCACGACGTTGATCGGGTTGCGCGAGCCGTACGACTTCGCCAACACGTTGCGCACGCCGGCGCACTCGAACACCGCGCGCATGCTGCCGCCCGCGATGACGCCGGTACCGTCGGCGGCCGGCTGCATGTACACCTTCGAGGTGCCGTGCTTGCCGACGACAGCGAAGTGCAGCGTCGCATTGCGCAGCGGCACGTTGACCAGGTTCTTGCGGGCCTGCTGCATCGCCTTCTGGATCGCGACCGGCACTTCACGCGCCTTGCCGTAACCGAAGCCGACGCGACCGTTGCCGTCGCCCACCACCGTGAGCGCGGTGAAGCCGAACTGCTTGCCGCCCTTCACGGTCTTGGACACGCGGTTGACGGTCACCAGCTTTTCGATGAACTCGTCCGACGCCGCCACTTTTTCGATTCTAGCCATTGCTGCTCCTGGAACCTTGTGCGGCTCAGAACTCGAGGCCGGCTTCGCGCGCGGCTTCGGCAAGCGCCTTGATGCGCCCGTGATACTTGAAGCCCGAACGGTCGAAGGCGACCTGGGTCACGCCCTTGGCCTTGGCACGCTCGGCGATCGCCTTGCCGACGGCTTTCGCCGCCTCGATGTTGCCGGTGCCCTTCAGGCCCTCGGCGACATCCTTCTGCAGGGTCGACGCAGACACGATGACCTTCGACTCGGGATCGAAGACCTGCGCGTAGATATGCTGCGCGGTGCGATGCACGCTCAAGCGGGTGGCACGAAGCTCCAGGATCTTCGCGCGACTGCGGCGGGCTCTCTTCAGACGACTGACTTTCTTTTCCATCGCGGCACCCATTACTTCTTCTTCGTTTCCTTGAGCTCGATGCGCTCACCGGAATAACGAACACCCTTGCCCTTGTAAGGCTCGGGGGGACGGTAGGAGCGGATTTCCGCTGCCACCTGGCCAACCTGCTGCTTGTCGGCGCCCTTCACGACGATTTCCGTCTGCGTCGGCGTCTCGATCGTGATGCCTTCCGGCACGTCGTATTCGACCGGATGCGAAAAGCCGAGCGTCAGGTTCAGCTTCTTGCCCTGGGCCGCGGCACGGTAGCCGACGCCCACGAGTTCGAGCTTCTTCTCGTAGCCCTGCGACACGCCCTGCACCACGTTCGCGAGGTGCGAACGGAGCGAGCCGGCGTGCATCAGCGACTCCTTGTTGCGCTCCGCGATCTCGATGCGGATGTCATTGCCTTCCTGCACCAGGCTCAGGCCCGGACGCAGCGGCAGCTTGAGCGCGCCCTTGGCGCCCTTGACGGTGACGGTGCTGCCGTCGACCGCGTGGGTCACGCCCTTGGGCAGCGCAACCGGCCTTTTTGCAACTCGTGACATGGTCTTGGTCCTGTTCCTTGCGCCGTGCCTTACGACACGATGCAGAGCACTTCGCCGCCGTGTCCGCCGGCGCGGGCTTCACGGTCGGTCATCACGCCCTTGGAGGTCGAGATGATCGCCACGCCCATGCCGCCGAGAATCTTCGGCAACTCGTCCTTCGCCTTGTAGATGCGCAGGCCTGGACGGCTCACGCGCTCGATGCGTTCGATGACCGGGCGGCCCTGGTAATACTTCAGGCGCACCTTGACGGTTGGCTTGCTGGCTTCGCCGTCAATGGCGAAGTCTTCGATGTAACCTTCGTCCTTCAACACCTTGGCCAGTGCCAACTTGACTCGCGACGACGGCGCGGCGATCTCAGGCTTGCCCGAGAGCTGACCGTTGCGAATGCGGGTGAGGAAGTCCGCGATGGGATCCGACATGCTCATGCTGTTACTCCAGTACCCGGCTTACCAGCTGGCCTTGCCGAGGCCCGGGATGTCACCGCGCATCGTCGCTTCGCGCAGCTTCTGCCGCCCGAGGCCGAACTTGCGGTAGACGCCGCGGGAGCGGCCTGTGATCGCGCAGCGATTGCGCACCCGTGAGGCGCTGGAGTCGCGCGGCATGGCATTCAGCTTGCGCTGCGCCTCTTCCCGCTCGGCGTCCGTGGACTTCGGGCTGCGGATAGCTTCCTTGAGCTGGGCTCGCCTGGCAGCGTGCTGCTTCACGAGCTTCTCGCGGCGCTTCTCGCGCATGATCATGCTGGTCTTCGCCATTTTTCCTGTCCTACTTGCGGAACGGGAAGTTGAAGGATTCAAGCAGCGCCTTACCTTCCCGGTCGTCGCGTGCCGTCGTCGTGATCGTGATGTCCATCCCGCGGATCGCGTCGACCTGGTCGTAGGCGATTTCCGGGAAGATGATCTGCTCCTTGACGCCGAACGAGTAATTGCCGCGGCCGTCGAACGAGCGCGCCGACACGCCGCGGAAGTCGCGGATGCGCGGCATCGCCACGCTGATCAGGCGGTCGAGGAACTCGTACATGCGGGCGCCGCGCAGCGTCACACGCGCGCCGACCGGCACGCCGGCGCGCAGCTTGAACGCCGCGATCGCCATGCGCGACTTCGTCACGATCGGCTTCTGGCCGGTGAGAGCCGTCAAGTCTTTGACGGCGCCGTCCATTGCCTTCTTGTCGGCAACGGCCTCGCCCACGCCCATGTTGACCGAGATCTTGGTGATCTTCGGCACCTGCATGGGATTGGTCACCGCCAGGCTCGTCATGAGCTTGGCGACGATCTCGTCCCGGTAAATTTTCTGCAGCCTTGCCATCTCATCCGACCTCGGTTCAGGCGTCCACGACTTCGTCGTTGGACTTGAAGAAACGCACCCGACGTCCGTCGGCGAGCGTGCGGATGCCCACGCGGTCACCCTTCTTCGCAACCGGGTTCCAGAGCTGCACATTCGAGAGCTGGAGGGAGGCCTCCTTCTCGACGATGCCGCCCTGCGTGCCCTTCTGCGGGTTGGGACGCGTATGGCGCTTGACCATGTTCACGTTCTCGACCAGCACCTTTTCACCCAGCACGCGGATGACGGTGCCGCGCCGGCCCTTGTCGCGGCCGGTGATGACGACCACTTCGTCGCCCTTGCGGATCTTGTTCATACCCTTTGCCCTCGAACCTTGCGCGCGCCGTGCTTACAGCACTTCGGGCGCGAGCGAGATGATCTTCATGAACTGCGTCGTGCGCAGTTCGCGTGTGACCGGTCCGAAAATACGGGTGCCGATCGGCTCGAGCTTGTTCGTGAGCAGCACGGCGGCATTGCCGTCGAAGCGGATCAGCGAACCGTCGGGGCGGCGCACGCCGAACGCAGTGCGGACCACCACGGCGTCGTAAACCTCGCCCTTCTTGACCTTGCCGCGCGGGATGGCGTCCTTGACGCTCACCTTGATCACGTCGCCCACGGAGGCATAGCGGCGCTTGGAGCCACCGAGCACCTTGATGCACATGAGCCGCTTGGCGCCGCTGTTGTCGGCGGCCGCGAGAATCGTTGACATCTGGATCATTTCAGTAGTCCTTCTGCTGCAGCTCAGACGGTGTCGGCGCGCTTGACGACGCGGACGACCTTCCAGGCCTTGCGGGCCGAGAGGCGGCGGCATTCGGCGATGTCGACGACGTCGCCTTCCCTGCACTCCGAGTTCTCGTCGTGCGCGAGCAGCTTGGTGGTGCGGCGGATGAACTTGCTGTAACGCCCGTGCTTGACGAGGCGCTCGACCGTGACCGCAATGGTCTTGGTCATCTTGGTGCTGACGACCGTGCCCGTCAGCGTGTGCTGGGCACCGGCTTCGCTCGCCGCCTGAGGCTGGGCCTGCTGCTGCTCGCTCATCACTTGCTCCTGTTGGCGCGGGACTGTTCGCCCTGCACCGTCTTCACGCGCGCGATGTTGCGGCGCACCTTGCCGGCCTGATCGGGCTTGGCAACCTGACCGGACGCCTGCGCCATGCGCAGGTTGAACTGCTCGCGACGCAGCTTGAGGAGTTCCTCGCGCAATTCCGCGGAGCCCTTGACCCGAAGTTCTTTCGCCTTCATCAGCGCACCTGTCGCTTGACGAACATCGTCTCGACCGAGAGCTTGCTGGCGGCAAGGCGGAACGCCTCGCGCGCGATCTCTTCGGTCACGCCTTCCATCTCGAAGAGCACCTTGCCGGGCTGCACGCGCGCGACGTAGTACTCGACGTTGCCCTTGCCGGAGCCCATGCGGACTTCGAGGGGCTTCTTGCTCACCGGCACGTCCGGGAACACCCGGATCCACACCTGGCCGCCGCGCTTCACGTAGCGCGTCATCGCGCGACGGGCGGCTTCGATCTCGCGCGCAGTCATGCGGGCGCGGCTCGTCGCCTTCAGTCCGTAGTCGCCGAACGAGACGCTCGACCCGCGATGGGCGAGGCCCGCATTGCGGCCCTTGAACTGCTTGCGATACTTGGTTCGCTTGGGTTGCATCATGGCGTTGTCACTCCGTCCGTCGCATTACGGCCTCAGGCCGTCTGCTCCGCGGCTGGGGTCGCCTCGACGCTCGCGCCCATCGGCGCCGGCTGGTCGAAGACTTCGCCCTTGAAAATCCATACCTTCACGCCGATGACGCCGTACGTCGTGCGGGCTTCGGCCGTGCCGTAGTCGATGTCGGCACGGAACGTGTGCAGCGGGATGCGGCCCTCGCGGGTCCATTCCGTGCGCGCGATTTCCGAACCATTCAGGCGGCCCGACAGGCGCACCTTCACGCCGAGCGAACCGCTGCGCATCGTGTTCATTACCGCGCGCTTCATGGCGCGGCGAAACATCACGCGACGCTCGACCTGCTGGGCAATGCCCTCGGCCACGAGCTGCGCGTCGAGTTCCGGCTTGCGGATCTCGGCGATGTTGAGGCGGACGTCGTTGAAGCCCATCTTCATCAGCTTCGCGACTTCCTGGCGCAGACGCTCGATGTCCTCTCCCTTCTTGCCGATCACCACGCCCGGGCGGGCCGTGTGGATCGTGATGTTGGCCTTGCGTGCGGCGCGTTCGATGTGAATGCGGCTCACCGAGGCTTCCGACAGCTTCTTCTTCAGGAAGTCGCGAACCTGCCAGTCCTGCAGGATGTAGATCGGGAACGTGCGCTTGTTCGCGTACCACCTCGACGTCCAGTCGCGCGTGATGCCGAGACGAATGCCGACCGGATTGACCTTCTGACCCATGAGCTCTGGCTCCCTCAGTCCTTGCGGCCGTCGCCGACGAGGATCGTGATGTGGCTGTTGCGCTTGACGATGCGGTTGCCGCGGCCCTTGGCGCGCGCGTGGAACCGCTTCAGGCTCGGCGCCTCGTCGATGTAGATGAGGTCGACCTTCAGCGCGTCGATGTCCGCGTTGTGGTTGTTCTCGGCGTTGGCGATCGCCGATTCCAGCACCTTGCGGACCAGTTCGGCGCCCTTCTTCGGCGTGAAGCGCAACGTCGAGAGCGCCTGGCCCACGGGCTTGCCGCGGACCATGTCGGCGACCAGGCGGCACTTCTGCGCCGAGATGCGCGCGTACTTGAGTTTTGCTGCGACTTGCATGGCTTACTCCGAGGACGCCTTTCTGTCGCCCGAGTGACCCCTGAAGGTGCGCGTCGGGGCGAACTCGCCCAGCTTGTGGCCAACCATGTTCTCGGAGACCAGCACGGGGATGTGCTGCCTGCCGTTGTGAACGGCGATTGTCAGGCCGACCATGTCCGGGAGGACCATGGAACGGCGCGACCACGTCTTGATCGGACGGCGATCGTTCTTCTCCGCCGCGACAGCCACCTTCTTGGCGAGGTGGGCGTCGATGAACGGGCCTTTCTTGACTGAACGGGGCACTGGCAGCTCCTCTCAGGCTCAGTTACGGCGCCGGATGATGAGTCCGGACGTGCGCTTGTTGGTACGGGTCTTCTTGCCCTTCGTCTTCCAGCCCCACGGCGAAACCGGGTGCGGGTTGCCCTGGCCGGATTTGCCCTCACCACCGCCGTGCGGATGGTCGACGGGGTTCATGACCACGCCGCGGACCGTCGGGCGTATGCCACGCCAGCGCTTCGCGCCAGCCTTGCCGTAGACGATCAGGTTGTTTTCTTCGTTGCCGACTTCGCCGATCGTGGCGCGGCAGTCGACGTGCACCTTGCGCATCTCGGTCGAGCGCAGGCGGATCGTCGCGTACAGGCCTTCGCGCGCGACCAGCTGCACCGAGGCACCCGCGCTGCGGCCGAGCTGGCCACCACGGCCGGGCTTCAGCTCGACGTTGTGCACGAGCGAGCCGATCGGGATGTTGCGGAGCGGCAGCGCATTGCCCGACTTGATCGGGGCATCGACGCCGGAGACGATCGCATCGCCCGCACCCACGCCCTTCGGGGCCAGGATGTAGCGGCGCTCGCCATCGGCGTAGAGCACCAGGGCGAGATGTGCGTTGCGGTTCGGGTCGTACTCGAGATGCTCGACCTTGCCCGGCACGCCGTCCTTGTTACGCACGAAGTCGACGACGCGATAGCGCCGGGCATGACCGCCGCCCTTGTGGCGCGTCGTCTGCCGGCCCATGTTGTTGCGGGCGCCCGTACGCTTCTTTGCAGCCGTGAGCGAGTGCACCGGCTCGCCCTTGTGCAGGTGCGAGCGGTCCGCCTTCACGACGAAGCGGCGACCC
>JAABQQ010000280.1 GCA_011391405.1 Gammaproteobacteria bacterium
AGGTAGGCTTTCACCAGCTCGTCGGCGATTTCGCGCGGGTTGTCGACGGCTTCCTGCACCGCCTTCTTCGTGATTTCGTAGAAGACGCTGCGATGAACGGTCTTGCCCTCGAGCGCCCCCGCTTCCGTCAGCAGCTGCTGCAGGTGCCAGGAGATCGCCTCTCCTTCGCGGTCGGGGTCGGTCGACAGATAGAGCGCGTCGGCCTTTTTCACGGCGCGCGTGATCGCATCGACGTGCTTCTTGTTCTTCTCGATCAGCTCCCAGCGCATCGCAAACTGACGCGTGGGGTCGACGGCGCCCTCCTTGGGCACGAGATCGCGCACGTGGCCATAGGACGCCATCACCTCGAAGTCCTTGCCCAGGTACTTCTTGATGGTCTTGGCCTTGGCCGGCGACTCGACGATGACGAGATTCTTGGTCATGTCCCTCAAAAAAAACATGCCGCGGTGGTCCGCGGCAGACGAAAAAGAAAGGGGTTAGGGGATAGGGGTTAGGGGTTAGCAAGAAGCTGCATCGCTCCTCGGGGCCTTCCGACTAACCCCTATCCCCTAACCCCTATCCCCTTCCTTCAGTGGATCGCTCCGCTGCGGTCCTCGAACACCAGGTCTTCCATGCGGGAGAACGCGGTCTCCTGCCCGGGCTGGCTGAAGAGCACCATCAGCACGACCCACTTCAACTTGTCGATGTCGATCTCGTCACCTTCGAGCGCCATCAGGCGATCGATAACCAGCTCGCGCTGCGTAGGCGACAGGATGCCCACCTGCTCGAGGTGCACCAGGTAGCCGCGGCAATCCGTGTCCAGCCGCGCCTGCTCCAGTGCGGCGAACACCCGGATCGCGCGTGAGGTGGGTGTCGGGTGCAACCTGTCCGGGTCGGCCGCCAGCTCTTCCAGCCAGCAAAGGGCCCGTTCCACTTCCGATCCCGGAAATCCGGCCTTTTCGAGCTCGAGCTTCAGCGTCTCGCGGTCGGGTTCGAAGCCGTCGTCCGTTTCGGCGTCGAAGTAGTTCTCGAACAGATAAATGAGAATGTCGAGAACGCCTTCCTTCATCACACCTTCCCCGGCAACCGGCGGCTGAAACGACCGCCCGGCTGCTGTTGTACCCGGCCGTCGAGCTCGAGGATCAGCAGCATCGAGGCGACGGCACCGGCTTTCAGGCCCGTCCGGACCACGAGAATGTCGAGTCCGGCCGGCTCGAAGCCGAGCGCATCTAACAGGATTTCATACTCCTTGTCCAACCGCGGGGGGCGAAGATCAGCTCCTGCAGGCGGCTTTTCCTGCGCGATCCTCTTGATTTCGCCGATGATCGGTTCGAGTTCGGCGAAAATATCGTCCACGCTCTCGACCAACCGGGCACCCTGGCGCAACAGCCGGTGGCATCCCCGGACCATGGGGTTGTGAATGGACCCGGGAATGGCGAAGACCTCGCGCCCCTGGTCGGCGGCCAGCCGGGCCGTGATAAGGGATCCGCTCTGGAGGGCCGCCTCGACGACGAGCGTCCCGACGGCCAGGCCGCTCAGGATCCTGTTGCGGCGCGGAAAATTCTGCTTGAGGGGTGGTGTGCCGATGGCCAGGTCGGTGACGAGGGCGCCTTGTCGCCCGACGATTTCCCGCGCGAGCGCTGCATTCTCCCGGGGATAGATTGCATCCAGGCCGCGACCCACCACGGCGACGGTACGCGCGCCCGCTTCCAGTGCACCGCGATGCGCGGCGGCATCGATGCCGAGCGCCAGTCCGCTCGTGATCGCGAGCCCGGCTTGCGCCAGGTGTCGCGCGAATTGAGTGGCAGTGTCGCGGCCGAGGGCCGTCGGATTGCGGCTGCCGACGACCGCAAGTTGCGGCAGGCAGAGCGCCATGGGGTCGCCTTCGACGTACAGCACCAGCGGCGCGTCCGAAATCTGCGCCAGCAGCGGCGGGTATGCCGGGGAGCCCCAGTTGACGAGCCATCGATTCGCTGCGGCGTGCAGCCAGGCGAGGTCGTTTTCGATCGCCACGCTGTCGGGTTGCTGGAGGGCCTTGATCGCGGACTGGCCGAGCCCCAGGGCTGCGAGCGCTGGGCGCGTTTCACGCGCCAGGTCGGTCGGCGCGGCGCCCTGCGCCAGCCACTCCTGTAACTGCCCTGCGTGCAGGCCCGGGGCGTGCGCGAGCCTCAACCAGCGTTCTGGATCTTCCATAAGCAAAGAGCCTACCGGGGGTCATTCCCGGCAGGCTCCTGCAAAACTGCGCTGAACGCAGAGAACTGCGTTCAGCTTGCGTGTCATTTCTCGAAATTGGTGCTACCGCTTTCGTGGTGGCCGTGGCGCGGACTCGCGATGAAGTCCCCGCGGCGGATCACCTGCGACGACTGCACCACCAGGGCATAACTCATGCGTTCCTTCACGGTGAACACCAGGACCGTCGCGCTGCGCTCGTCCGGCAGGCGCACCCTGTCGTAGTTCGCGGTGAAGGCCGCCCAGTTCTGCCGGTCAAAACGGTCGCGGACGATCTCGCCCCGGTAGAACACGCCGAGCAGGTTGCCGGGAGCGAGGCCGTGACGCTTGCCGCGGTTGATCGCGACCACCTGGTACCTGCCGGCGACATAGATGCCATCGACGATGGCGACGATCTGGCCGAGGATCGCTTCGTTCGACGGCGCCGACAGCACGAAGTCTGCGCCGATGTCCGCCTGTGCCGGGAAGAGCTTGTCGCCCTGCATGATCTCGCGGCCGGTCTCGATCACGTGCATGTGCGTGAGTGGTTCCTCGCGCCGCATATCGAAAATCGAATCCTTGCCAGGGACCACGGCGCCGGAGGACTGGATGACTTCGCCGAGGCCCGCAAAATGCCCGACGTAGCCGAGCAGATCGCCGTCGTCCGGGTCACGCAGCTCTTCGCCGACGTTGATGATGTTGTAGCGCACGCCAGCCGCCGGGTTGTCGAGCCCGCGGCCGTAGACCTCGTTGGTCGTCGAGCCGACGATGTGTCGGTCGCGCATGCCGACGACGTAGGGCGCGTTCCTGACCTGGTCCCTGTCGAGCAGGCTCGGGCGGCCGACGAAGTCCATCAGCAGATCATAGGGAATCGCGCGGATCGCGCCATCGAGATCGGAGGTGCGAACCTCGGGCGACAACCGCAGGGCGTTGCCGGGTTCGAGCGAAACGCGCGGCTTGCCGTCAACGTAGCTGAAATACAAGACGTCGCCCGGATAGATCAGGTGCGGGTTACGGATGGACGGGTTGACGTACCAGATCTCCGGCCAGTACCAGGGATCCTTGAGGTACATGGCCGAAATGTCCCACAGCGTGTCGCCTTTCTTGACGACATAACGCTCGGGAGCGGTTGGTGAGATCGGCACGGACATCGAGCGGCCCGCCTCGGCTTGCGCCACGGCAGCCTGTGGAATGGCGGTTCCTGCCCCGATGCCTGTGACGGCAATGGCCAGCAGCAGCGCGCGCATCCAGTGCCGCGGACGCAGCGATGTGGACGACTCAGGTCGAAGGTTACGATCCATCCCTCTCTCCATCGGGTATCGAGGTCGCGACCGTCGCCTTATAATCCAGGCTGCCCGGCGGCCGCTGCCGACTACGTCTCAGTCGCGCCAATCCGCTGGATTGCGAAGGCGGTCCAGCGGCCCATCGTCGATCATTAAATTCAAGCGTGACATAACTTTAGCAGTATTTTCAAAAGAATGGCGAAGCTCACCATCCTTGAATATCCAGACCCTCGACTGCGTACCAAAGCGGCGCCGGTCGAACGCGTGGGCGCCGAACTCGGGCGGGTGATCGACGACATGTTCGAGACCATGTACGCCGCGCCGGGTATCGGCCTCGCGGCGACGCAGGTCGATTATCACAAGCGCATCGTGGTGCTGGATGTCAGCGAGGACAAGTCGAAGCCGCTGGTCCTGATCAATCCCGAGATCATCGAGCGGTCGGGTGCGCTCGAAATCGAGGAAGGCTGCCTGTCGGTCCCCGGCGTGTTCGACACTCCGACGGCCCGCTCCGAAAAGATTCGCGTGCGCGCGCTTGGCCGCGACGGTAAGCCGTTCGAACTCGAGGCCAGCGGCTTGCTCGCCATCTGCATCCAGCACGAGCTCGATCACCTCGACGGCAAGCTGTTCGTCGATTACCTCTCCGAACTCAAGCGTAGCCGCATTCGCAGGAAGCTGGAAAAGGACAAGCGCAATCGCCCGGCGACGGTCGAGGGCGTCCGGACTCCCGTCATCTGATGCAACCCTTGCGCATCGCCTTCGCCGGCACGCCAGAGTTTTCGGTGCCGGCCCTGCAGGCATTGCACGATGCGGGTCACGCCATCGTTGCGGTCTACACACAGCCCGACCGGCCGGCGGGGCGGGGCCGCGAAATCACGTCGAGTGCCGTGAAGCAGCGGGCGCTCGCTCTCGGGATACCCGTCGAGCAGCCAGCTACGCTCAAGATGCCCGTGGCGCAGCAGCAGCTTGCGGCGTACGCGCCCGACCTCATGGTCGTCGTGGCGTACGGGTTGATCCTGCCGCAGGCGGTGCTCGACGTTCCACGGCTGGGCTGTCTCAACATCCACGGTTCGCTGCTGCCGCGCTGGCGCGGCGCAGCACCGATCCAGCGCGCCGTGCTGGCCGGTGACGAGCGCACCGGAGTTTCGATCATGCTGATGGACGCCGGGCTCGACACCGGGCCGGAGCTGCTGCGGCGAGAACTCGCGATCGGATCGCGCGAGACCGCCGGCGAGCTGCACGATCGACTCGCGCAGCTGGGTGCGCAGGCCATCGTCGCGGCGGTGCAGGGCTGGGCAGCAGGCTCGGTGCACGCGACGCCGCAACCGGCCGAGGGGGCGACTTACGCCGCGAAAATCCGCAAGGACGAGGCACGCATCGACTGGTCGCAGTCTGCCGACGAGATCGATCGTCAGGTCCGCGCGTTCGTCCCCTGGCCGGTCGCAGAGACGCGGCTCGGTGACGCGCCGGTGCGCATCTGGGAGGCGCGCCCGGTGACCGGGGACGTCGCCGTGGAGTCCCACGCGGCGCCGGGTACCGTCGTGCAGGCGGCGGACGGGCGCATCGTCGTCGCCACCGGTGACGGCCTGCTCGAACTGCTGACCGTGCAATTTCCCGGTCGCAAGCCGCTCAAGGCCCGCGACATTCTCAATTCCAGGCCGCTGGCCGGCGAACGCTTCGGCGAGGTGATGGCATGAGCGCGCCCACGGGTCCGGCAGAAGTACGTGCGTCTGCGGCGATCATCGTCGCTGCCGTCATCGAAGAAGGGCGCTCGCTCGACGATGTCCTGGCCACCGAAAGCGACGAAGGCTCGGCGCGCGGGCTCAAGCGCTCGTTGTGCTACGGCACGCTGCGCTGGCACATTCGGCTGGCCGCGGTGCTGAATGCGCTGGCGACACGTTCGCCCGACCAGCTCCAGCCGCGCCTGCGGGCACTGCTCGAAATCGGCCTCTTCCAGTTGATCTCCGGCGAGACTGCGGCGCATGCCGCCGTTTCGGAAACCGTGAGCGCTGCCAGGGTGCTCGGGTTCGAGAAAGCTGCGGGGTTCGTCAACGCGATCCTGCGGCGGTTCCAGCGCGAGCAGGCAGACATCCTGCACGCCATCGACCGCGACCTGGCATTGCGTACCGCGCATCCGCGCTGGTTGGTCGATGCGCTGCGCACGGACCGTGGCGAGGCCGCCCTGGCTGCGCTCGATGCCAACAATGAGCACCCACCGCTGTGGGTGCGCGTGAACACGATGCGGGGCGACCTGGCCTGGGCCAAGGGCGAACTCGAGGCTGCGGGGTTCACGGTCACACCGCACCTGCTCGCGCGCGATGCGCTGCAGGTGGCGCCGCCCAGCGACGTGCGTTCGTTGCCGGGTTTCATGGATGGGCGCCTGTCGGTGCAGGACGCCGCGGCCCAGCTGGCCACCGAACTCCTCGACCCGCAGGAAGGCGAACGCATCCTGGATGCTTGCGCGGCACCGGGCGGCAAGACCTGTCACGTGCTCGAACGGACCAACGGCAATGCTGACGTCACGGCCCTCGACGTGTCCGAGCCGCGGCTGCAGCGAGTCCGCGACAACCTCGAGCGGCTTGGGCTGCGGGCCAGCCTGGTGGCAGCGGACGTCGAGAACGTCCGCGGCTGGTGGGACGGCCGGCCCTACGACCGGGTCCTGCTGGACGTGCCGTGCTCGGCCACCGGGGTCATACGGCGGCACCCCGACATCAAAATCCTGAGGCGGGCCAAGGACATCCCAAACCTGGCACGGAAGCAGGCGAACCTCCTGGCAGCCGCGTGGGGGGTGGTCAAGCCGGGCGGGCGCCTCCTGTACACCAGTTGTTCGGTGCTCGCAGCCGAAAACGAGCGCGTCGTCGCGGCTTTCCTGGCCCGGACACCCGGTATCCGGGACCTGACGCCCGAACTCACCGCGGCCTGGCCATCTCGCCCTGCCGGGGCGGGGCCCGGGTACCAGGTCCTGCCGGGTGAGTCCGGCATGGACGGGTTCTATTATGCTTGCCTGAGCAAGCCGCTATGATTGTTGGAAATGAGCTACAGAGCCGCCCACATCTCGCAAAAATCGCCGTATTTGGCGAGGTGTGCCGCGTGGTTGGTGCTGTGCTTAATTGCAACGGCGGGTCCGGTCGCGCACGCCGAGGATGAGTCGAAGCTGACGATTCGCGACGTCCAGGTCTCGCTCGACGAAGGCGTCTACGAACTCAATGCGAAGGTCGACCTCACGCTGCCGGACGGAGCGCGCAAGGCGGTCGAATCCGGCCTGACGCTGCGACTGATTTACGAAATAAGGGTCGATCGCGTGCGTCGGTACATGCCGGACGCCGGTATTGCTGCCCTCGAGCAGCGCTACGAGGTGAGCTACCACGCGCTGAGCCAGCGTTACCTCGTCAAGAACCTCAACACCGGAGAGCAGCAGGATTTCGGCTCGCTGCAGGCTGCGCTCGATCGCGTCGCCGATCTCCACGGGCTGCCGGTGATCGACGCCGCGCTGGTGTCCGACGGGCCCGTCTATGAAGGCCGCATACGAGCCGTCCTCGGGATGAATACCGCACCCGACGTGTTTGGCTGGCTGCTGTTCTGGACGGATGACTGGAGCGCCGAGAGCGACTGGAAGTCATGGACGCTCCGACCCTGAAACGTGCCGCCTCGGCAGTGACCATGGGTCTCGGCGGCCTGCTGTGGCTTGCGGCCATCCTGTTCATGGCCCAGACCGCGCAGAACTCGGAGCAGTTCAGCCGGCTGCATCCGTGGATCCTGGGAATCAACATCGCTGGCCTCGTGGTGCTGGTCGGGCTGCTCGGCATGAAGCTCACGCAGCTGATCCGGGACTGGCGCGGGCACGTCATCGGCTCGCGGCTCAAGGCGCGCATGGTCTGGATTTTCGGCGTGCTCGCGACGCTGCCGATCCTGCTCGTGTACTTCTTCGCGGTGCAGTTCCTGAACAAAGGTATCGACAGCTGGTTCAACGTCGAAATCCGCAAGAGCCTCGACGACGCACTCGTGCTGTCGCGCTCGGCGCTGGAAGTCCGCATGCGCGAGCATCTGGCGGCTTCCGAAGCCATCGCCGAGGAAATCGGCATCGCGGGCTCGACGATGCCCGGGCTGCTCGAAACGATGCGACGGCAGGTCGGCGCGGTCGAACTCACGATCGCGACGGAGGCGGGCCGCGTCATCTCGGTGAGCAAGGGCTTGTCGTCGGACGTCGTGCCGGAGGACGTCCCGGGCGAGGTGCTGTTGCAGTTGCGGCAGGGACAGCCCTTCGTGAGCCTCGAGCCGCAGCAGAACGGCGGCTACCTGATCCGCACGGCCGTGCCGATCGGTGAATCGCCCGCGCTGGGCGGCGAACGGCTGTTGCTGCAGAGCATGTACCCCGTCGCGGAGCGGCTCGGCGCGCTGGCGGATACGGTGCAGGCGGCGTACCAGCAGTTCGGCGAGAAGGACTACCTGCGGCGGCCGCTCAAGGCGAGTTTCATCCTCACGCTGACCGTCGTGCTGCTGCTGTCGCTGCTCGCGGCGTGGTACGGGGCGATCTTCACGGCACAGCGGCTCGTGCAGCCGATCCAGGATCTCGTGCAGGGCACGCGCGCGGTGGCACAGGGCGACCTCGACACGAAGTTGCCCCTCACGTCGCACGACGAGATGGGTTTCCTCGTGCATTCGTTCAACGACATGACCAAGCGATTGCGGCATGCCCGTGAAGACCAGCGCCGCGCTCAACGGGCGGCGGAGACCGAGCGCGCCAAACTCGCGGTCATCCTGGCACGGCTGTCGACGGGCGTGATTTCACTCGAGTCTGATTGGCGCGTGCGCACGGCAAACCGTGCGGCGGCGATGATCCTGGGAGAGGACATCGAATCGCGGGTGGGTGCGCAGTTTGGCACCGCGGGCGCGGAGCCACCGAACCTCGCGCGTCAGTTCGCGGAAGCCTGCCAGCAGCGGTTTGCGACTGGCGCCGTCGAATGGCGCGAGCAGTTCACGTTCCAGACCGGAGGCGGGCGTCGTATCCTGATGTGCGCGTGCACGCCGCTGCCGGTCGAAGGCGATACGCCGGGCGGCTACGTGCTCGTGTTCGACGACATCACCGTGATGCTGCAGGCGCAGCGCGAGGCTGCATGGGGCGAAGTGGCCCGCCGCCTCGCCCACGAGATCAAGAACCCGCTCACGCCGATCCGGCTGTCCGCCGAGCGCCTGCGACACAAGCTGCTGCCGGGCATGACCGATCCCAAGGACGTGCAGATGCTCGAGCGCGCGACCGAGACGATCGTGCAGCAGGTCGAGGCGATGAAGGAAATGGTCAATGCCTTCAGCGAGTACGCGCGTGCGCCGCGGCTCGAGATGGCCACGGTCGACCTCAACAAGATGGTGACCGAGGTCAGCGACCTCTACCGCGCTCAGGGAGCGATCCGTGGGGTGCGCCTCAAGGTCGAACTCGACCCGAGGATCGATAACCTGATTGCCGACCCCGGCCGCCTGCGACAATTGCTCAACAACCTGCTCACCAACGCCGTCGAGGCGCTCGAAGGGCAGGCCGATGGTTCGATCGCGGTGTCGACGCGACGCGTCGCGCGCGGCGAATCTGACGTGGCGCGCATCACGGTGGAGGACAATGGGCCCGGGTTCCAGCGCGAGCTGATCGGGCAGGTGTTCGATCCGTACGTGACTACGAAGACCAAGGGCACGGGTCTGGGACTCGCGATCGTCCGCAAGATCGTGGAAGAACACGGCGGGCACATCGAGGCCGACAACCGCGCCGGCGGCGGCGCACAGGTTCGTATCGATCTGCCGTTGCGTGAAGCAGCGGCGGAGAACGCGCTCAGGCGCGGCAGCTTGGAGTCAAGGAGAGAACGCGCATGACCAACGCGCGGATACTCGTCGTCGACGACGAGAACGACATTCGTGAACTCGTCCGGGAAATACTCTCGGAGGAGGGCTATACGGTCGAAACTGCGGGCAATGCCGCCGAGGCTCGCGCCGCATGCGCGCAGCAGGCGCCAGACCTCGTACTGCTCGATATCTGGATGCCCGACACCGATGGCATCAGCCTGTTGCGCGAGTGGCAACAGTCGCAGGCGCTTACGGCGCCGGTCGTCATGATGTCTGGCCACGGCACGGTCGAAACCGCCGTCGAGGCCACTCGGCTCGGAGCGATCGACTACGTCGAGAAGCCGCTCTCGCTGGCCAAGCTGCTGCGGACCGTGGCGCGCGCGCTCGAGGAAGGCAAGCGCCAGCAGCGAGCCACGCGGACGCTGGTTCCGCCGCTGATTGCACCCGTGGGCCGCAGCCGCCTGATGCGCGACCTGCGCGAGAAAGTGAAGCAGATCGCCCCGCACGACGCGCCGGTGCTGGTGCTCGGCGAGCCGGGAACGGGCCGCGAAGCTTTCGCCCGCTACATTCATGCGCTGAGCTCGCGTTCGTCCGGTCCGATCGCCAGCCTGTCCGCTGGCGCGGTCACCGAGGGCAACGCCGAAGACGTGTTGCTCGGGGTCGAAAACGAGAGCGGCGTGACCGCGGGTTTGCTCGAGCAGTCGCAGGGTGGCGTGCTGTTCATCAACGGCCTGGAGGACCTGCCACCAGGCGCGCAGCGCTTACTGCTCGCCGTGTTCGAGTCAGGCACGTTCCAGCGCAAGGGCGGCCGGGGCGCGCCGCTGCGGTTCGACGTGCGCATCCTCTCGTCCGCGCAGCCCGGGTTCGAAACGCGGGGTCCGGTGCCGTTCCGGCTCGACCTGCTGTCGAACCTGAACGTGCTGACGTTGCGCATTCCGCCGCTGCGGGAATACGCCGAGGATGTGCCGGAGCTGCTGCGCTATTACGTCGATCGCCTCGTCGACGATGAGCGCTTGCCGTTCCGGCGCTTCGGCGTCGCGGCACAGAACCGGCTGCGCAACTATCCGTGGCCAGGCAACATCCGTGAGCTCAAGAACCTGGTGCAGCGCCTGCTGATCCAGGGCGGGTCGGAAGAAATCCGTCTCGAAGAAATCGAGCGCGAGATTTCCTCACAGTCGCCGGTCGACGAGCCGCTGGTCAAGCAGGACCTGCTGGCGTTGCCCCTGCGCGAAGCCCGCGAGCATTTCGAGCGCGCCTACCTCACGCAGCAGCTGCAGCTCTGCAATGGCAAGGTCGGCCAGCTCGCGAAGCGCGTGGGCATGGAGCGCACGCACCTGTACCGCAAGCTCCGGTCGCTGGGAGTGGATTTCCGCCAGTCGGAAGAGTGAGGCAAGGGGTTAGGGCTAGGGGTTGGGGGTTAGTCGGAGCATCCAGATCCGTCATTGCTCCGTGCCAGGAGCGGGCGTACGGGGCGCGTGCCAAATGCAGTCGCCGCTCGACAATTTCAACTCGTTCATCCACGGCCCCGGCGGCGGTCGCCGCCCGCAATCACGTCTTTCCGAAACGGCATATTCATCGGCCCATA
>JAABQQ010000281.1 GCA_011391405.1 Gammaproteobacteria bacterium
GATCGGCTACATCGAGCAGATGGGCGCGCAGATCCGCTTCAACTCGCGCATTGACAGCATGCGCAAGCTGCTCGAGACCGGCGGGTTCGACGCCGTGTTCGTGGGCAGCGGCGCACCCAAGGGCAAGGAACTCAAGCTCCCCGGCCGCACCGAGGGCGACGCCAATATCCACATCGGCATCAACTGGCTCGAGTCGGTGGCATTCAAGCACCTCGACAAGATCGGCGAGAAGGTGCTGATCATCGGTGTCGGCAACACGGCCATGGACTGCTGCCGCTCCTCGCTGCGTCTCGGCGCCAGCGAAGTGAAGGTCATGGCGCGCAAGCCGCGCCAGTTCTTCAAGGCTTCGGAGTGGGAGCTCGAGGACGCCGAGAGCGAAAACGTCGACATCGTCGTCAACCACTCGCCGAAGGCCTTCGTGGTCGAGGACGGCAAGCTCAAGGGCATGTTGTTCGAGCAGATGGAATACGACTTCGACGCCAGGGGCCGCATCACGGCCGAGCGCGTCACGGGCGAGACGTTCATCGCTGCGGACGACGTGATCCTGGCGATCGGCCAGGAGAACGCGTTCCCCTGGATCGAGAACGATCTCGGCATCGAGTTCGACAAGTGGCACGTGCCGGTCGTCGACGTGAAGACGCACCAGTCGACGCGTCCCGAGGTGTTCTTCGGCGGCGACGCCGCGTTCGGCCCTAAAAACATCATCTGGGCAGTCGAGCATGGCCATCAGGCTGCGATCTCGATCCACAACCATTGCATGGAGCAGCCGGTCACCAACCGGTTGCCGCCCACGCTGAACCTGTCCTCGCGCAAGATGGGCCTGCACGAGTGGTCGTACAAGAACGACTACAACCCGGTCGAGCGTCGACTCGTACCGCACGTGAGCCTGGTCGAGCGCTTCAAGAAGATCAGCATCGAGGTCGAACTCGGTTTCGACGCCGAGCAGACTGCGAAGGAAGTCGAGCGCTGCCTCAACTGCGACATCCAGACGGTGTTCGAGGCCAAGGCCTGCATCGAATGCGATGCGTGCATCGACATCTGCCCGACGGATTGCCTGACGATGACCCAGCCCGGCGCTGAAGAGGACCTTTCCAGTCGCCTCAAGGCGCCGCGTAAGCACCCGCACGAACCGCTTTTCGTCTCGGCGCCGCTCAAGCACACGGGCCGCGTCATGGTGAAGGACGAGGACCTGTGCGTGCACTGCGGACTCTGCGCCGAGCGCTGCCCCACGGCGGCCTGGGACATGCAGAAGTCGACGATCAACCTGCCCCACGCGAACGACCACCAATGGCCCAGCCCCCAGCAACGCAAGACCGCGTAAACGACTTCGTCATCAAGCTCGCCAACGTGAACGGCACCGGCTCGGCCAGTGCCAACACGATGCTGATGAAGTCCATCTTCCGGATGGGCGTGCCCGTCATGGGGAAGAACTACTTCCCGTCCAACATCCAGGGCCTGCCCACCTGGTATGAAATCCGCGTCACCCGGGACGCGTACGTCGCCCGTTCCGGCCGCGTCGACCTGATGGTTGCGATGAATGCCGAGACGTACCAGAAAGACGTGCGCGAAGTCAGCCCTGGCGGCTTCCTGATTTACGACTCGACGTGGCCCCGCTCCGCCGTGCTCGCGCGCGATGACATCGCGATCCTGGGCGCGCCGCTCGCGAAAATCTGCAACGAGAACTTCGTCGGCGTGCGCAACCGCATCCTGATGAAGAACGTCATGTACGTCGGCCTGCTCGCGGCACTGCTCGAGATCGACGTCGAAGTCATCCGCCAGCTGCTGAACGAGAGCTATTCGAAGAAGCCGGCGCTGGTCGAAGCCAACATGAAGGCTGTGCAGCTCGGCTATGACTACGCGAAGCAGCACCTGCCCTGCCCGTTGCCCCTGCGTATCCAGCGCATGGACAAGACCCGGGGCAGCGTCATGATCGACGGTAACACGGCCGCCGGCCTCGGCGCGGTGTACGCCGGCGCCACGGTCGGACCGTGGTACCCGATCACGCCGTCCACGTCCTTGATGGACGCGTTCAAGTCATTCTGCTCGAAGCTGCGAGTCGATCCGGAAACCGGGGAAAGCCGCTACGCGGTCATCCAGGCGGAGGACGAGCTCGCCGCGATCGGCATGGTGCTCGGGGCCAACTGGAATGGCGCCCGGGCATTCACCGCGACGAGCGGACCCGGCATCTCACTGATGAGCGAGTTCATCGGACTCGCCTATTACGCGGAAGTGCCGGCCGTCATCGTCGACGTGCAGCGCGTCGGCCCGTCGACCGGCATGCCGACACGCACGCAGCAATGTGACATCCTGCTGTGCGCGTACGCGTCGCACGGCGACACCAAGCACGTGCTGCTGTTCCCGTCGAACCCGGAGGAATGCTTCTACATGATGGTGCAGGCGTTCGACCTCGCCGAGCGCCTGCAGACCCCGGTGTTCGTGATGTCCGACCTCGACATCGGCATGAACGACTGGATGTGCCCCGAACTGAAGTGGGACGACGCGTACCGTCCGGACCGCGGCAAGGTGCTGACGAAGGAAGAGATCGAGGCGCTGCCCAAGTTCCACCGCTACCTCGACAAGGATGACGACGGCATTCCAGCCCGCACGCTGCCGGGCGTTTCGCCGAAAGGCGCGTACTTCACGCGCGGCTCGGGTCACAACCAGTACGGCGGCTACACCGAGGATTCGGCGGAATACCAGGTGGTCATGGAGCGCCTGCTGCGCAAGTTCAACCGCGCGAAGACGCTCGTGCCGGCACCGGTCATCGAGGCGACGGGCACCAGCGACATTGGTCTCGTTGCTGTCGGCAGCAGCCGCGGCGCCGTGAACGAGGCGCGCGACATCCTGGCCAGGCGCGGCATCCCGATCGACTACATGCGCATCAAGGCATTCCCGTTCACGAAGAACGTCGAGGCCTTCATGGCGTCGCACGACAAGATCTTCGTGGTCGAGCAGAACCGGGACGCGCAGCTGAGGTCGCTGCTGACACTCGAGACCGACGTGCCGAAGTCGAAGCTGCACTCGATCCTGCACTACAGCGGCCTGCCGATGACCTCGAAGGAGATCGTCGAAGCCGTGGTTGCGGAACTGGGCGACGCGCGGCGCGCGAGCCTGGCGGCAGCGAAGTAGCCCCTAACCCCTATCCGCTGGCCCCTAAAATGTCGTTCATCAACAAACCGAAAGTCCGCCACCCGGACCTGCCGCAGAACGAGCTTGGCCTGACGCGCCGCGACTACGAAGGCGCGATGTCGACGCTGTGCGCGGGTTGCGGCCACGACTCGGTCACGTCCTCGATCACCCAGGCGATCTGGGAGCTGAGCCTGCGCCCCGAGCAGCTCGCTAAGCTCTCAGGGATAGGCTGCTCGTCGAAGACCACGGCCTATTTCGCCAGCGGCGCACACGGCTTCAACGGCGTGCACGGTCGCATGCCGTCGATCGCGACGGGAGCGAACGCCGCCAACAAGAACCTGCACTACATCGGCGTTTCCGGGGACGGCGACTCGCTGTCGATCGGATTCGGCCAGTTCGCGCATGCGATCCGCCGCAACGTGAACATGCTGTACATCTGCGAGAACAACGGCGTCTATGGCCTCACCAAGGGCCAGTTCTCCGCGTCCGCGGACATCGGCAGCAAGTCGAAGAAAGGCGAGGAAAACCAGCAGGCGCCGGTCGATCCCTGCCTCGCTGCGCTCAGCCTCGGCGGCAGCTTCATCGCGCGCAGTTTTTCGGGCGACCGCGAGCAGCTGGTGCCGCTGATCAAGGCGGGCCTGATGCACAAGGGTTTCGCGATGATCGACGTGATCTCGCCGTGCGTCACGTTCAACGACCACGTCGGCTCGACCAAGAGCTACGAGTTCACGCGCGAGCATTACCACGAGGCCGTGCATACCGATTACATCCCGCCGCGCACGGAAATCACGGCGTCCTACGGCGCAGGCGAAGTGCTGCCGGTGCAGATGCACGACGGCAGCCAGCTGCGCCTGCGCAAGCTCGACAAGGACTACGATCCGAACCACCGCGGCAAGGCATTCGAATACCTGCGCACCAAGCTGCGCCAGGGCGAGCACGTGACCGGCCTGATCTTCCTGTCGCCGGGCCGTGATCCCGACATGCACGAGATGCTGCACACGACCGACGTGCCGCTGAACCAGGTGCCTTACGAGCAGCTGCACCCGGGTGCGGCGGGGCTCGCGAGCATCCTCAAGCGTTACGCTTGATTGCCCGATCCCTCTCCCACGCCAGCGGAAATCACCGGATCATGACGCACGTCACTTGGCAGGACCGCCCTGGACCGTAGAATCCCGCCCATGCCGATGTCCATCCCGGACCCGCGCCGCCGAGCCACAGGCATTGCCACGACAGTCGTGGCCGCGTGCCTGCTCTGCGTTGCGAGCGGCGCCTCGGCCTCGTCGGTCTATAAGTGGGTTGACGCGTCTGGCATCACGCACCTCTCGTCCGCGAAGCCGCCTGCCGGCACCAAGTACGAGCGCGTCGCGCTGGCGAACACCGGCAATGCGACTTCCACGTCGTCCAGGCGTGCCAGCTACAGCACCGCAAATGCACCGACCGGCACCCGCACCACGGCGGCCAGTGCCGAGCAGGTCTCGCGTCGCAACGAAATGGTGACGTCACTGCGCAACCGCGAATGCGTGGTCGCGCTCGAATCGATCGATCGCATGGCCAAAGGCGGCCAGGCCGTCGACCCTGCCGAGTTCAGCCGGTTGCAGCAGACCGCGGACCAGAATTGCAGCAGGGATCCGGCCGTGCGACGCGAGCAGGAAGACATGGCGGCCAGGCTGCGCGTCTCAAAGGGCGACACCTGCGTCGACGCGCGCAACAAGCTTGCCGACATGCTCGAGCCGGGCCGCCGGCCGACGCGTGACCAGCTCAAGACGCAGCAGGAATTCATCGAATCCCACTGCACGGCGCCGGTGCGCTGAGTCACGTGCGTTGACCGCAGCTGCAGCCTGCCCGGTCGCATCCGAGCACGCCGGCAGCCGCGCCCCCGCTCCTTTATCCATTCCTTCCTGGCTGGTCATCGTCAATCCCGCCGCTGGCCGGTCGCGGCGCGACGCGCGTGCGTGGCGTGCGATGGAACAGGCGCTGCACCAGGCCGGGCTGGCTCACGACATCGCGTGGACGACGGGTCCCGGCGACGGCGCACGCATCGCGGCCGCTGCCTGGCAGCAAGGTCGCGAGCGCTTTCTCGTTGCCGGTGGCGACGGCTCGGTGCATGACGTCGTCAACGGCTTGATGACGGCGCAGAGCGCGCACGGTGACCCCGCATTCCCGGATTCACCGCGCATTCCGACGGTCGTCCCGCTGCCGCTCGGCACGGGCAACGACTGGTCGCGATCGCTCGCTTTGCCCAGCGATCCGGCAGCGCTCGCGGCGATCATCCGCCGGGACCACGCAGTGCCGCACGACGTCGGCCGCATCGAGTTTCCAGCGTCTGGCGCGACGCCGGCCAGGACCTGCTGGTTCATCAACGTGGCGGGCGCGGGATTCGACGCACACGTCATCGAGCGAATGCCTGCCCGGACTCCTTCAAAATTCGCTTACCTGGCTGGCGCTCTGCGTGAACTCGCGCGGTATCGCTCGCCGGCCTTCAGGCTGACCGCAGACGACGATCGCGAAGCATCCATCAGCCGGTTGCTGCTGGCTTTCGTTGCCAACGGCCAGTACTGCGGCGGGCGCATGCACGTCGCACCAGACGCGCGACAGGATGACGGTGCCTTCGATCTCGTGACGATCGACGACGTCGGCCTGCTGCGTGCGCTGCCGAAGCTCGCCAGGCTGTACGTGGGCAACCTGCTGCACGACCCCCTGGTGAAGCACCGACTGGTGACCAGGGTGTGCATCATGGCGGAACCAGCGGCAGGCATCGAGGCGGACGGCCAGTTCGTCGGACGAACCCCGACGGTGATTTCGGTGGAACGAGGGGCATTACGGACTTTGCGCGGCCCGTGAATACCGGCGGGGTTGGGGTGTAAGGTCGCCCCGACGGCTTCAGCGGTCGTCGACGTATTCGTCGTCGCGCGTTCCGGTGCGCAGGGGGTCGATCGTCTGCGAGGCCGTCACGCCCATGACGTTGCTGGACACGGTTGGCACCCGGGCCCTGTTGCGGGCAGACCGGGAACGGGCCTGCGCGACGGCCTCGGCTTCGCGCACGGCGGCACGCCGGCGCGACAAGGCGACAAAACCCGCCACCACGAGCAGTAACAAGGCAATCAAAGCGATTTTCATTGCGTCTTCCCTGGGATCCTTTCGCTCGCATCGGGCAGCGCATCCTCGCGCTGCCGGAGTCGATGGCAGGTAAGCTTGACCCCGGCCGGCGCCGTGCGGAAGCTCCATTAGGACTGAATTCGCACGGGAATGGCTATCCGATGCGGCCATTTAACGCGCTGCGTCACAGGTCCGCATCACCCAACCGGGTGGTGCAGCTCGAGCAAGCTTCCAGCCGGGGTTGTCCGGCCACGAGCTCAGCCGTGGCATTGCCACGGCCACCCCGTCATTTTACCAGTGAATGCCCCGCATCAGGGACGCAAAGATCATCGCTTCGCGGGTCGCCGGCCGCTGTTCCTCGCCTTCGCGCTTGCCCAGCGCGGCGGCGGAATCCGGGAACATGCGGTAGGCCGAATTCATGACGACCTCGGACATCTTCGGCATGATGAGATGCATGATCTCGGAGATGACGCCGAGGCGCGTCGCGATGCGCTGCGGCTTGCGGATGATGGCATCCGCGATCATGTCCGCCGCTTCGTCCGGCGAGATGACCGTCGGCATGTCCTCGTACAGCTTGGTGGGCGCGATCATCGGCGTGCGCACCAGCGGCATGTTGATGATCGTGAAATGCACGTTCTCGTCGTGAAACTCGGAGGCAGCGCAGCGCGCGAACGATTCGAGCGCCGCCTTCGAGGCGACGTAGGCCGAGAACCGGGGCGCATTGGTCAGCACGCCGATCGACGACACGTTGATGACATGGCCGTCCTTGCGCGCCGTCATCGACGGCAGCAGGTTCATCGTCAGACGCACGCAGGCAAAGTAGTTCAGCTGCATCGTGCGCTCGAAGTCGTGGAAGCGGTCGTACGAGAGTGCCAGCGAGCGGCGGATCGAGCGGCCGGCATTGTTGACCAGCACGTCGACGTGCCCGAACTCCTTCAGCACGTCCTTCGCCAGCTTGTCGTTCGCCGCGTATTCCGTGATGTCGCACGAGTACGTCTTGACGAAGCCGCCGGCGTCCGTGATCTTCTTGCGCACCTCGGCGAGCTTTTCCTCGTCGCGCGCGACGACGATCACCTTGCCGCCCGCCTCCGCGATGCGGATCGCCGCCGCCTCGCCGATGCCGGACGAACCGCCGGTGATCATCACGACCTTGCCCTTCACGGCGCCCTTGAGGCTGCGGTCGATGGAGAGATCGGGGTCGAGATGGCGTTCCCAGTAGTCCCACAGGCGCCAGGCGTAGTCCTCGAGCGCCGGCACGCGGATCTTGGCTTTGTCGAGAATCTTCTGCGTCGCCGTCGAATCGAATCGCGTCGGGTAGTTGACGAACTGCAGCACCGAGCGCGGCACCTGCAGGTCGCGCAGCAACTGGTTGAACACGTTCTGGATCGGCTTGCTGCGCTCGACCGACTGCGTCACCGGCTCAGGCACCATCGCGAACACTTTCGGGTCGAGGCGGAACGCCATCTCGGGCGCGTGGGCCGCGCGCGCGAAAACGTTCAATACCTCGCCGACGCGGCGGGCCTTGGGATCGGTGAGGTGGAAGCAGCGGCCGTCGAGCTTCGGCTGGTGCGAGAGGTGAACGAGCGCATCGACCACGAAATCGACCGGCACCACGTTGATGTAGCCGCCTTCGATGCCGACCAGCGGAATCCAGCGCGGCCAGGACTCGCGCAGCCGCTGCAGCGCCTTGAAGAAATAGTACGGCCCGTCGATCTTGTCGATGAAGCCGGTCTGCGAATGACCGAGCACCGCGCTCGGGCGGTAGACGCGAAAAGGAATGCGGCCGTTCGCGCGCACCATCGCCTCGGAGTCGTGCTTGGTGCGGTGGTACGGATGCTCGAGTTCTTCCGCTTCCTCGAACATGTCCTCGGTGAACGTGCCGCGGTAGAGACCTGCTGCAGCAATTGAGCTCACCAGGTGGAAGCAGCCGGCGTTGACCGTCTCGGCGAAGTCCAGCGCACCCCTGGTGCCAGTGATGTTCGCTTTCTCCATCGCCTCGGCGCTGGCTTCGATGTCGTACACGGCGCCGAGGTGGTAGAAGTGCTTGATCTTGCCTTTGAGCTTGGCGAGGTCGGCCTTGCCCACGCCGAGCTTCGGCAGGCCGAGGTCACCCTTGACCGGCACCACACGCTTGAGGCTGTCCTTGCCCCAGAACTCGCGCAGCTCGTCGAGCTTGCCGATCGACTTCGGGCGGACCAGCACGTAGATCGTGCCCTTGCCCTTCTGCAACAGTGATTGGACGAGATATCGACCGATGAAGCCGGTCGCGCCGGTCACGAAATAGGTCATCCGTGGAGCCCCCTGATATTGTCGGGCTACCTTAGGGATCGTACGTACTCAGGTCAACGTGGCGTGGCCCCGGCATTGGCTAAGATGCCGGTGCGGCCGGCCGGGATCGGGCAGGCCAGCGGGGGCGGCATGGCGAGCAGGAATCGGGCGGCGATGGGGGGTGAGCAGCACGAACGGATGTCCGCCGTGGACACCGCCTGGCTGCGCATGGATGGCCCTGCCAGCACCATGATGATCGTCAGCGTCATGACCACGGCCACGCCGGTGCCCCCGGGGGACCTGCGGCGGGTCCTCGAGACCCGGCTGCTCTGCTTCCCGCGCTTCCGCAAACGCGTCGAGACCGATCCCCTCGGCGCCTCCTGGATCGAAGACTCCAGTTTCGACCTGGACGCGCATTTCGTCGTGACCGGACTCCCGGGCAAGGGTGGGCGCCAGGAACTGCAGGCGCTCGCGGCAAAGCTGGCCAGCCAGCGGTTCGACCCGGCACGGCCGCTGTGGCAGCTGCACTTCGTCGAGCGCTACGGGACGGGCAGCGCGTGGGTACTCCGGTTGCACCACTGCTACGCAGACGGCATCGCGATGATCCGGGTGCTGCTGTCACTGACAGAACAGGATGCCGGCCCCGCGCTCGCCGGAGCCCACGCAGCGGAATCTCATGCCGGGACGCGCGGACGCCGCAAAGGCGCCGCGGACCCGTTGCAGCTGCTCGACTGGGTCAGCCAGCTGACCCAACCCGCGGGCGACATCGTCGAAAACGTCCTGGCCGAAGGCGCGCGACTGCTCGAGACGGGCGTGCACAAGCTTTTTCATCCGCAGACCGCCGCGGCGGTCGCTCTCCAGGCGAGGGGCATGGCCGGCGAATTCGCGCGGGTCGTCGCGCTGCCCGACGACCCTGCGTCGCCCCTGCGGGCACCCTTGAGTGGCGAGAAGCGAGTGGCCTGGTCGGAGCCGCTCGACCTCCAGGAGGTCAAGACCGTGAGCCGGGCGCTCGGCTGCACCGTCAACGACGTGCTGATGGCCACCGTGGCTGGCGCGCTTGGCGCGTATCTGCGCGCAGAAGGATTCGATACCACGGACGTCGTGCTGCGCGCGTCGGTACCGGTAAACCTGCGCGAGGCCGAGGAAGCGACGACGCTCGGCAACAAGTTCGGGCTGATGTTTGTCGCGCTGCCGGTCGGTGTCGTCAATCCGCTGCAGCGGGCGTACACGATGCACGACACCCTGCGGGACCTGAAAGGCTCGCAGCAGCCGCCACTCACGCTCACGGTGCTTGGGCTGCTCGGCGTGATGCCGAACGTCGTGCAGGGTCCCGCCATCGAACTGTTCAGCCGCAAGGGATCGCTCGTGGCCTCGAACGTCCCGGGACCACAGGCGCCGCTTTACCTCTGCGGACAGCGCATCGCGGAGATGCATTTCTGGGTGCCGCAAAGCGGTTCGATCGGCGTCGGGGTCAGCATCCTCTCGTACGCAGGCAAAGTGTTCTTCGGGCTGATCGCGGACCGCGCGTGCATCGCCGAACCAGCGCAGCTGGTCGAGCGGCTGGGCCCTGAATTCGAGCAATTGCTGCTGGCGGCAACGGTGGGCGTGCTCGGCCTGCAGCAGCGCAAGCCGCGGCGCAGGAAACGGGCGACGCCGACCGCGGGAAATACGTAGACTGCGGTTTGACACACTGCAGCAAGCGCCTGGGATTCCCCACAATTCACCTTGCGGCAGTCCCTCCGGACGCGCCCCACCAGGAGTTTCGTCATGGCCACCTCCCGTTCACGCACCCGCAAGACTGCCGGTTCCAACATCGGGCGCCGCGTGCGCGACGCGTTCGAGAATGCGCAGGAGACGATGCAATCCCGCGTCGGTGGCGCGCGTGAACAGGCGCAGGAAACCTGGGTCAACCTCGAAGCGCTGTTCCAGAGTCGCGTCCAGCGCGCGATGCACCAGCTCGGCCTGCCGACGGCCGAAGAAATCCGCGCACTGACCCGCCGCGTGAGCGAACTGAACGACAGCGTGAGCAGGATCGTCGAGCGGCAACACGCTGCGAAGCCGAAAAAATCCGCTCGGCGCACCAAACGCAAGACCGCGGGCTGATCAGGCCTGCCTCGGCGACGCACGGAGATCCGGCAATGCTCGACCTGCAACCGGCGACTGGACGGAGTAGGGCCAGCCACGGACGCTTCGGACTCGCGCTCGCCGGCGGCGGGCCGCTCGGCGCGTTCTACGAGGTCGGGTGCCTGCACGCGATCGAGGAAGCGTTCGATGGCTTCCAGCTGACGAACCTCGAGATGTATGTCGGCGTGAGTTCGGGCGCGATGATCGCGGCCGGGCTTGCAAACGGCTTCGACACGGCCGAC
>JAABQQ010000282.1 GCA_011391405.1 Gammaproteobacteria bacterium
GGCGCCGACGCGCCCGCCGCACTGGGGCGGATACCACTTCTGGCTGGAAGCCGTGGAACTGTGGTGCGAAGGCGCATTTCGCGTCCATGACCGTGCACGCTGGACCCGTACGCTGGAGCCTGCGGGCGACCGTGCGTTCACGCCGGGGCCGTGGCAAGCCACGCGCCTCTATCCCTGATTCCACCAGCGCCAGGACGTCATCACGTTGGCCGCACGCACCTTTCTCGGCACGCTGCGGCTCGCAACCCTGCTCGCGGTCCTGTTCTTCGTCGCGCTCGGTGCCTGGCTCGACCGCGCGCGCAGCCGTGACTGGAACGACACTCTGCGCGTCACGGTGTACCCGATCAGCGACTCGGCCGACGCCGGTGTCCGCGCCTACGCAGCGGCGTTGCAGGCGGGAGATTTCGCAGACGTGGAATCATTCTTCCTCGACGAAGCGTCGGGTTATGGCATCGCACTCGAACAACCCGTGCGGATCCGTGTCTCGCACGCGGTGCAGGATCTGCCGCCGGCGTTGCCGGATCGGGCCGGGCCGCTCACGATTGCGCTCTGGAGCCTGCGCCTGCGTTACTTCGCTGCCCGGACTGCCTGGAAAGACCCCTTGCCCGCACCCGACATCCAGGTTTTCGCCCTTTATTCGCGGCTCGGGCCGGGTTCCGCGGCGATGCCGGATTCGGTGGGTCTCAGCAAGGGGCTCATCGCGTTGACGCACCTGTATGGCGACGCGGCTGCCGCCGGCAGCAACCAGGTGGTCCTGGCCCACGAGGTGCTGCATACGCTCGGTGCCACCGACAAATATGATGTCGCGACTGGACAGCCGCTGGTGCCCGAGGGACTCGGCGAGCAGGACCGGCAGCCACTGTACCCGCAGGATTTCGGCGAAATCATGGCCGGCCGCATCGCGACCAGCGCGCACGCTGCCGTCGTTGCCGACAGCCTCGAGCAGATGCTGGTCGGCCCCGTGACCGCGCTCGAGATCGGGTGGCCGCCATGACAGGTCATTCCGCCCTGGCTTGCGCTGCAGTCACTGTCGAGGTGCCTGGCCGCACACTCGTGCGCGACCTGACGCTCGACCTGCCGGCCGGCAAGTTGCTGGTCGTGCTGGGCCGCAACGGTTCGGGCAAGAGTTCGACGCTGCACACGTTCGCTGGCCTGCGCCCTCCCGCTCGCGGCGAGGTGCTGCTTGCCGGGCGACACGTCGACTCATGGCCGCGCCGTGAACTCGCGCGCACGCTGGGTTTGTTGCCGCAACTGGTCGACGATCCGTTTCCAGCAACGGCGCTCGAGGCCGTGCTCGTCGGGCGTCACCCGCACCTCGATTTCTGGGCCTGGGAAAGCACGGAAGACCGTGCAGCCGCGCAACGTGCCCTGGCTGCAGTCGATCTCGCCGGCCTCGAAGACCGCGACATTGCAACATTGTCGGGCGGTGAGCGGCGGCGGCTCTCGATCGCCACGATCCTCGCGCAGGATCCGGCCGTCTTCCTGCTCGACGAACCGATACACCAGCTGGATCCGCAACATCAGCTCGATGTGCTGCGGACTTTCCGGCGGCTCGCGGACGCTGGCCGAACCGTGGTCGTCAGCCTGCACGACATCGGTCTTGCGGCACGCTTTGCCGATTCGGCACTGCTGTTGTTCGGCGATGGCCGCTGGCATTGTGGCTCTTGCGACGAGGCGCTCAACGAGCGCTCCATCGGCGAGCTCTACGGCATCGCCGTGCGCGAATTGCGCTGGGAACACGGCCGTACGTTCGTCGCCGCCTGATCTCGCGTCGTCAATGCGCGATCGACTTCGAAAAGACGTTGAGCACGGCGACCCCGGCGATGATCAGGCTGAGGCCCACGATCGCCGCCGCGTCGAGTGACTGGCCGTACACCAGCCACGCGACGAGCGTGATGAGCACGATGCCCACGCCCGACCAGATCGCGTAGGTCACGCCGACCGGAATCGACTGCAGCGTGAGCGACAGGAAATAAAACGCGATACCGTAGCCGATCACGACCACGGCTGACGGACCCGGGCGGGAAAACCCAGCCGACGCTTTCAGCGCCGAGGTGGCAATCACCTCGGCGACGATGGCGAGACCCAAGTAAGTCCATGCCCGCATCACGATGCCAGCCTGTGTCCTGGCGTTCGGTCAGCCGATTGGGATTGCGCGGCCGTGCGCTGCCAGCCAATCGGCGAAACTCTGCAGCTGCGGGTTGATCGAGCGCGTGAACTCGACGCTGCGCGCACGGCAGAATTCCGCACTGAAGTCATGATTGAACTGGAACATGTTGCCGAGGTCCTCCGCGCCGGGGAAACCCAGGCCGCGATAGACGTCGAACGGCACGTCCTGGTGCAGGACCTCGCGACCGAGCGCGCGCGTCAGCCCGGCCGCCATCTGCGCGCCGGTGAGGTGTTCGCCCGCAATGCCCACGGTACGGCCCACGAACTCGTTGCCGCGCCTGAAAAGCCCGAGCGCACAACGACCGATGTCGTCCGCCGCGATGCCTGGCAAAGGCCTGGTGCCCATCGGCAATGCAAAGTACAGCTTGCCGTCGGGACCGGTCTTCGGGCCCATGCCGAAGTGGATCAGGTTGTCCCAGTAGAACGACGTCAGCAGGCACGTGGTCGGCACGCCCGTCCCACGGAAGTAGTCGTCCGCCTCGCCTTTCACGTCGAAGTGCGGCACCTTGTACTTGCCCATGAGCGTCGGCATGCGCGTGTCATCGAGCTTGACGAAGCGTCGCGAGTCTTCGAGCGTGGACCAGACCACGTGCTGCACCCCCGCCTGCTTCGCGGCGTCGGCCAGCGCATGGGCTTCGGCCCGTTCCTGGTCCGGCGAAAAGTGATTCCAGAAGAACGTCACGCAATACGCGCCATAGGCGCCGTCGAACGCACGCGCCACGGCCGCCTTGTCGGCGATATCCGCTGCGACGACATCGGCGCCGGCAGCCGCCAGTGCGCGCGCCTTCGGCGATTCCGGGTCACGCGTGATGGCGCGCACGGCAAATTCACGGCTGGGATCCGCAAGAATCGACCGCACGAGTCCGCCGCCCTGCGCGCCGGTCGCACCCGCCACCGCAATGATCTTCTTCGACATTCTTCCATCCCTCCGTGTCGTGCGTGATCAGGAATAGATCGCTGCGTAGATCGATTGATGCAGCCTGCCGTTCGTCGCGAGCACGCCGGTGCTCTGCGGTGTGAACGGTCGTCCCTCGAGATCGGTGAATCTGCCGCCTGCGGCTTCGACAATCACGGCGCAGGCGCCGACGTCGAGGATGTTGACGTCCGACTCGACGACCGCATCGATGCGGCCCGACGCCAGCAGGTGGTAGTGCAGGAAATCACCGTAACCGCGAATGCGGCTCAGCCGGCCGACGAGCCTGCCGAACGCGGGCCAGTGCGGTCCCGTCGCCAGCGACTTCAGGTTGCCCGTCGAAAGCGCTGCGTTTTCGATCGTGTCGATGCTGCTGACGCGCAGCGGTTGCTCGTTCAGCCAGGCACCGACACCGATTTCGCCGTAGGCAAGTTCGCCATAAATCGGCGCCGAGGACACGCCGACGATCAACCGGCCCTTGTGCATCAGCGCGATCTGCGTCGAAAACATCGGATATTCGCGCACGAACGCCTTGGTGCCGTCGATCGGATCGACGAACCAGACGTAGTCCGCGTCGAGCGCCGTGGTCCCCGTCTCTTCGCCGTGGAAACCGTGTGCCGGATACTTCGCGGCGAGCAGCGAGCGGATCGCTTTTTCGGTCTCGACGTCAGCCTCGGTTACCGGCGACTTGTCGGCCTTGATCGTGATCTTGAGGTTGCGCTGGTAGTAGTGACGAACCACGTCGTCGGCAGCGCGGGCTGCCTCCAGTGCTGCGGCAAGGAATTCAGAATGCGGCATGGCAACGATCCCGATGACGAGGCGGCATAGTACCGCGCCTTTCTTGACATCACCCCCCGCCTTGCCTACCGTGCGGCTTCCGACAGGTGATCCCGCGAGCGCAGGCTCAGGGAGAACGGGAAGCCGGTCAGATTCCGGCGCTGCCCCCGCAACGGTAGTCGAGTAAAGCCACATCACCCGGTCCGCAAGGTCCGGCACCCACTGCGCCAAGGCGCGGGAAGGGGATGCAGGCAGGGCCCGCAAGCCCGCTCGAGAGCCCGGAGACCGGCCCGTCGATCGAGACCAGCGTCGCGGTGGGCGAGCGGCCGGAACTCGGGCGGCCCTCCGTTCTGCGGCGACCGCCCCCGATCCGTCAGACCCCCAACGCAGTGCTGGATTTTTTATTGCGTCCGCGAGGACGCGTGCACGGGGTGTGGCAAGACAATGTCCAGTTCGAATATCGCGTTCTCCACGCGGTCGAGATTCTTTCGTATATCCATCCATGGTTTGTATGGCGCCGCGACCCTGCTGGCGACCGTCATCACGACGCCCAGTCGCGCCGACGATGTCCAGCCCGGGATGAACGTGGTCGTCACGGCGACCCGGGTGCCGACGCCCGCCGACGAGGTGCTGGCGCCCGTCGTCGTGATCGACCGCGCAACGATCGAACGCAGCAACGCCGGCGATGCCGCAGAGCTGCTGCGGTTCCATGCCGGTCTCGACATCGCAAGCAACGGCGGACCCGGCCAGCCGACGGCGATGTTCATCCGCGGCGCCGAAAGCAACCAGGCGCTGGTGCTGGTGGACGGCATCCGCATCAATCCGGGCACCATCGGCCTGCCCGGCCTGCAGAACATCCGGCCCGACATGATCGAGCGCATCGAAGTCGTGAAAGGCCCGCGCTCCGCGCTGTGGGGCAGCGATGCGATTGGCGGCGTGGTCAACGTCGTGACCCGCCGCGGCTCGCAGGACGGCTGGATCACGGAAGCCGGGTACGGCGCTTACGACACTAGACGCGCCAGCCTCAACGGTGGTGTCGACCTCGGGCAGTCCGCTGCACTCGATGTCGGCGTTTCGTGGACGGACAGCGACGGTTTCCCGACCCGTACGACCGACGACATCGACCGCGGTTACGACAACCTGAGCGCGAACGTCGCGTTGCGCGCGGACGTTGGTGCGGCCGAGGTCACGGTCCGGCACTGGCGCACCGCAGGCACGTCGGAGTACTCGGACTACTTCCTGACGCCAGTCGACCAGGATTTCGTCACGTCGACGACGGCGGCTGAAGTTCGAATGCCGGTCGGTGCAGACGGCGAGGCTCGCGTCTCTGTCAATCACCTCGAGGACGAGATCCAGCAGAACCAGTCGCCCGATTTCCTCGAGACCGAGCGGAATACCCTGGACGCCCAGTACGACTGGGCGCTGTCGGAGGTGCACGGGCTCGGCGTCGGTGCGATGTATTCGCGCGAGCGCGCGAGCAGCGAATCGTTCGGGGAGGGCTTCAGGTCGGATACCGACACGGTCAACGTCTATGTGCAGGACCGGATCTCGGTCGGGCCACATCTCGCGCTGCTGGCGCTCGGATACACCGATCACGAGACGGCAGGTTCCGAGGTCACCTGGAACGCCGAGTATGGCTACGCCTTCAACGCTCAGCGCACGCGCGTCTACGGCCTGGCCGGCAGCGGCTTCCGGGCCCCTGACGCAACGGATCGTTTCGGCTACGGCGGCAACCCCGACCTGAAGCCGGAGCGCTCGCAGAATTTCGAAGTCGGAGTGAAGCATGCGCTGACGCCGCGGCAGTCACTGACGATCTCGGCCTTCCACACCGACATCGAGGACCTCATCGATTTCACCGTGCTGTCGTACGATCCGTTCGAAGGCATCAACCAGAATGTGGCCGAGGCGCGCATCCAGGGGATCGAGAGCTCGTGGGTCTACACCGGCACGCTCTGGCAGGCCCGCGTGGAAGCGATCTACCAGGAGCCGCAGGACCTTGCCGACGACTCGCGGCTGTTGCGCCGTGCGCAGGAAAGCCTCACCGTCGGCCTGACGCGCGCGTTCGGCCCGGTGCTGTTCGGTCTCGACGTGCTCGCCACTGGTGACCGCAAGGACTTCGGCTTCCCGCAGGACACGACGCTCGACGGCTACGTGCTCGCGAACCTGACCGCCCAATGGCGCGTCACGCCGAGCCTGTCGCTGATCGCTCGCGTGGAGAACCTGTTGGACGAGGATTACGAACTCGCCGACACGTACAATACGGCGGACCGCGGTCTGTACGTCTCGATGCGTTACGCCCCGGGGGCGGGCAACAGAGGCAAGTAGCAGTCATGGGGCACCGACTCAGCAAGATCTACACACGGACCGGCGACGACGGCAGCACGGGCCTCGGCGACGGCATGCGGGTGCCGAAGGAGCACCTGCGGGTCGAGGCCTATGGCACGGTCGACGAGGCGAACAGCGCGATCGGCGTGGTGCTCGCGGTGCCGGGCCTGCCCGATGCGGTGCAGGCGACGCTGACCGAAGTCCAGCACGACCTGTTCGACCTCGGTGGCGAGCTCTGCATTCCCGGTCATCGTGCGATCACGGCGGCGTACGTCGATCGACTTGAACAGTCGCTCGATTCGTTCAACGACGACCTGCCGCCGCTCAAGGATTTCATCCTGCCAGGCGGGGGCCAGGCGGCCGCTGCGTGCCACCTTGCCCGCACCGTCGCGCGTCGTGCGGAGCGGCGCGTGTGGGCGCTCGCCCGTGCCGAGTTCGTCGCGCCCGAGGTCCCGCAGTACCTCAATCGGCTGTCGGACCTGTTGTTCGTGATCGCGCGTGTGCTGGCGCGACATGAACATGGCAGTGAAGTGCTGTGGCGGCGACGGTAGCTGCGCGCTGAACTGCTGTGCCGCGCGACTTAATGCGGCCTTTGTCTTTGGTTTCAGAATGGTCCGCGGCTGCGATTGTCCGGATGCGAGCGGAAGACACGCCGTGAACCCATCCGTGGGGGCTCGCACGCGCCGTCCATGGCGCGTGACGGTCTTCCACTCGCATCCGGACAACCACATCCGCTGCTTCAGTTTCGACTGAAAGTCCTACGGCACCGACAGGTTGCGGTCGGCAGCGTTAGCAGGATTCCGCACGTTAACGACCTCGTGACACCGCAGTTTCCAATTCACCAACGTCAAGGCTCAATGCTGTTGTCGGCGTCGAGCGGCACGCGCACACCCACTGAGTCGCGCCAACCCAATTAATCGCAGCGAAAGCGAAGTCGCGAACTCGATGCGCAGCACGCCCGCTGCCAGAGAGTTCCGGGAGACTGTCGCGCGCCATGGACGGCGCGCGCAAGCCTACAGGGACGTACTCGCGGCGTGTCTCCCGGAACTCTCTGGCAGCGGGCGCGCTCGCGCCGCAGAGCTAACGACCAGCGTTCTGAGACTGCGGCGTCGCAGAAAGGCGTGAGCGGGCCCGCTCGAGCGCCGAGCAGGTCACCTCGACGCCCTGCGCCAGCCGCGGCGACGCCCGAGTCACCAGGTCCGACGACAGCTTGTACACGTTGCCCGACCGGACCGCCCGCAGGCGCGGCCACCGGTTCCACAGCTCGAGCGGATTCGCGATCGTGTCGTCCGTGCTCAGGATCACCTGCGGGTCGGCGGCGAGCACCGCTTCCGCCGCGATCGGCGGCGCCAGCTGCGGCAGGTCTGCAAACACGTTGCGGCCACCGCACAGCACGACGATTTCGCTGATCACGTGCCGGCCATTCACGGTATAGATCGGTTCGTCGTCGATCTGTATGAACACGCTGAGCGGCGGTCGCTGCGCATACCTGGCACGCTGCCGAGCCACTCGGGCCTCGAAGTCTCTCGCGGTTCTTTCGGCCACCGGCAGCGTGCCCGCAAGCCGCCCCACCTGGCGCAATGCGCGCGGCACGTCGGCCAGGCTCTGCGTCGGCACTTCGACGATATTGAGCCCCAGCGAGCGCAGTCGCGAGATCGTCGTCTCGGGCGTCCCTGTGGGCCACACCAGCACCACGTCGGGCCGCAGCTCGAGCACTCGCTCGGGGTCCACGCGCCACGCGTCGCCTACGCGCGGCACCGCTTTCGCCGCGTCGGGGTAATCGCTGAATTCGACCGTGCCGACCAGCAGCGATCCGGCGCCGGCCGCATACGCGATCTCGGTGAGATTCGGCGCGAGGCTGATCAGGCGCGGCCTCTGCGGCGCGATCGCCTTCGCATCATTGGCTGTAACCTTCGGCACGACCATGACTGGCAGGACGGCCACGGCGAGCAACAGTGCGGCGGCGAACAGCGGGGAACTTCGTCGTGGCGACCGCTGGACGGCCACATCGATGCCAGGAAGAGTCATCCGCGATCTACCCGGGCGGCTCAGACAGCGGCGCCCGTGATGACGAGGAGCGCGATGACGGCCACCCAGATCCAGAGTGAACGCTGCACGATCCGCCACGCACCACGCGCCGTCGCGACATCGAGCGTGTCCGGGTTCACAGAAGCCAGGCTGGGTTGCAATGAACCCTTGCCCACGCGCGCCAACAGGTCCTCGCTGCGATCGAGCACGCCCGTCGCCGGACCCACGCGCTCGACTGCCGAGCGCCAGTTGCCCACCGCATCCTCGAAACTACCGGCGCACGCATACGCCAGTGCCGTGAGTCGCGCCGGCAACCACGACAGCACACCGTGGACGAATGCCAGGACGCTGCCGAGGTCCCCGTGGATTCGCGGCACACCCTGGCGCGCAGCTTCGAACGCCGCACGCCGCCGCAACATGTCGCTGACCCGGTAGAGCCACGCGCCGCCGGCCCCGAGCACCATGAACCAGAAGATCACGCCGAAGATCCGGTTGTTGGCCTGGATGAAGATCGCCTCTTCCACCGCTTCGCGAACGCCGAGGCCGAGCGGCGTCGGGCTCGATTCGAGCAGTTCCTTGCCGCGAAGCAGGGCTTCGTCGCGATCGTGGCGCTCGAGAGCCGCAGCGTAGTCCTCGACTTCGTCCTGCAGGTCGCGCGGACCGAAGGCGAACAGCAGGACGAAGACGGCGAACGCGAACTGCAGCAGGCCCAGCAGGTGCGGATCGAGCCAGTGCGCCAGCAGGAGCACGGGCAGCACAGGCAGCGCGATCAGGGCACACGCCGCAAGCACGACCGGCAATCCGGTCTGTCCCGCCATGGCGCTATCGGCCCGGTCGAAATACCGATCGAGCCACCGCCACTCGCGCAGGTGCAGCAGGTGCGTGAGGCCCCGCTCGCATGCAAGCGCGAACAGCAGCGCGAGCAGGCTCATGCCGGCGCGACCTCGAGTTCGAACTGCACCAGCGACCGCAGCCGCGGCCAGTCGAAGGCCGGACCCGGATCCGACTTGCGGCCAGGCGCGATGTCGCTGTGGCCGACGACGCGGTCGGGCGAGAGGTGCGGGTAACTGCGGCAAAGCACGGCGATCACCCGCGCGAGCATTGCATACTGTGTTGACTCGTAGGGCGAATGATCGGCGCCTTCGAGTTCGATCCCGATCGAAAAATCATTGCAGCGCTCGCGTCCGGCCCACGACGACACGCCGGCATGCCAGGCCCGGCGCTGGAATGGGACGTATTGCACGATCTCGCCAGTGCGCCGGATCAGCAGGTGCGTGGACACCCGCAGGTTCGCCACCTCGGGGAAGTAGGGGTGGACGTCGGGGGGCAGCACATTGGTGAACAACTGGTCGATCCAGGGTCCGCCGAACTCGCCGGGCGGCAGGCTGATGCCGTGCACGACGATGAGATCGGGCTCGACGCCCTGCGGCCGTTCGTCGCAATTCGGCGAAGGCTCCTGGCGCGCCCGCTCGAGCAGGCCGCGATCGGTGTCGATCGCGAATCGTGCGGTCGGTGGATTCGCGGGGCGTTGTCGTCGCATCACCCACATGATGCCCTAAAATCCCTCCATGACGTCCAGCCCGCCCGTCCGCCCCCTGCATCCGCTCGCCGAACGCGATCTGCGCGTCGTCTGGCACCCCTGCACGCAGATGAAAGACCACGAGTGGTTGCCACTGACCCCGATCGAGCGGGGCGAAGGGGTCTGGTTGTACGGCTACGACGGCCGGCGCTACCTCGACGCCATCAGCTCCTGGTGGGTCAACCTGTTCGGCCACGCCAACCCCCGCATCAACGCGGCCATCACCACCCAGCTCGGCAAGCTCGAGCACGTGATCCTGGCGGGATTTACCCATGAGCCTGCGGTGCAGCTGGCCGAAAGGCTGACCTGCCTCGCACCGCCAGGCATGACGCGCTGCTTCTACGCGGACAATGGCTCGAGCGCGATCGAAGTCGCGCTCAAGATGAGCTTTCACTACTGGCGCAACCAGGGCCGGTCGCGCAAGCAGCGCTTCATCACCCTGTCGAACAGCTATCACGGCGAGACGCTCGGCGCACTGGCTGTCGGCCACGTCGAGCTGTACCGCGAGATTTACCAGCCGCTGCTGATGGACGTGCTGATCGCGCCATCGCCCGACGCGTACGCGCGCGAAGCGGGCGAAACCGCCGAGGACTGCGCGCGCCGCGCCATCGCGGCGATGAACGAGCTGCTGGCGCAACACGCGGACGAAACGTGTGCCGTGATCGTCGAACCACTGGTGCAGTGTGCGGCGGGCATGCGCATGCATGCTCCGCTGTATCTGCAGCTGCTGCGTGAAGCCTGCGACCGGCACGGCGTGCATCTGATCGCCGACGAAATCGCGGTCGGCTTCGGCCGCACTGGCACGCTGTTCGCCTGCGAACAGGCCGGCATCACGCCGGACTTCATCTGCCTGTCGAAGGGCCTGACCGGGGGCTACCTGCCGCTCTCGGTGGTGCTGACGAACGACGACGTCTACGGCGCCTTCTACGACGAATACACGCAGCAACGCGCTTTCCTGCATTCGCACAGTTACACCGGCAACGCGCTTGCCTGCACGGCGGCGCTCGCCACGCTCGACATTTTTGCCAGTGACGACGTGATCGAGCGCAATCGCGCCCTCGCCGCCCATCTCGGCCGCCGGGCCTGCGAACTGCTCGGTGACCTGGAGCACGTGGCCGAAGTTCGCCAGTGCGGCATGATCGTTGCGGCCGAACTCGCCCGTGGCGCCGACCGCACCCGTCCGTTCGACTGGCGCGAGCGACGCGGCTTGCGCGTCTACCGCCACGGCCTCGAACACGAGGCGCTGCTGCGTCCGATCGGCGACGTCGTCTACTTCATGCCGCCCTACGTGATCACTCCCGACGAGATCGACGCGCTGGTGCTCACGGCACGGGACGGCATCGTGGCGGCCACATGCGATTGACGCGCGTCTTCGTCGGTTCGCCGCTGGCACCCGATGCAGACGTGAACCTGCCTGCTGCGGCGGCCAACCACGTCGGCCGCGTGCTGCGACTGCGTGCAGGTGCGGCGATCGTCGCGTTCGACGGCAGCGGCAACGATTACCGCTGCGAAATCCTCTCGGTCGAAGGCGATGCAGTACGCGTGCGGGTGGGGCCGCGTTCGTCGGGGCTGCCCGAGTCGCCCCTGCGCATCACGCTGGTGCAGGCCGTCTCGCGCGGCGAGCGCATGGACTGGACGCTGCAGAAGGCGACCGAACTCGGCGTGCGCACGATCGTGCCGGTGCTCTCCGCACGCAGCGTCGTGCGCCTCGACGACAGGCAGGCGGAGAGGAAACTGCGGCACTGGCAGGCTATCGTCGCGGGGGCCTGCGAACAGTGCGGGCGCAGCGTCGTGCCGGAAATCCGCCAGCCCCAGGAACTGTCGCGGTACCTCGCGTCGTCCGCCCGCGAAGGACAGCGTTTCGTATTGAGCCCGACCGGGCCCGCCTCGCTGGCAGGCCTGAGCAGCATGGGAGCGCGCGTCGAATTGCTGATCGGACCGGAAGGCGGGCTCGACGACGCCGAACTTGAACGTGCGGTCGCGTCGGGCTTTGCGCCCGTTCGGCTCGGACCCCGTGTGCTGCGCACGGAAACGGCCGGCATCGTCGCGCTGACGGTGCTGCAGGCGACGTGGGGCGATCTGGTCTAGCGGCGGTCCATGCCTAGGCGCGGGTCTCTTCGGCGATCATGCCTTCGAGCTGCTCGAAGTCCGGAATGAGCGGCGTCTCGTTGACCATCTTCACCTGCCCGATCACGGGCATGCGCTCGCTGAAGCTGCGCGAGTCGTCGGCATGGACGACGTCCGGCGTCAGCCGCACGAGCTGCGGAAAGCCCTGAGTCAGCACGGCGAAATTGCCACCGGCCTGGTTCGTGATGCCCTGCATGACGACGATGCGCGTGCGGCCGCTCGTGCGTGGCAGGGCCTTGCCGCAAGTGGCCTCGAAGGACACGAGCGGGACGCGACGCCCGCCCCATGCGATCGTGCCGAGGTACCACGGCGGCGCTCCGTCCATCGGGGTAGGCGCCTGGTAGTTGATGACTTCAGTGACGCACGAGCGGGGCAGCAGCAGGCGATCGTCCGCCAGCGGCACCAGCAGGCAATAGATCTCTCGATCGGCGCCGCCGAGGCTGGTCATCGTCGCCGTGCCGAACCCCATGCTCACGCTCCTATCCTCGTCTGCGGCCCCTTCATGGCAGCCTCCGCCGCGCGAGCACGAGCGGCTCGATCGCGTCCAGCAACTGGCTTTCCTGATAAGGTTTGCCGAGGTAATCGTCCACGCCCAGCTCGATCGCCCGGGCGCGGTGTTTGTCGCCCACTCGCGACGTGATCATGATGATCGGCACGTCGGCGAGCCGCGCATCGTTGCGCACGTGCGCTGCGACTTCGTAGCCGTCCATGCGCGGCATTTCGATGTCGAGCAGGATCACGTCGGGCACGTGCTCCTGCAGCAGGGACAAGGCTTCCACCCCGTCCTTCGCGGTGAGCACGCGCATGCCGTTGCGCTCGAGCAGGCGCTGGGTGACACGACGCACGGTGATCGAATCATCGACCACCATCGCGAAGATGCGGTCGTCGTGCACCGAGCGTGCGGCTTCGGCCGAGCGGGCGCGCCACTCGGAGCGGACCAGCGTGCCCATGTCGAGAATGACGACGATGCGGCCGTCGCCGAGGATCGTCGCGCCGGAAATGCCACGGATACCCGCGATCTGTGGCCCGACGGGCTTGACGACGATTTCGCGGCTGCCGAGCAGTTCGTCCAGCACCAGCGCCGTCGAATGCTCGCCGGCGCGCACCAGGATGACGGGCAGCGCGACGTCGGTTTCGGGAAGGATCGAGGGCCCGCTGCCGACGAACACACCCAGGTGCTGGAACCGGTAATGGTGGCCGCCGTACTCGAACGTGGCCGGCTCCTCATCCAGGTGACGCTGAATTTCGGTGCGCGTCAGGCGCGCCACGCCTTCGACCGTGGCCATCGGCAGCGCAAACAGCTCGTCATGCACCCGCACGATCAGCGCCTGGGTGATCGCGAGCGTGAACGGCAAGCGGACCGTGAAGCGCGCGCCCGCACCGGGCTTCGATTCGATGAACAGCGCGCCGCCAAGCTTCTTGATCTCGGTCGCGACGACGTCCATGCCGACCCCACGACCGGCCTGTTGCGTCAGGCGATCTGCCGTGCTGAATCCAGGCTCGAGAATCAGCTGCAGCGACTCCTCGTCGGTCAAGTCCATGCCGGGCTGCAGCAGGCCCATCTGCCGCGCCTTGGCGTGGATAGCCGCGACATTGAGGCCGGCGCCGTCGTCCTCGACGGTGATCACCACCTCGGCGCCCTCGCGCTGCACCTTCAGCGTGATCTGTCCCGTCTCGGGCTTGCCGGCTGCGCTGCGTTCCGCCGGCAATTCGAGGCCGTGGACCACGGCATTGCGCAGCATGTGCTCGAACGGCGGCAGCATGCGCTCGAGCACCTGCCGGTCGAGTTCGCCGGACGCGCCTTCCACGATCAGCTCGGCCTTCTTGCCCGCTTCGGTCGCGGCCTGCCGCAGCAGCCGGGTGAGGCGATGCACGTGACGCTGGAACGGTACCATGCGCGTGCGCATCAGGCCGTTCTGCACTTCGGTGACGACGCGGCCCTGCTGCTGCAGCAGGTTCTGCGTGTCCCGGTTGAGCTGGGCAAGCAGTCCCTCGATGCTGGCGACGTCACTGACGGACTCGGCCAGGGCGCGCGAAAGCTGCTGAATGTTCGAATACCGATCGAGTTCGAGCGGATCGAAATCGGTGCGCTGCACCTGGTCGTCCGTCTTGTGCTTGTTGAGGATCTGCGCCTCGGTCTCCATCTCGAGCTTGCGCAGCTGTTCGCGCAGCCGGGTGACGGTGCGGTCGAGTTCGGCGAGGTTGAACTCGATCGAGGTCATCTGCTGCTCGATGCGCGCGCGGAAGATGCTGACTTCGCCCGCGTTGTTCAACAGGTCATCGAGCAGGTCCGCGTCGACTCGCGCCAGTTCGCCGCGCTCCGTCGGCGCAACGGGTTCGCGCCCCGGCAGCACCGGCGTGTGTGCCGTCGCAGCGACCTCGTACGTGGCAGGCACCTGTGGCGGGGTCGGCACCACGAAACGCGCAGGTGCGACGGGTGCCGCGGCAGCCGCTGCCGGCAACTCGGCCGGCTGCCCGCTCTCGACAGAAGGCGTCGGCTCTGCGACGGGCTGTTCGAACTCTGCGGCAACCGCCGGCGCTTCTTCAGGCGGTTCGACCGTCGCCGCGACAAATGGCGCTTCTGCAGGCGCCTCGATGACGATCGCGGCCGGCAGCGCCTCGACCTGTGGCGTCTCGAGCACGATTTCTTCGACCGGCAGCTCGGCTGCCGTGGCGTGTTCGGCTGCGACTGGTTCGATGGCCTCGGGCATCACGACTTCGGCTTCGATGAACTCGGCGGGCGGCGCGATGGGCGCCGACGCAGACACAGTCTCCATGGGTGCAGCAGTCGTTGACACCGCTGCCAGCGCCCGGATCCGCAGGATGAGTTCGCGCGCAGAAGGCAGGCGTTGGCCCGAGTTGGCCATCTCGCGCATCCGGTGCAACTCGTCGAGCGAGCCTTGCAGCACGTCAAACGCAGCGGCATCGGCCGCCGAGGTGCCCGATTCGATCGCGGCCAGGAACGATTCGACTTCGTGGCTGAGGTCGCCCATGGCGCGGATGCCCGCCATGCGGGCACCGCCCTTGAGCGTGTGCAGCAAGCGCTTGAGCTCGGTGACCTGCGCGTAGTCCGCACGATCGGCCCGCCAGCGGCCAAACGCAGCCTCGGATTGTTCGAGCAGCTCGGTCGCTTCCTCGCCGAAGATCGCCGCGATGTCCGCGTCGAAGTCCTCGCCGAAGCCGGGCTCGTCATCCTCCGGCACCGGCAGGTGGAACGGCGGCGCTGGCGCTTCGTCGGTCAGTTGCGGCAGCCCAGGGTCCGTGAGTTCCTCGGCCGACATGGCCGCAGCGTCGTCGATGACCACGGACAGGTCCGGCGCGGCTGGCATGCCCGGCTGCCAGGACTGCGCGAGCGTTCGCTCCGCCGCATCGGCAAGCTGCGCAAGCTCCGCGTCGAGCTGCAGGTCCAGCGCCACCCAACCTGCCGTCAGGCGTGTCTGCTCCGGGAAGAAGCCTGTGTTCTCATCGACGTGCTCGGAGACCGTCTCGAGCAACCGCACGGTGTCGTGCAGCAACGCGAGCGCCTCGCTGCTCATGCCGTGGCCATTGTCGAAGAGCTTGCGGACGTAATGCTCCATCGGCTCGGCGACCTTGATGCCCTGGCGCGCCCCGGCCGTCTTGGCGATGCCGCTCAGCGTGTGGCAGGCGCGATAGAGCGCCTCCGAAACCAGGTGCGGCGCGGCGCCACGGGCGCAACGCTCGAGGAACTGGCGCACGACCAGGATGTGGCCGGCGGTTTCCTTGCGGAAAATTTCGCGCAGCACCGGATCCATGGCCGGCTCGTCCAGCGGAGCCGCCGCCTCGGCCACTCGCTCATCCGCGGCGGTCGGTGCTGGCGGGGTCGCAGGCACGGCAGTGGCTGGCAACGCAGGCCCTTCCCGGCCCGACAGCGCGTCTGCTCGCGTCATGATCGCGGCAATGTCGATACTGGCCAATTCACCGCCGTCGATCTCGTCGATGAGCTGCGGCATAGCCGCAACGGCGTCGCGCACGATGGACAGGATGTCCGGCGAACGCAGCAGCGTCTGGCTGATCACACGATTCAGCAGCGACTCGATACTCCAGGAGAATTCGCCGATGCGTTGCGCGCCGACCATGCGCCCGCTGCCCTTCAGCGTGTGGAATGCACGGCGCAGGTCGCGCAGGGCTGCGGCGTCCTGCGGGTTCTGCTCCCACTGCGGGTACAGCACGGCGAGGCGCGTCGCATTTTCGCGCGCTTCCTCCACGAACAGCTGCAGGAATTCCGGGTCGGCGCTCGTGACCACAACCGGCGGCGGCAATGACGGCCGGGCCACCGCCGCAGGTGCAGTGGCTTCGATCGCTGCGGCAGGTGCAGCAGCCTGCTCGTCCACAGGCTTGGTCTCGCGCAGCGGAATCACGCGCGCAAGCGAGGGTTCCAGCTCGCCGAGGCGCGCCTCGGCGGCGTCGAGCATCTGCCACTGGTCGGCACGGCCGGCCTGCAGCGTCTCCATGTAGTACTCGACGGCAACCACCGCATCGGCCAGCCGCTCGAGGCGGGGCGGACTCAGCGACTGTTCGTCGGGACGCACGATCGTACCCAGCGCACGACCGACTCGTTCCATCACTTCGACTGCACGCTGCCTGCCCAGCATCAGCAGTCCAGCCGTGATCCCGCGCACGAGCTGCGGCACCTGGTCGAGCCCCTGCGCCTCGGCGGGCGCCGACAGGGAATGCGTCACCGCCTCCTTGATCCGCGCCATGTTGACGATGCACTCGCGCAGCACGGCTTCCTGCACCAGGCGGAATTCCTCGTCCGTCGGCTCGCCCGGCGAATCCGCGGTCGTCGCTTCGGGCAGGATCAACCGCACGAGCTGCGCATCGAGGCTGTCTTCGACGGCAATCAGCGCCGCCGCGATGCTGAGCAGCGCCGTGTCGTCCGGCGGAATGCGGCGCTCGACGATCGCCTTCAACGATTCGAGCTCGCCTTCGACGCGCGCGCGCAGCGCTCCCAGCCCGAGCACGCCGAGCGTGTCGCTGATCTTGCGCAGCATCTCGAGCTGTGGCTGCAGGTCGTCCACGTGCGTGGCGCCCTTGCGGACGAAGATGTCGAGGACATCCTTGACGCGTGTCAGGTCCTCGCGAATGGCAGCGGCAACGGTGCGCATCAACCGCACGCTCGGTGCAGAAAGCGCTTCGGCCGCGTCGGTCGCGATGCCATCGGCGGCCGCCACCATGTCGTGCAGACCGAACGACTCGCGCACCGCGGCAACGCGCTCGCCGGCCGCCGTGCTCTGCGCGACGTAATACAGCAGGTTATTCAGCACCTCGGCCGGCGGCGACGTGGCATAGCGCTGCTCGCCTTCCTGCAGACGCTTCAGCTCGCGGTCGACGTGACCGAGCACGCGCTTGACCGACACGTTGGGTTCGACCCCGCCGGCCTGCAAAGCTTCGAGCAGTGCACCAACGACCCACCACAGCTGGAACAGTGGTTGCGTCGAGGCCGCCTGTTCGAACTGCATGGCGATTTCAGCAAGATGGTGCAGGTTTTCTGCCGCCTGTTCGCCGCGGATCCAGCCGAGCAATGCGATCTGGAAGCGCGGACGCAACCTCTTGGCGAGCTCCGCCACTTCACGGTCGCCGACGAACGGCGACGACGGCTGCGGCTGTTCGTCCGAACGCAGGTTGAGCAGCAGCAGAGTGCCTTCCGACAGCAATGCGCCACCGCGGACAGCGCGCAGGTCGTTCAACAGCGGCAGCAGCACGAGTGGCAGGTCGCGCGCGCCGGTCGCGACGCGTTCCACGTACGACGGCAACTGCTCCATCGCCCGCATCAACGCGTCGAGACCGTCCGAATCTGCCCTGCCCTCGCCGGAATGAGCGTCGACGTAGCGGGCGACGAATTCCATTTCCTCGGCCAGCAACGCGCCGCCGTAGACCTCGGCGAGACGCAGCGCGCCGCGGGCCAGATGGATGTGCGCAGCGAACCGATGCAGCGCACCCCGGTCGTCGGGACGCTCGGCAAAAGCCTCGAGCGCCACGCGCGCTTCATTGAGCTCGGACGCGATTTCGCGCGAGATCACCTGCAACGAGGCGTGGGCCTCGTCGACCGTGGCGAGCGGCATCGGATCCTGGTTCACGCTGGGCAGTCCGGTTGATCAGCCAGCGAGGCTGCCGATGCGACGGATGCGATCCGTGCCGGGTTCCGCCGCTGCAGGCGGCTCGTCTGGCTTGAGCGCGGGGAAATCGCCCGTCAAGCCAGTCATCATCGAGCCGGGCAACCGGAAACCGGTCACCGACTTGCGCAACTGGGCCGCGAGTTCGGCGAGCTTGCCGATCGACGCGGACGTGGCCGTGGTGCTCTCGGCCGTCTGCGAGCTGATCTCGCGCAGCACCTGCATGTTGCGCGAGATGCTCTGTGACACGCCGGCCTGCTGGCGCGAGCTGGCGGAGATGTTCTGCACGAGGCTCGCGATCTGGTTCGAGACCTGCTCGATCTCCTCGAGCGCGGCCCCCGCGTTTTCGGCGAGCAGCGCGCCGCCCACGACGTCGGTCGTGGTGCGCTCCATCGACACGACGGCCTCGTTCGTGTCGGCCTGGATCGTGCGCACCAGCACTTCGATCTGCTTGGTCGCGGTGGCCGCACGCTCTGCCAGCCGCTGGACTTCGTCGGCCACGACCGCAAAGCCGCGACCCGCTTCACCCGCCATCGACGCCTGGATCGAGGCGTTGAGCGCGAGGATGTTGGTCTGCTCGGCAATATCGTTGATCAGCTCGACGATGTTGCCGATTTCCTGCGAGCTTTCGCCGAGGCGCTTGATGCGCTTCGACGTCTCCTGGATGTTCTCGCGGATCGCGTTCATGCCGGTGATCGTGCGGCGCACGGCGTCACCGCCCTTGTGCGCGACATCCACCGAGTGACGCGCGACGTCGGATGAGCGCTCGGCGTTGCCGGACACTTCTTCGGTCGAGGCAGCCATGGCGGCAATCGACTCCGAAGCGGCGCCGATCTGCTTGGACTGCGCCGCCGAAGCCTTGGCCAGGTGCGTCGAGAGCGCCTGTGTCTGACGCGTGGCGCCATCGAGCTTGACGGCCGAATCGTTGATCGTGACGACGAGTTCACGCAGCGCTTCGATCGCGTAGTTGATCGAGTCTGCAATCGCGCCAGTGATGTCTTCGGTGACCGTGGCCTGCACGGTGAGGTCGCCGTCGGCGAGGCTCGACAACTCGTCGAGCAGTCGCAGGATTGCCTGCTGGTTGCGCTCGTTCTGGCGGGTCTGGAATTCCGCGGCGTCACGCAGGGCCGCGAGTTCGCGCTGCAGCCAGAAGGCAGCGCCGAGCGTCAGCAGCGTGATCGCGATGAACAGCAGCGGCAGCCATGGGCTGGCGAACAGCCGGCCGTAACCGGTCGCGCCTTGCGCCTCGATCCCGGCGAGACCACCACTCAGGCTCGCGCCGGTTTCAGTCAGCGCGTTGCGCGCCGCCTGCATCTGTTCGAGCTGGTCGGCGAGCTTGATCGCTGCGCGGACCTGCTCGGCTTCGGTGCCGAACGCAACCGCCAGTGCCTTCGCGGCCTCCGCCGCATCGCCGACTGCCGGGGCTATTCCAAGCGTGTTGTCCTGGCCGTTCGCGCCGGCCGTAACCTGCGCCATGAATTCGAGGCTGTCGGTGAGACGGCGCGACGCCGCCTCGACCGAAGCCGTGCCGTCGGCAAGCGCAGTGAGGTCCTGGTCGATCGCCTGGGCGCGCAGCTCGAAACGCTCGAAGTTGCGATTCACGGCATCGGGACGGCCGGGACCCATCGCCTTCAGCACGCCGGCTGCCGTGGACAGCAACCGTGGCGTGGACTCGCGTACGCTCGCCGCAGACTTCTGCGCCTGCAGCGCGGCATCGCGGCCATCCAGCACGGCCTGCGACTGTTCCAGCAGCGCAGGCCAGCCGCGCTCGCTGCCGAGCACGCGGGCGCTCGGTGACGACAACAGGCCGACCGCGGACTTGCCGGCATCGATCTCGTCGATCACGCGCTCGAGCCGGGCGCGCGAAGCCGCCAGCGCATCGAACGCCGGGGCGGAACCACGCACGGCGGCGCCCGCCTGCAACGGAATGTTCTGCGCGATTGCCGTAAGGGAAGACAGGTGCTCCCGCAGCTGCGCCTGCTGCTGCATCGCGCGGCCGGAAAGCAGCAGGGCTACCGCGGCCAGCAGTGCCGCGACGATCGCCACGCCGAGCAGCATGGGCTGCAGGCGGGCGGCGTCGATTCGATTGGTCATGTCGTCACCATTCTTGTCAGATCGGGCCGGCGGCTCAGGAAGCCGCAGCCTGCATGAACTGCGGGCTCTCGAGCAGCGCCCGCACGCTGAACACCGGCCAGACCTCGGCCCCACGCCGGAACGCGCCAGCCAGGTAGCGTTCGCAGCGCAGCAGGGTTGGCGGCAGGTCGGTCGAGAATTCGCTTTCGTAGAAGCGGCGGAAACCCATCACCTCGTCGACGACGAGACCGGCGGGGATCTCGCGGTGGTTGGCGAGCAGCACGCGGCTCGACCGCGTAATCGAGGTTGCGCCCGCGCTGAGGAACGCGCGCAGGTCGATGACCGGCAGCAGCTGCCCGCGCACGTTCGACAGTCCACGAATCCACGGCCTGGCGCCCGGCACGCGCGTGACCGAAGCCGGGTATGAAAGCACCTCGCGCGTCTCCTCTCGTGCGAGCAGGAACGCTTCGCCGCCGAGGCGAAACGCGATGCCGACCCACTCCGCACCGGCGGCAATCGACTCGGGCTGGCCCTGCGCGGCGGCGCGGGCGCGGCGATCGATCTCCCGCAGCAGTTCGAAGGGACGTTCGCGGAGCGAGCGAAGGAGCGTGACGCCTGGCTGCATGTCAGGTGGCAATGGCCGCCTGCGCCTTGCGCACCAACTGGTCCGTGGCGACGGGCTTGACGAGGTAATCGACGGCACCCTGGCGCAGCCCCCAGACGCGGTCGGATTCCTGCGCCTTGGAGGTGACCATGATGACCGGAATGGTCCGCGTGGACGGATCATTGGCCAGTTCGCGCGTGGCCTGGAAGCCGTTGACGCCGGGCATCACGATGTCCATCAGGATCAGGTCCGGGTGCAGTTCGCGCGCGAGTCGCAGGCCCTCGCCGCCATCAGCGGCGGCGGCGGTCCTGAAGCCATGCTGCTCCAGCGCCTGCTGCATGACGTGAACGTCGGTCGGTGAATCGTCCACGATCAGTACGAGTGCCACAGTCAGTTCCTCCGCGGACCGCGCTCAGGCGCGATGGACGTGAGTCTCGATTGCGCTCAGCAGTTCTTCGCGCGTGAAGGGCTTGGTCAGGTAATGCTCCGAACCCACGATGCGGCCGCGGGCCCGGTCGAAGAGTCCGTCCTTGCTCGACAGCATGATCACCGGGATGCTCTTGAAAACCTTGTTGTGCTTGATCAGCGAACAGGTCTGGTAGCCGTCCAGGCGCGGCATCATGATGTCCACGAACACGATGTCCGGCTGATGGTCGGCGACCTTGGACAGGGCGTCGAAGCCGTCCACGGCGGTGAAGACCTCGCAACCCTCGCGCGCCAGCAGGGTTTCGGCCGTGCGCCGGATGGTTTTGCTGTCGTCGATGACCAGCACTTTGAGACCGGCCAACCTTGGCCGGCTGTTGCTGGCAGCCGTGTTTTCCATACGGACGAGACCTCGGAGTCGAGTGGGCGTGCGTGCGAGTGCGACGCTATGCGCGAGGCCGCCGCTCGCGAGGGCGTTTTAACATATTGGCCACCCCCCTGCCATTGGCGGCTTTCGATACCATGACACCCATCACAGTCACCCTGTTCGAGTTCGCCGCCCGCGTGGAGTCCGCATGTCCCTGAAACCCCTGCGCATCGCCGTCGTCATGGATCCGATCGAGGACATCAAGCCCCGCAAGGACACGACACTGGCGATGCTGCTCGCCGCGCAGCGCCGCGGCTGGGAACTCCATTACCTGGAGCTGTCCGGTATCTGGCTGCGCGACGGCGTCGCGCTGGGTCGCGCGCACCCGATCAGCGTCCGCGAGCATGACAGCGACTGGTTCACGCGCGGCGCGGCCGTGGTGACCAGGCTTGGCGACTTCGACGCGATCCTGATGCGCAAGGATCCGCCGTTCGACACGGAATACATCTATTCGACCTACATCCTCGAGCGGGCCGAGCTGCAGGGCGCGCTGGTCATCAACCGCCCGCAAGGCCTGCGCGACATGAACGAAAAGGTCTACACGGCCTGGTTTCCGCAGTGCTGCGCGCCCACCCTGATCACACGCGGCATGGCGGACATGCACGCATTTCTCAAGGAACACGGCCGGGCGGTCTGCAAGCCCCTCTACGGCATGGGCGGCCGTTCGATCTTCGTGGTCGACGCCGGCGACAAGAATGCGAACGTGATCTTCGAAACGCTCACCGAGTACGGCACGCGCTACGCAATCGTGCAACGCTACATCCCCGACATCGTGACGACCGGCGACTCGAGGGTGATCCTGGTGGAGGGCGAACCCGTGTCCTATGCGCTCGCACGCATTCCGACCGACGCGGACAACCGCGGCAACCTGGCTGCTGGCGCCAAGGGAGTCGGCCGCCCGCTCAACGAACGCGATCGCTGGCTGGCCGCCGAGATCGGACCGGCGCTGCGCGACCGGGGGATGCTGTTCGTGGGCCTCGACGTGATCGGCGGCTTCGTCACCGAAATCAACGTGACCAGCCCGACGGGCGTGCGCGAGATCGACAAGCAGTTCGGCACCGACATCGCCGGCTCACTGATGGATGCGATCGCGCGCCGGGTCGCGGCCCGCGGAGGGCCGCATTGACGACGCCGGCCATCCTCCGCAGGGGCCGCGATCCCACCGGGGACCGCCTGGCCACCGCCATCTTCGTGACGGCCCTGGTCCACGGGCTCGTCATCCTGGGCGTGCGCTTCAGCGCCCCACTTGCGCCGGACAACGCCCTGCCCACGCTCGAGGTCCTGCTGGTCCCGACCGGACCGGACGATCCGCAGGCGAACCTCGAGGCGGCCTATATTGCACAGCGCACGCAGCAAGGCACCGGTACCGGCATGGAAGCCAGGCGAGCCTCTCTGCCCGAAGCGAGGCCGGAACAGGCAGCGGTGCCAAACGCTCCCGCTTCGGACCAGGACGAGCAGGCACGCCCTTCCGAACCCGAAGGCGCAGTGTCGGTGCTCGCGCGACGCGCGCTCGATGCCGAGCGGCTGGCCACCGGCGCGGAGCCGCGCGAGGAACCCCCGGTGTTCTATGCCAGCCCAGCGCCGGCCGTGCCGACCGTTGGCCTGAATGCCGCGGTGGCCGACCGCGACCTGCACCTGCGCGGCCAGCTGTCGGTGGACGGCAAGCTCCTCGCCAATACGCGCGAATCCGCCATCGCCGCGTACCTGGACGGCTGGAAACGCAGGATCGAGCGCGTCGGTACCCTCAATTTCCCGAACGAAGCCAGGCGTCGGCAACTGTCGGGCAATCCCGTGCTGGAGGTGGCGATCCGTGCCAACGGCACGCTCGAAACGGTGATCGTACGGCGCACGAGCGGCCACCTCGAACTGGACAACGCCGCCGTCGGCATCGTGCGCCTCGCAGCGCCGTTCGAGCCCTTCCCGAACGCGTTGCGTGAGCGTTACCCCGTGCTCCGCTTCGCCTACGAGTGGCAGTTCATCAACGGACAGCTCGGCGGTGCCGGCGCAGTATTCTCCTCCGGCCCGTAGCGCGATACTGTCTCCCCGTGACCGCCTACCTCACCAACCAGTTCCTGATCGCCATGCCCGCCATGGACGACCCGAACTTCGCCCAGACCGTCACGCTGGTGTGCGAACACAGCGAGCGCGGCGCGCTGGGCATCGTCATCAATCGCACGCTGCCGATGACGCTCGGCGAGGTCTTCCAGCAGCTCGACCTCGATTTCTCGCGCTCACGCGTCAGCGACCAACCGGTGCTGCGAGGCGGCCCGGTGCAGACGGAACGCGGTTTCGTGCTGCATTCCCCGGCGGGAAAATATGAGTCGTCGCTGCCGTTCTCGGAGCGCATGCACCTGACCACCTCGCGCGACATCCTCGATGCCCTTGCTGCCGGTGAAGGCCCCGGCAGCGCCGTCATCGCATTGGGTTACGCGGGCTGGGACGCCGGCCAGCTCGAGGACGAGATGGCGCGCAATGCCTGGCTCTCGGTGGATGCGGACGAGCGCGTGCTGTTCGCGACGCCCATCGAGCAGCGCTGGAGCGCGGCCGCCCGGTTGCTGGGCATCGACCTGCTCTCCCTCAGCAGCGACGCGGGCCACGCCTGATTCCGAGCCACAAAGACGACCCGCCTCCACCCGCCGCCCACGGCGGGCATCCGTCCTCGGGCGAGGTTGTGCTCGCGTTCGATTTCGGCACCCGCCGCATCGGCATCGCAGTCGGGCAGACGATGACCGGTTCGGCCACTGCGATCGGTACCCTGCCGGCCCGGAATGGAGCGCCGGACTGGCCCGCCGTCGATACGTGCATTGCCCAATGGGCCCCGACCCGGCTGCTGGTCGGGCTCCCTTATAATATGGACGACTCGGACACCACGACGACGGCAACCTGCCGCGCCTTTGGCGACAAGCTCGCGCGGCGTTCGGGGCTGCCGGTCGACTACGTGGACGAGCGCCTGACGTCCAATGCCGCTTACGACGAGTTGCGCAGCGAGCGCCGCTCCGGAATGCGCGCGCGTCGCATCCGTCCCGAGGACATCGATGCGAACGCGGCGCGGTTGATCCTGCTGACCTGGATGGGCACGACTTGAAAACTGACACCGGCCGGGACCTGCAGCGCGACCATGCTGGCCGCCTGCGCCACCTGCTCACGCTCGAAGGCCTTGCGCGCGACGAGATCGTGCACCTGCTCGACCTCGCGCAGTTCTACGTCCGCGAACCCGGCGACCTGCCCGCCCGCGACGGCGCGCTGCTCGGCCGCACGGTGGCAAACCTGTTCTTCGAGCCGAGCACACGCACGCGCGTCTCGTTCGAACTCGCCGCCACGCGCCTGGGCGCGGATGTCGTCAACCTCGACCTGCACTCCTCCTCGCGCGTGAAGGGCGAGACCGTGCTCGACACCATCTACACGCTGCAGGCGATGATGGTGGACGTGTTCGTGATGCGCGACTCCGAGCCCGGCCTGCCGGCCTTGGTCGCGCGCCACGTGCAGCCCCACGTCAGCGTGCTGAACGCGGGCGAGGCGCATGTCTCGCATCCAACCCAGGGACTGCTGGACGTGCTGACCATCCGCCAGCGCAAGGGCGACCTGCAGAACCTGTGCGTCGCGGTCGTGGGCGACATCCGCCATTCCCGTGTCGCACGTTCGACCGGGACCGCGCTGCAGACGCTCGGCGTCGGCGAACTGCGCTTCGTGTCCCCGGCCAGCCTTGCCCCCGAAGCCGACGAGTTCCCGGGTGCGCAACGCTGCACGTCGCTCGAGGACGGGATCCGCGGCGCCGACGTCATCATGGCGCTGCGCATCCAGAAGGAGCGCATGGACCAGTCGCAGATCCCGGACGTCGATGCGTTCCTGAAGGAATGGGGCATCACGGAGCGCAGCATCCTGCACGCGAACAAGGGCGCGATCGTGCTGCATCCCGGCCCGATGAACCGCGGCGTCGAAATCACCAGTGCGATCGCGGACGGCCCGCCATCGGCCGTGCAGCAGCAGGTCCGTAACGGCGTCGCCGTGCGCATGGCGGTGCTCGCAACGATCGTGCGCAACGTGCAGGTCCGCAACGTGCAGGCCGGCAGGCGCGAGGTCTGAGTCGAATGAGCAACCCCGGTCCTGCCACCTGCACCATCGACACCGCGGGACGCGGTCGCGGCACGGCGCCCGACCAGCGTCACCACCGCGACGCGATCTTCGTCGAGGACGGCCGGTTGCTCTCGCAGCAGGGGTACCCGGGCGAACAGTTCGTGATTCGTATCCAGGCGCCGAAGTGCGCCGCCGCCGCGCTGCCGGGCAGCTTCGCGCACCTGACGTGCGACCCCGAACGCCCGATGCGCCGGCCGCTGTCGCTCATGCGTGTCGATGCGCGGGCCGGCTGGATCGAGATCCTCTACAAGGTCGTGGGCCCCGGACTCAAGGCACTTTCGCAGCAGCCAGTGGGTGCCACGATCAGTGTGCTCGGGCCGATCGGCCAGGGCTTCGTCGCGCACCCGGAGCGGCCGCGGACATTGCTCGTGGGCGGCGGTGTCGGCGTTCCGCCGATGGTGTTTCTGGCGGAATCGCTGAAGACGCGCCGTGCCGAAGCGCCCTGGCAGACGCTGGTGCTGATGGGCTCGGAGGTCGAGTTCCCGTTCCGTGCACGGCCCTCGCAGATTCTCGTGCCCGGCATGCCGGGCGAAGCGATCGCGTGCATGCCGCTGCTGGACGACTGGGGCATCGCGAGCCGCCTTGCGAGCTTTGGCGGATTCCCCGGTTGCTTTCACGGCTATGTGACGGATCTCGCCGCGCATTGGCTTGAGTCGCTCGACGCGCAGGCGCTCGGCGAGGTCGAGATGTTTGCGTGCGGCCCGACGCCGATGCTGCAGGCGACGGCGCGTGTGGCACGCAGGTTCGGCGTGCCATGCCAGGCGTCACTCGAAGAATTCATGGCCTGCGCGGTCGGCGGCTGCGCCGGGTGCGCCGTGCCAGTCGTGCAGCCTGATGGCTCGCTCGCGATGAAGCGTGTCTGCGTCGACGGACCCGTGTTCGACGCGAATGCGGTGTTTCCGCCGGTGTCCGTCTAGCGCTGTTGCGCTGCTTGCGGAGTCCTCGAGAGACCCGATCGAGGCGGTCGGTCGATGGCGTTCGATCCGGCCTGTCCTGCCGGGAGCGGAACGGCAGACACGCTCCCGGCAGGACAGGCCGGATCGAACGCTCGATACGCCGCGCCTGAGCGGGTTCTCGGGCAGGCCCGAGAACCTCGCACGGCGCAAGGAACCTGCGTGGAAGCTGACCATCGCGCGTCGGACCATCCCCAGCCAGGGGAGGTGCGCGACCCAAACTCCAGCTCGGCCGTCTGGATGAGCACTGCGGTGTCTGCAGAATGCGCAGCAACAATCAGGTTCTGTCACCGATTCGTGTCGGTGCCCGAGCCGATACCGTCCCTAGCGAGTCATGCGCAAGTTGCGCATGACTCGCCCCCGGGGTACATCTCAGGATGGCAGCCGCGTTGTAACCATGCTGCTTATGGGCGAACGTCAAATACGTTAACGGAGCCGACCGACACTGTCGTACTAAGCTGGGTCGCAAGGTCGAGCGCGTACAGCACGCTGCTGCCATTCTTGTAGTACATCCTGGTGTCGTTCGCGTTGAAGCACGGGGAGAAGCCACTAACCCCGTTGTAGGGAACTACGGCCCCGCCGATGGCGGGGATGTTCCCCATGCTGCCGGAGGATGCTCCTCCTGCGACGCTAAAGAGAATGTCGTCCTCAGTCCTTGCAAACTCGATGGCGATGGATGTGCAATCAGTGCACGGTGCGTAGATAGGGCCCGATGTGCTTAAAAAACTGAAATCGGAATTCAGGGTAATCGTTTCAATCCTCGGCAAGCCGGAGTTGCCGCCGAATCCGATGGAAACCGCAATCCTGGGATTTGGAGCCATGTCGCGCGACCAGACCGCTTCCACGAAGTAACCCGTGCTGATATTTGCGACGGGACCGCCGCCGATCGGAATCACCTTCAGCGTTGAGGTGTTGTCTCCGTTGCCGACTTTGTAAAGGACGTACAGGCCGTCCGGCGAGACGTCTACGGAAGTAAGCAACAGCGACTGTTCAGTCACCAGCGCGCGGATGTTGGTGACCTTAATCCCGCCCGTGCCCGCTGTGTACGTAAGCACGCTGATTGATCCGAGCGTGGGCTGAAAAACGAGCTGGCCTCCCGCCGGCCCGCTGCCCGGCACGAAGTCGACCCTGCCTACGCCGCCACCTTTCCTCCGAGAGTAAACCGCCACCGGATTGGTGCCATCGGCGTTGGCAAGGTAGACCGACCATGCCGAGCCCTGATTCGACGTGTAGGCGATCTCGGGGTTGTAGGTCCCGGTTCCGCCGCCGGGCTTGCCGGCCATCGCCGGCGCACTCGTCAATGCGAGCGCGGCACCCAGTGTCGCAACCATGGACGAACCAATTGCTTGCATCCGCATTTGCTTCTCCTGCCGCGCGTATTCGCGCCTTTGTGATGGCATTGTTTGGCAACAGCGGCTGTCCCACCGTCACCACTCGCCTGCGACCCTACGCTCAATTCCTTGTGTCGGAATCCCCCAAACGGGTGATGGCGATTCAGGTCACCGAGCGAGTGCTGCCTGGAAACATTGACGCCGCCAATCCGTATCATCAAACCAATCTGCAGGGCAACGGTTCGACATCGACCAGTCTCGACTCAGGCCAAATCACCGATGCCTCGCCTCTACGCAGTCTGCTATCCGATAGCAAAACGACTGACCTGCTGCGTTCCTCCGCCATCCCTGCGCTGCTGCGTCAACAACCGAGGAGGAGCCCACTGGGTGCGAGATTGACCCGGAGCGGCCTGACTCGGGTGATTGAAACAAGGAGCCCGGCACGTGGCCGGGCTCCTTACGGATCCTTGTTCAGCGCAGGAGGCGATCCTCGCCGAATGGCTCGACCTCCTCGGGGTGGCGGATGACGTCAGGGTCCGACCGGACGCGCTGCGGCAGCGCAACAAGCGGGACATTCTCGGAGGCCAAGCGCCGACCGATGGCATTGTTGTGGAAGTCCATGGCGCGCTCGTTCGGGGTATTGCCCGGCCGCAGCTCTTGGGCATCGGTGATCGTGGTTGCGAATACCGGCCCGAAGGTGCGGGTCAGCAGGAAGCTCCATATCACATGCTGCATCGCATCCTGGAGCCAGACATCCTCCGGCGCGTGCTGTATCGCGAGCGCGCGTGCCTGGTCGGTCAGCACCAGGATCACGGGCGCCCGCAGCGGGTAGAGCGATACGATCTCGATCTGCTCGGGGACCAAGTCCATGCCCTTGGCCTGCGCGATCGCCCGGATGTCGTCTTCCCGGAACCGCAGCTTGAAGGTCTCTCCCACGCGCTCGGTATAGAGGTTTGCGACCTGGGCGACACCCTCGATGTCGAGGATGACCTCGCCGCTGAACTCGACCTCGCCGATCGCGTGATTCTCGGAGAACAGCGCCTGCAGCTTCTCGCGGATCGCATTCGCAGCCCGTCGAGGGTCGCCCAGTGGAACGTCGCCGATTGCCAAACGGGCGTTGGAAAGGCGGTCAAATGGCAACTGCGGTGGGCGATCCGATGGATCGAGGCGGATCTCCAAGCCAGTGGCCTGAACGGTGCCGCGCAGGCTGAACGGGTGGGTCAGTCGCACCTCGAGTGTCGCGATGTCGAGCCGCGAGCGCAGCTGAATCCGATCCTGGGGTTTCAGATCGAGCCGAGCTTGCAGATCACTCAGCACGAGGCCGTTCAACCAAGGCGAGATCCGAAGGCCCGAGAAGGCGATGTCGCCCAGCCCGATGCCAATTGGCTCCAGCCGGGCCTGCACTGCCGGAAGTGTCGCTCGCGCGAGCCACGGCACCAACGCCGAGGTCACCGACCAGACCAAGGCCCAGAGGCTCCCTACGAGAAACAGTAGGATCAGGAGTCGGTGTGTGCGTCGCCTGGACGACTGACTTCGCATGCTGAGGATGTCGGGATCATGGCGCGCCGATAGCATACGTTACAGCGGTCGAAGTATTGGGTGTGATGCCCCCCTCCGCGACCTCGCGCGAGTGACCGGTGTCGGCCGCCCACTGCCGGAACCGCGAGCGCACCTGTTTAGAGGTCCGATGGCCGGTATGCGACATCGGCGAATTACTGCTTTCTACTGGAAGCTGCGGCCGGAGCCAACAGGTTGCGGAAACAGAGCCAACAACGACTGCCAAGCGCAGGCCGCAGGCGTCGCGGAGTGTCGGGGTGGGCTCGCGGCCCTCTTGAGGGCGTGGCTCGTCAAGCCAGGCAGCATCACGCTGAGGTGGCGACTATCGACGCTGCATGCGCCGTGCGAGCGAAATCGGCGGTGAAGCTGCGGTTGCGGTGATGATCGGCGTCGATTCCGGTCGCTCAGGCGCGGTCTCACAGGCGTCCGTTCCGGTTCTTGTTCCGGCGAGCGTGTCTGCCTTTCCGCTCGCCGGAACAAGAACCGGAACGGACGCCAGCGAGACCGCGGTCAAGCCGGGAACACCTGTCGCACCGAGCTCAACCGAAGTTGATCTTCGCCTCGAGGTTCGTGCGCGAATCCGCGTTCGAGATCGCCTCCTCAAGCGTGACCTTGCCCTGCTTGAACAGCTCGTAGAGCGCGATGTCGAAGCTCTGCACGCCCTTCTCGCTGCTGCGAATCAGCGATTCCTTGACGCCGATCACGTCGCCCTTCTTGATCAGTTCCTGCACGTGCGGCGTGTTCAGCAGCACTTCGAGCGCGGCGACACGCTTGCCGTCCTTGCCCATGACCAGGCGCTGGGAAAGTATCGCCTTCAGGTACTGCGACAGGTCGAGGAAGATCTGCGAGTGCTGGTCGCGCGGGAACATGTTGATGATGCGATCGAGCGTCTCGGCCGCGTTGTTCGCATGCAGCGTCGCGAGGCACAGGTGGCCAGTGCCCGCGAACGTCAGCGCGTATTCCATCGACTCACGGTCACGGATTTCGCCGATCAGGATCACGTCCGGCGCGGCGCGCATGGCGCTGCGGAGCGCGCGATGGAACGACCTCGTGTCGAGCCCCACCTCGCGCTGGTTGACGATCGACTTCTTGTTCCGGTGCAGGAACTCGATCGGGTCCTCAACCGTCAGGATGTGGTCGGACGAGGTCTCGTTGCGGAAATTGAGCATGGCCGCGAGCGAAGTCGATTTGCCCGAGCCGGTGGCGCCCACCATGAGCACCAGCCCGCGCTTGATCATGACCAGGTCCTTCATGATCATCGGCAGGCCGAGTTCTTCGAGCGACGGCATGTCGGCGGTGATATAGCGCAGCACCATTGCGGGGTTGCCGCGCTGGTGGAAGACCGCGATGCGGAAGCGCCCGAGGCCCGGCTCGGAGATCGCGAAGTCGATCTCCAGTTCCTGCTGGAAGTAATCGATCTGTTCCTGGTTCATCAGGCCGTACGCGGCCTGGCGCACCTGGTCTGCCGTCAGCACCTGCTTGTTGACCGGGACGATCTTGCCCTCGATCTTGATCTTGATCGGGGCGTTCGAGCTGAAAAAAAGGTCGGACGCTTTCTTCTCGACCATCAGCTTGAACAGTGGCTTGGTGTTCAGCACGAAGCTGCGAGCCGTGTCGACACCCACCAGACCGCCGTCATCCGGCATCCGCTCCTGCGGTGGAGAGGCTGCATCGAGATCGGGGGTTTCGGTCGCCATCATTCCTCTTCCTCGAGAATCTTGAGCGCGCCAGACTCGTCGGGGTGAGCTGACTTCTCGCGCTTGCTCTCGAGCTTGATGCGCAGCCGGATCTCGTTCTTGGAGTCGGCGTTGCGCAGCGCTTCCTCATACGAAATGATCCCGGCCTCGAACAGCTCGAACAGCGCCTGGTCGAAGGTCTTCATGCCGAGCCGGTTCGACTTGGCCATGATCTCCTTGATGGCGCTGACCTCGCCGCGGAAGATCAGGTCGGCGATCAATGGCGTATTCAGCATCACTTCCATCGCAGCGATGCGCCCCTTGCCCGTCTCGCGCGGGATCAGGCGCTGCGCGATCATGGCCCGGATGTTCAGCGAAAGGTCCATCAGCAACTGCTCGCGCCGGTCCTCCGGGAAGAAGTTGATGATGCGGTCCATCGCCTGGTTGGCGCTGTTGGCGTGCAGCGTCGCAAGCACCAGGTGGCCGGTCTCGGCGAACTGGATGCCGTATTCCATCGTTTCGCGGTCGCGAATTTCGCCGATCAGGATCACGTCGGGCGCCTGGCGCAGCGTGTTCTTCAGCGCCATGTGCCAGCTTTCGGTGTCGACGCCCACCTCGCGCTGCGTCACGACGCAGTTGCGGTGGGTGTGGACGTACTCGATCGGGTCCTCGATCGTGATGATGTGGCCGCGGGTCTTGTCGTTGCGGTAATCCAGCATCGCGGCGAGCGAAGTCGACTTGCCCGACCCGGTCGCGCCGACCAGGATGCAGAGGCCGCGCTTGGACAGCACGATTTCCTTGAGTATCGGCGGCAGCTCCAGCTCGTCCACCGTCGGCACCTTGATATTGATGGTGCGCAGCACCGCGCCGGTGAGCCCCATCTGCACGAAGGCGCTGACGCGAAAGCGGCCGATGCCCGGCGGCGCGATCGCAAAGTTGCATTCGCGCGTCGAGTCGAATTCCTTGGTCTGGCGGTCGTTCATGATCGCGCGCACGAGCAATTGCGCCTGCTCGGGCGTCAGCGGCTGGTTGGTCTGCGGTTTGATCTCGCCGTCGATCTTGATCGCCGGCGGGAAGCCGGCGGTGATGAAGAGGTCGGAACCGTCGCGCTCGACCATTCGGCGCAGCAGGTCCTGCATGAGCTTGATGCTGGTATCGCGATCCATGGTGTTTTCTCAGGCGTCGGTGTCGCCGCCTAGAAGTCCTCCTTGTTCTGTGCGCGGAAACGCGCCTCTTCCTTGGTGATCAGGCCTTTCTGCAGCAACTCCTTCAGGCACTGGTCGAGCGTCTGCATGCCGTTCTGCTGGCCGGTCTGGATCGCCGAATACATCTGCGCGATCTTGCCCTCGCGGATCAGGTTACGGATCGCGGGGGTGCCGATCATGATCTCGTGGGCCGCGATGCGGCCGCCGCCGATGCGCTTCAGCAACGTCTGCGAGATGACGGCGCGCAGTGATTCGGAGAGCATCGCGCGGACCATTTCCTTTTCCGCCGCCGGGAACACGTCCACGACGCGGTCGATGGTCTTGGCGGCCGAACTCGTGTGCAGCGTGCCGAACACCAGGTGGCCCGTCTCGGCGCCGGTCAGTGCGAGACGGATCGTCTCAAGGTCGCGCATTTCGCCGACGAGGATGACGTCGGGGTCCTCGCGCAGCGCCGAGCGCAAAGCCTCGCTGAAACCGAGCGTGTCGCGGTGGACTTCGCGCTGGTTCATCAGGCAGCGCTTCGACTCGTGCACGAACTCGATCGGATCCTCGATCGTGATGATGTGGTCCGGCCGGTTGTCGTTGACGTAGTTGATCATCGCGGCGAGCGTCGTCGACTTACCCGAGCCGGTGGGGCCGGTGACGAGCACCAGGCCGCGCGGCTGCATCGCAATGTCCTTGAAGATCTTCGGCGCGTTCAGGTCGTCGAGCGACAACACCACCGAGGGGATGTTGCGGAACACGGCGGCCGCGCCGCGGTTCTGGTTGAATGCGTTGACGCGGAAGCGTGCGAGCTTCGGAATTTCGAACGAAAAGTCCGTCTCGTAGAACTCTTCGTACGCCTTCCGTTGCTTGTCATTCATGATGTCGTACACCATGCTGTGCACTTCCTTGTGCGTCAGCGGCGGCATGTTGATCCGCTTCATGTCGCCATCGACACGGATCATGGGCGGTACGCCCGACGACAGGTGCAGGTCGGAGGCGTTGTTCTTGACGGCAAATGCCAGCAACTGGGCAATGTCCACGGCCATCGTGTCGGCTCCCTCTAGCCTGCGAGCCGAATCCGGAACCGGACAGGTCTTGCAGGCCGGCAAAGTATAGATCAGCCCCTCGGACCCCAATATGTTAACCGCTCCGCAGTTCTCACCCGCAGCACTGCAATCTGTACGCGCGCGCATCGTCCGGGCCACCGAAAGCGCTGATCGGGCCCCGGGTTCGGTACGCCTGCTGGCGGTCAGCAAGCAGCAGCCGGCGGCGCTGGTGCGGGCGGCGGTGGCGGCCGGGCAAACTGAATTCGGCGAGAACTACGTCCAGGAAGGGATCGACAAGGTCGCAGCGCTTGCCGGCACGCCGGGTCTCAACTGGCACTTCATCGGGCAACTGCAGGGCAACAAGACACGCGAAGTCGCCGAATGCTTCGACTGGGTGCACACCTTGGATCGCGAGCGGATTGCCTCGCGCCTGAGCGCCCAGCGACCGCCCCATGCGGCGCGCCTGCAGGTGCTGCTGCAAGTCAGGCTGGCCGACGAACCCGGCAAAGGCGGGGTCTCTCCGGCAGAGGCACCGGCACTCGCGGCGGCTGTCTCTGCCATGCCGCGGCTTCGGTTGCGGGGATTGATGTGCATCCCGCCGCCGGCGACCGGCCTGGAGGCCCAGCGGCGGCCGTTCCGGCAGCTGCGTGAACTGATGCAGTCGCTCAACGCGACTGGCCACGCGCTCGACACCTTATCGATGGGTATGAGTGACGATCTCGAAGCCGCCGTGCTCGAAGGCGCGACAATCGTGCGCGTTGGCACAGCCATTTTCGGACGCCGCCCGGGCTGATCACGGCGGCAGGAGCAATCACAGCATGACCAATCGGATCGCTTTCGTGGGTGGCGGCAACATGGCGACGGGCCTGATCGGAGGCCTGCTCGCGCGCGGCACGCCGACCTCCTCGATCGTGGTGGCCGATCCGGAGGCCTCGCAGCGCTCGCGCCTCGAGCACGATTACGGCGTCACGACGGTGGCCGATGCACCATCAGCCGTCGTCGGTGCCCGCACGGTCGTGCTCGCCGTGAAGCCACAACACATGGCGCAGGTCGCCCGCTCGATCGCGGACCAGGTGGCCACTGCCGGAGCTCTCGTCATTTCAGTGGCCGCCGGTATCCGGTTGCAGGACCTCGCGCGCTGGCTGGGCCCAGGCGTGCCGCTGATCCGCACGATGCCGAATCGACCCGCGCTGATCGGCGCGGGCATTACGGCGCTGTATGCCATGCCTGGGGTCGACGCAGCTTCGCGCCAGACAGCCGAGACGATCCTCGCCGCCTGCGGCCCGACGGTGTGGGTCCCCGACGAATCGCAGCTCGACGTCGTCACCGCCGTGTCCGGCAGTGGTCCGGCGTATTTCTTCCTGTTGATCGAATGCCTCGAAGCGGCTGGCACCGAGCTTGGACTCGATCCAGTGACGGCGCGCAAGCTCGCTGTAGAGACGGCACGTGGTTCGGGGCGGATGGCGGCCGAAGCCGCCGAGCCACCGGCCGAATTGCGCGCCCAGGTGACTTCGAAGGGCGGCACGACGGCGGCCGCGCTCGAGGTGCTCGAAGCGGCCGGTGTGCGTGGTATTTTTGCGGCGGCGGTGGCGGCCGGCGCGCGCAGGTCCACCGCGCTCGCGCAGGAATTCGGCACGCTCTGATACCCACCCGAACCGGAACCGTACATGCAGGCCCTGCACTTCATTCTCACCGCGCTGTTCACGCTGGTCGTGATCGCGTTCCTGCTGCGAGTGCTGATGCCGCTCGTGCGTGCCGACTTCCGCAACCCGTTCGGCGAGGCGGTCTTGAAGGTAACGAATCCGCTGGTGCTGCCGCTGCGCAAGTTCATGCCGCCCGGCAAGCGCCTCGATCCGTCAACGGTGGTGGCGCTGCTGATCGTGCAGTTCGCGGGCACCGCGCTGCTTCACGGCGTGGCGGGCGGTCACTTCGGGCTGGAATCGATCCTGCTCGGCGGCCTCCGCGGCCTGCTGCAGACCGTGCTGCAGTTCTATTTCTTCGCGGTGCTGCTGTACGCGTTGCTCAGCTGGTTCGCGGGCGCGGCCTACAACCCGGCTGCGCAGATCCTGAGCAAGCTGGTGGAGCCGCTGCTCACGCCGATTCGCCGCGTCGTTCCGCCGCTGGGCGGACTCGACCTGTCGGCGGTCTTCCTGCTGATCGCGCTGCAGGCGCTGCAGATCCTGCTGCGATGAGCAGGGCGGCGGCGCGACGGCGCCGAGCTGCATGACCGAACCACTACGCCGCGACGGGACGGACTGGGTGCTCGACGTTCGCGTCCAGCCGCGAGCGTCGCGCACGGAATTTGCGGGTCTCTTCGGCGACCGTCTCAAGATCCGGCTCAATGCACCACCCGTCGATGGCCGCGCGAATTCGGCGTTGCTCGCCTTCATTGCCGAGGCATGCGGACTGCCCAAGTCCCGTGTGTCGCTGGATGCCGGTCAAACCGGCCGCGACAAGCGCGTGCGACTGCATGGCGTGGACCAGATTCCTGCCGCACTGCAAAGCGTCCTGTCGGTCGCACGGGCAGATTGACGCGCGGTGCGCGGACGCGCTGCGCTGGCACGCCCTGTTACGCTCGCGATGAAACCGGCGCTATAGTCAGGCGCGCTCGACTGCGTCGAGCCAGTGCCCTGCGCCACCCTCGCGCGAAGTTCGGGAGGAACCTGCCATGCCCACTCCAGACACCGGGAATCACAGCTCTTTTTCAACGCGTCACCGTTGCGCGGCAACCGTGCTGCTGGCCGCTGCCGGCCTGCTGCTCGTGGCAGGTTGCGGCGCGGACATCGACCGGCAACCGCAAACTGCCCGCCCGACAGAAGACACGCAGAAGGATTTCGACGACCTCGAAGTCCACTACAACGCAATCCGGACGGACCAGCTGACGCCGGAAGTGGCCCGCGCCTATGGCATCGAACGCAGCCCGAGCCGAGTGCTGTTAAACGTGGCTATGCTCACCAAGACGCCTGGCGGCGCCGCCAAACCCGTCGATGGCACGGTGTCGGCCTCCGCGCACAACCTGAACGGGCAGCTGAAGAGCCTGACGATGCGGCGCGTACAGGAAGGGCCGGCCGTGTACTTCATCGGCGAGGTCGGCATCAACGGCGACGAGATCCTCGTCTTCAACATCGACGTCGAGCCGGTGGCGGGCGGCGGACGGCGCTCGGTGCAGTTCAAGCGCGAATTCTTCGGCGACTGATTCGCCGCAACACTAAAAAATCGGGAAAAAACAGGTTCAACGTATTAACAAGCCTAGTTTTCATGGTATTTTTCGCGTGCTGACAGACTAACCAAGGGCCAGCGGCCCGCAGCACAACTAGGAGATACATCAAGATGGCAGCCAAGAAGAGCTCTGCTCCGACCAAGTCCGACATCCTCGCGCACGTCTCGAAGGACACGGGCCTGTCGAAGAAGCAGGTGAGCTCGGTTTTCGAATCGCTCAACACCGTGATCAAGAAGAGCCTGAAGAGCCACGGCATCTTCACGCTTCCGGGTCTCGCCAAGATGAAGGTCGTCAAGAAGCCCGCCACCAAGGCGCGCGAAGGCGTGAATCCCTTCACCGGCGAAAAGATGGTCTTCAAGGCCAAGCCGGCCAGCAAGAAGGTCCGCGTGATGCCGCTCAAGAACCTCAAGGGGTTCGTGAACTGAGCGCGAGCTGACCAAAGCGATTTTTTCGCTGATGACGCCGGGGTGCTCACGCACCCCGGCGTTTTTTTTGGGCGTTTCGCAGCCGCCGCAGCGATATTTTCAGGCCTTGCGCAGGAATGCGAGGACGCCCGAACGCAGCTCGCCGAGCTTGCCGTGGAAGAAGTGCTCGGCGCCCGCGATCACCGTCAACTCGGGTTCGGGCACAAAGCTGCGCGCCCACGAACGCACGGCTTCGATGTCGATGAGTTCGTCCTGGTCGCCCTGCACGATCAGCCAGGGACAGTCCGGACGCGGCACGGGTTCGGTGATGATGCGGCCGACCGGCGGCGCGATCGTCACGAGCCGCGCCGGCCGTGCACCGCGTGCCGCCGCCTGCAGGGCGGTCGCCGCGCCGAACGAGAACCCGCCGAGCCACAGCGCGTCGCAGTCGAAGTACCGGCGAGTCCAGTCGATCACGGCGAGCGCATCCGCGAGTTCGCCAACGCCGCGGTCGTGCTGGCCTGCGCTGGCACCCACGCCACGAAAATTGAAACGCACAGTCGCCGCCCCCGCCTCCTGCATGGCCCGGGCAGCGGTGTGCACGACCTTGTTCTGCATCGTGCCGCCGAAGAGCGGATGCGGGTGGCAGACGACGCCGATGACCCGTCGGGTCGCCCCGACTGGCAGCGGATCTTCAACGCGCGCTTCGATGGTGCCGGCCGGACCGGCAATCTGGACGGCCAGCGGCACGGGTGGGCGAAACGTTGCAGCGGTGTCGGTCGAGCCTGCGGACAATGGCAGCGTCCGAGCGGTAAAGGACGGGACTGCAGTGTGCCAGAACGCTGCCGGTCCGCCGCCGGGCCATGGCAGAATCGGGCGCAGGCAAGCCAAGGAGTGACCCGCAGTGCACCTGTTGTCTTCGAACTTCGTCCACGGCCAGCAGATCCCCGCAGAGTTCGCGTTCTGCTCGCCCGATCCGGCACAGCACGTCCGCATGAGCGGCAACCGCAACCCGCACCTGCGCTGGACGGGCGTGCCCTCGACGGCAAAATCGCTGGTGCTGCTGTGCGTCGACGTCGACGTGCCGACCCGCACGGACGACGTGAACCAGGAGGGTCGCAGCGTGCCGGCCGACCTGCCGCGAACCAGTTTCTGGCACTGGGTGCTGGTCGACATTCCGCCGTCGGTCAGCGAAATTCCGGCCGGTTTTGCCTGCGATGGCGTAACTGCGCGCGGCAAACGCGAGCCACACGGTCCGCGGGGATCACGCCAGGGACAGAACGACTACACGCTCTGGTTTGCCGGCGACAAGGACATGGCAGGCCAGTATTTCGGCTACGACGGTCCCTGCCCGCCGTGGAACGACACGCTGCTGCATCACTATCATTTCACGCTGTACGCGATCGACCTCGCGCGCTGCCCGGTCGAGGGTGCGTTCACGGGTCAGCAGGTGAAGGACGCCATCGCCCGGCACGTGCTGGCCGAGGCCACGCTCACCGGCACGTATTCGCTGAACCCCGCGGTAAAATGACGCGGTCGCGGCGTCAGCGCGACGGCTGAACCGCAAGCAGTTCGACGTCGAACACGAGCGTAGCGCCCGGCGGAATCACGCCACCGGCGCCGCGGTCGCCGTATGCCAGCGCCGACGGGATCACCAGCCGCCGCTGACCACCCGCTTGCATGCCGGTCACGCCCTGGTCCCAGCCGGCAATGACCTGCTTCTGGCCCAGCACGAAACTGAACGGCTGTCCGCTTTTGCGCGAGCTGTCGAACTCGGTACCCTTTTTTTCCGGGCGCGTGTGGTCGTACATCCAGCCCGTGTAATGCACGGTAACCCTCAAACCCGGCGTCGCTACGGTGCCCTGGCCGACGACCAGCTCCGTGACTTCGAGCGCGGCCACCTGGTTGGCGGGCGCAACCGCCGGCAGTGGCGAACGCGCGCAGCCCGCGAGCGCCCCGCAGGCCAGGGCGACGGCAGCGACCGGCAGGGTCAATGTGGAAAAGATCCGGCGCATGAGTCAGTCCTTCTTCTTGAATTCGAGCGCAGCCGAGTTGACGCAGTAGCGCAGCCCCGTGGGTTGCGGGCCGTCCTCGAACACATGGCCGAGGTGTGCGCCGCAGTTCGCACAGGTGACCTCGGTCCGCACCATGCCGTGGCTGGCGTCGCGGTGCGTAACGACACGGTCACCCGCCAGCGGCAGCCAGAACGAAGGCCAGCCCGAGCCGGAATCGTACTTCGTGTCCGATGCGAACAGCCCGGCATCGCACACGACGCACGTGTACACGCCCGGGTCCTTGTTGTGCAGGTAGCGGCCGGTGAAGGCCCGTTCGGTACCCTTGTTCTGGGTAACCTGGAACTGCTCGTCGCTCAGTCGCGCGCGCAGTTCATCCTCACCCGGTGGGTGCTTGTCGTTCTCAGTCATTGCTGGGATCCCGCGTCAGGGTGCGGCGAGCAAGTCCGGCGGCCCGAGCAGCAGGAGCGCACCGAGGCCCGCGACGAACGCCACGACGAGCAGCGCGGTGATGATCACCGACGGTGCCTGCACGCGGAAGACGTCCGTGAGATCGTCCAGGTCGTCGAGCCACTTCAGCAGTCGTTCCATGGGATTCGGGCCGGGGAGCAGACTTTAATCGAAAAGACGGAGCTACTGCGATGCCAGAAGTCCTGCATCACCACACGGCCGGTGCCGCATGGTCATGCGGGGGCTTACTTGGGCTTGTCGAAGGCCCCGCGCGCCTTGTCGGCCCAGCTCTTGTAGCTCGCGATGCTGTAGAGGGACTTGCTGATCACTGCCTGCCGTGAAGGCGGCGCTGGTTGCCGGGCCCGGCCCAGCCAGTCGTTGTAGGCGTCCCAACCGTCCGTGGCGGCACCAAACTTGTTGGTGCCACGACGCGGGCCGGCCTCGCTCGCCGTCAACGGGCGCTCGGGGGGGAGAGGCTTGTCGCGCGGCGGCGCGCGGGTGCCGACGGGAACCTCCGGCTTGCGCTCAGACATTGCGGTATTTCATTGATGCCACGATGGCCGCACGGTACCGAAGCGGCCTGCCAGCGTCCGGTACTGGGTCACAGTCTGCGACCTCCCCCGCTGGCGGGGAGCGAGGCAACGATCAGGCGACGATGCGATAGCAGGGCTGGTATTCACCCGAGAGCTTCATGCGGCGTTGCCGCACGAACGACCCGAGCAGCGCGTCAAGTGGCTGTAGCAGCTCCGCATCGCCATGCAGCTCGAACGGGCCGTGCTCGTCGATCAGCCGCAGCCCGGATTCCTTGACGTTGCCGGCGACGATACCCGAGAACGCGCGACGCAATTCCGCCGCCAACTGGTGCGGCGGCGAATCGCGATGCAGCTTGAGTCCTGCCATGGCCGCGTGGGTGGGCTCGAACGGCTGCTGCATGTCGTGCGGAATGCGCAGCAGCCAGTTGAAGTTGTAGGCGTCCTTCGCGCGGCGGCGGTATTCGCGCACCGCAGCCATGCCACGCAGCATCTCGCGTGCCACCTCGGCCGGATCGCCCACGATGACGCGATAGCACTGGCGCACGCGCTCGCCGAGCGTGCCGACCAGGAACGCGTCGACCTGGTGCCAGTATTCCTCGCTGCCGCGCGGCCCGCTGAACACGACGGGAAACGGCTGCGGCTCGTTCTGCGGGTCGAGCAGGATGCCGACGAGATACAGGATTTCCTCGGCCGTGCCGGCACCGCCCGGGAACACGACGATGCCGTGGCCGATGCGGACGAACGCTTCGAGGCGCTTCTCGATGTCCGGCAGGATGGCAAGTTGGTTGACGATCGCGTTCGGTGGCTCGGCTGCGACGATGCCCGGCTCGGTCAGGCCGATGTAGCGGCCCGCCGGGATGCGTTGCTTGGCATGGCCGATCGTCGCGCCTTTCATCGGGCCTTTCATGGCGCCCGGTCCGCAACCCGTGCAGACGTTGAGCCCGCGCAAGCCGAGTTCGTAGCCCACGAGCTTGGTGTATTCGTACTCGTCGCGGCCGATCGAGTGTCCGCCCCAGCACACGACGATATCGGGCCGCACACGCGGCTGCAGCAGGCCCGCATTGCGCAGCACTCGGTACACGGCGTTGGTGATCCCCGCCGACTCGCGCAGCTCGACACTGCCGTGCTCGTAGACTTCGCCGTGGATGTAGAGGATGTCGCGCAGCACCGCGAACAGGTGCTCCTGGATGCCGCGGATCATGCGGCCGTCCACGAACGCGGCGGCCGGCGCGTTGTGCAGTTCGAGCTTGATGCCCCAGGCCTGGCGCACGATGTCGATGTCGAAATCGGCATAGCGGTCGAAGATCGCACGGGCGTCGTCGGTCTCGCCCCCGCTGTTCAGGACAGCGAGCGAGCAGCGGCGATACAGCGGGTAGAGGCCGCCGCGCGAGCTGTCGAGCAGCCGGTCGACCTCCATCTGCGACAGGTTCTCGAGGCTGCCGGTTGGCGTGACACGTGCGTCGACGAAATTGTCGTCCTCGGTTGGGCCCGCTGGAATGGCGACCTCGGCCCGCTTCATCATCATTTCCGGATTTCGATCGGAATCCCGGTCGTCGTCCGCAGCCACACGTCGACCATGTCGGCATTGCTCAGTGCGATGCAGCCATCGGTCCAGTCGCGCGTCGCGTAGTGCTCGAGGGAGCGCTTCGGTTCGTTCGGCTGGCCATGGATCATGATCAGCCCGCCGGGCGCATGCCCGCTTTCGTGCGCGACCGCCGCGTCTTCACGGTTCGGGTACGAAATCTTGATCGAGAGGAAAAACTCGCTCTTCGGGTTGCGCATGACGAGTTCGTAGTTGCCCTCGGGCGTGCGGAAATCGCCTTCGCGCTGCTTGTGGCCGTAGGGATTCAGCCCGAGCTTGATCGGGTACTCGGCGATCACCCGGCCACGGCGATACAGGCGCAGCACCCGCTCTTGCTTGATCACCACGACTTTCTCGGCCATCTCGAAAGCCGACGCCGAGCCCGCGCCGTAATTCGCACTGGCGGCCGGCGGCACAGGCAGCGATGGCGCACCGCCACTCACCGAACTGAACCCCCCACTGCCCGCGCTGAGAGCGGTGCTGGCTGCACCGCCCGGTGCAACAGGAGCCGGCACGGGCGCGGCAGATGTCGGAACGGTCGGCGACACGGAGCCCGCATTGGCGCGCTGCGCGGGCATAGCCGGCGAGGCAGCTGTCAACGTGCCGCCAAAGGCGGGTGGCGGCGGCACCGCGCTCGCGAGGGTCGGCACGATGCCGACCGACGCAGGCGTTGCGATCGGTGAGCTGCGGGACGGAGCAGTGACGCCGGGCGGGACGGCAGCGGCCGGCAAGCTGGCCGATTCGGTGCCGGCACCCGACGGTGCCGCGACCAGGGCTTTGGGCGCTCCGCCCGAGACGGAACTGAAGCCCTGCGCGTGCGTCGTGGCAAACGGCGCCGTCGCGGTCAGCAGCAGTACCAGCGGAAATATCTTCAATCGAATCCGGAGCAGGGCCATGGGGCGCAAATCTTAGCGCTCTCCGCGCAAATTTGCTGTGCGACATCTCACGCCGCTGGCAGGCTCAGTGGTTCAGCCGCACTTCGAGTCGCCGCAGTTCAGGCAGGTCATGCAGCCGTCCATCATGACGACGGCCGCGGTGCTGCACTTCAGGCACAGCTGCGCACCCTGCGGGTAGTCGGCCTTGGCGAAGGCGTCCTGCTGCTTCTGCTGCGCCTCGTATTCGCGGCGCTTGTCCGCGATGAGCTTGAGCCGGTGCTCGTCCATCTCGGGTTTGCGCAGCAGGCCGATCTTCTGCATGTGCTTTTCGATCACGTGGCCGAGCTCGGCGATGATCGACGGCATGAACTTGCCGCCGGCCTGCCAGTAGCCGCCGCGCGGGTCGAATACGGCCTTCAGCTCTTCGACCATGAACGTGACGTCGCCGCCCTTGCGGAACACCGCCGAGATGATCCGCGTCAGCGCGACGATCCACTGGTAGTGGTCGAGATTCTTCGAGTTGATGAAGATCTCGAACGGCCGGCGCGATTCGTGCACCGTGCCCTCGTTCAGCAGGATGTCGTTGATCGTCACGTACATCGCGTGATCCGACACCGGCGTCTTGATCTTGTAGGTGGAACCGATCAGCTCTTCGGGACGCTCGAGTTTCTCGTGCATCCAGATGACGTTCGGGCTGCGGGAGTCGACAACCGCCTCTTTCGCCTTCGCCGCGGCCGCAGCCTCGGCCTCCGCCTTTTCCTTCTCGCCGGGCTTCACCACCCGGACCTTCGTGATCTTTTTCTCGATCTTGTGCGCGCTCATCGCTTGAACTCCTGGCGGGTCGCCCGCGCTTTGCAACGCAGAGCGACCGGGACAATTGGCCTCAGAACTTGCCGTAGTAGCCTTCTTTCAGGGCGTCGTAGAGGTTGGCGGCGGTGTGCATCTCGCCGTCGTACTCCAGCTGCTCGTCGCCCTTGACCTCGACCTCGGTGCCGTCCTCGAGCGTGAACACGTACGTCGTGTTCTTGAGGTCCTCTTCCTTGACCAGCACGCCCTGGAACGCCTCGGGGTTGAAGCGGAAGGTCGTGCAGCCCTTGAGGCCCTGCTCGTGCGCGTAGAGGTAGATGTCCTTGAAGTCTTCGTAGTTGTAGTCCGTCGGCACATTCGCGGTCTTCGAGATCGACGAGTCGATCCACTTCTGCGAGGCCGCCTGGATGTCCACGTGCTCGCGCGGCGTGATGTCGTCCGCCGTCGTGAAGTAGTCCGGCAGCTTGTCCGCCGCGGTGGTGCCGCCCGGGATCGCGTTCGGATTGATCAGCTCACGGTAGGCCAGCAGCTCGAATGAGAAGACGTCGATCTTTTCCTTCGACTTCTTGCCTTCACGGATCACGTTGCGGAAGTAATGGTGCGCGAACGACGGCTCGATGCCGTTCGAAGCATTGTTGGCCAGCGAGAGCGAGATCGTGCCCGTGGGCGCGATCGAACTGTGGTGCGTGAAGCGCGCGCCCCGCTGCGCCAGCTTGTCGACGAGTTCCGGCGCGACCTCAGCTACCCGCTGCATGTAGCGGCTGTAACGGGCGTGCAGCACGCGGCCGGGCAACTTGTCACCGGCCTTGATGCCGTCGCGGACCATCTCCGGACGCTTGCGCAGCATCTCGGCCGTAACGACGAACTCTTCCGTCATGATCGGCGCGGCGCCTTTTTCGTCAGCGAGGGCCAGTCCAGCCTCCCAACCGGCGACCGCCAGCTCCTTCGAGACGCGCTCGGTGAAGCCGACCGCCTCGCGCGAGCCGTACTTCATGCGCAGCATCGTGATGGTCGAGCCGAGCCCCAGGAAACCCATGCCGTGGCGACGCTTGCGCGTGATCTCGTTGCGCTGCTGCTCGAGCGGCAGGCCGTTGATCTCGACCACGTTGTCGAGCATGCGCGTGAAGACGCGCACGACCTGGCGGTATTCCTCCCAATCGAACCGCGCTTCGTCCGTGAACGGATCACGCACGAAGTTGGTCAGGTTGATCGAACCGAGCAGGCACGAGCCATACGGCGGCAGCGGCTGCTCGCCGCAGTTGTGGGCATACAGGCCATTGGCATCGAATGCGTTCAGGCCCGGGACCTGCACATCGTAAACAGCTTCGACCCCTGCATCGACGATGCCGGTGACCTGCGCCGTATAGCGCTCGCGGTTGAGGGCGCGCCGATAGCTGCGCAGCGACGCACCCAGGCGAACCGCCTTGTCTGAATCCCCGAAGCCCACGCGTTCGGCAAACAGCGCGAGATTCTCGCCGCTGACGACGAGTTCGTGCTGCGGCCTCGTCGCGTACGACTTCGAGCCGCCCTTGCCGTCCGGTAACAGGCTCGAACCCGCCGGCCGCCGCTCGCGATAAATGCAGGACGCAATGCCGAGTCGCAGCAACATGCGCTGCACAGCTTCAAGTTGCGCGGAGTCGGACTGCGCGAGCCTGACACTGACACCCTTTTCCTGGCTGCCCTGGACGGAGCCGTCGGCATCGAACAGGCCGCGCAGGAAACCGCGCTGGAACACACTGGATGCGCGCTCCATGCGCGCCGTGATGCGCTTGTCGCCGGGCTCCATGCCGACGTCCTGCGCCAGCTGCTTCAGAGCCGCCAGCGACATGCGGTACTCGTTGCGGCCACCGACCTGGCTCCATCCGGCGAAATCACCGCGATGCGGCAGCGTCTGTGCCGCCGCCAGCGCTTCGCCCATGAGTGCGACGACCCCGCCGGCCAGTACGGCCGGCTCGCCGTTGGCCACCGCCGCGGGCTGCCAGACCGACAACACGGCCTTGTCCGACTTGAGCGTGCCGTCACCGACCAGCAATCCGAGCAGATAGCCCTGCTCCCGCGTGTAGTCTCCCGCCCATTCCGGTGCGGCGCGATGATCATTGAGAACGACACGGTCGCCCGTGCGCAGTTCGCCCGCCTCGCACCATTCGGTTCGTGTGGTGTAGCGCGTGTCACTGGCCACTCGCAGGACGCGGTGGTCCCGCGTCAGCCGCAGGCGATACCCTTCAGCGGTCTCCAGACTGACGACCGGCTTCTCGGCCGTGAAGAAGAAACCTTCGCGACCGCTCGCGTGATCCGCGCCGTTGACGCGCGCCATGAACTGCTGGCCAATGAGGTCGCTCACCTGGCGCGGACCGACGTCCGTGTGCACCCAGGTATCTGCGGTGACGCAAGGGTTGGTCGCGCGGATCGACTCGCACCACCAGTTGTTGTTCATCTCGTTGACGCGGTCGATCAGCACGAAGCCGGGCTCGGCGAAGTCGTACGTCGAGGACATGATCACGTCCCACATGCGCTTCGCCGGCAGGGTCTTGTAGACCTTGCACAACACCAGGCCTTCGTCGTTGTGGACGTAGTTGGACGCGTCCGGCCATTCACGCCAGAGGAATTTGCTGCGATCCGCGGTGTCTTCGCCGACGATCTCGGCAGCGCGCACCGGGAAGGCGAGCTGCCAGTCCTTGTCTTCGCGCACGGCACGCATGAATTCGTCGGTGATCAGCAGCGACAGGTTGAATTGGCGCAGCCGGCCCGCTTCGCGCTTGGCGCGGATGAACTCCATCGCGTCGGGGTGACCGATGTCGAACGTGCCCATCTGCGCGCCGCGGCGGCCGCCGGCCGACGACACGGTGAAGCACATCTTGTCGTAGATATCCATGAACGAGAGCGGACCCGAGGTATAGGCGCCCGCACCCGACACGTATGCGCCGCGCGGACGCAGTGTCGAGAATTCGTAGCCGATGCCGCAGCCGGCCTTCAGCGTGAGGCCAGCCTCGTGCACCTTGCCGAGGATGTCGTCCATCGAGTCGCGGATGGTGCCCGACACGGTGCAGTTGATCGTCGACGTGGCTGGCTTGTGTTCCAGCGCGCCGGCGTTCGAGGTGACGCGGCCAGCCGGGATCGCGCCACGACGCAACGCCCACAGGAACTGTTCGTTCCAGGTCTCGCGGACCTCGGGTGCTTCGACGTCGGCCAAAGCCCGGGCAACGCGCTTGTACGTGTCGTCCATCGAGCGGTCGATCGGGGTCCCGTCCTTGGCGGACAGGCGGTATTTCTTGTCCCAGATGTCGAGTGACGCTTCCTGGAACGGGATGCTGCGCGCATCAGATGAATGCAATTTCACGGCGGTGCTCATTGCGGCAACACGGCTCCCCGGCTCACGGCGGCTGCAGAAAAAATGGAAAGACTCCCCCTCGGATCGCTGCCCCCGCCGCGCACGACGAAAACCGCAAAAAAACCGACCGGCCCCGGCGTGCGGTCTGCTCGGAGTGCCCAGGAACCCCCCTGCAGGACACTCGTGCCGGACACAACATCTAGGGTCAGGGGGGCAAGACTATGCACCGTCCGAACGCCCGTCAACTGCTGATTTCGCTTACGTCCGGCGGCTTGGCGTGAAGTTTTTTCACTTGTAATTCATGTGCTTACGAGACCGCGGCCGAAAACTCCGGGGATGCCCGAAACGACTTCCCCGTCAAGTGGAATTTTCCGGCTGGAACACAATATCTTGTGTCCGCCGGGTTGCACTGGCAACGCACCGCGTCCGCACACGATATCCACAGGCTTGCCCACACACCCGGTTGGCGCGTCCCGCGGAACTCGGCGCGAGGTTTGCAGTCCGAAGCGTGACCGGCAGGAGCGGAAGGCGAAATCGCGCCTGCTAGACTCCGCGCCGTTTTCGGCGGCAACGTCAGCAGCTATTCAGGAACCCATTGCCCATGAAGCTTCCCTTGAGCCTCGCCACCCTCCTGCTCGCCGCATGGACCTCGGTGGCAGGCGCGCAGCTCCCCGCCACCGTCGGCGAGACTCCGGTGCCTTCGCTGGCCCCGATGCTGAAGCGCGTCACCCCGGCCGTCGTGAACATCGCGACCCGCGGCACCGTCGAAGAACAGAACCCGCTGATGAACGACCCGTTCTTCCGCCGCTTCTTCGATACGCCGAACCAGCCACGCCAGCGTGAATTCCAGAGCGCGGGCTCGGGCGTGATCGTCGACGCGAAGAACGGCTACATCATCACCAACGCGCACGTCGTAGAGAACGCCACGGACATCACCGTGCAGCTGCTCGACAACCGTTCGCTGAAGGCGAAGGTCGTCGGCACCGATCCCGGCTCCGACGTCGCGGTGCTCAAGGTCCAGGCCGGCAACCTCGTCGACTTGCCGATCGCCGATTCCGATCGCGCGGAAGTCGGCGATTTCGTCGTCGCCATCGGTAATCCGTTCGGCCTCGGCCACACTGTCACTTCCGGCATCGTGAGCGCGCTCGGCCGCTCCGGCATCAACCCGGAAGGCTACGAAGACTTCATCCAGACGGACGCGTCGATCAACCCCGGCAATTCCGGCGGCGCCCTCGTGAATCTCGGCGGCCAGCTCGTCGGCATCAACTCCGCGATCCTCTCGCGCACGGGCGGCAACATCGGCATCGGTTTCGCGATCCCGGCGAACATGATGAAGGTCGTGATGAACCAGCTGATCAAGTACGGCGCCGTGAAGCGCGGTGTGCTCGGCGTGAACATCCAGACGCTGGCACCCGAAATCGCGCAGAGCATGGACCTGCCGCAAACCACGCAGGGTGCGCTGGTGTCGCAGGTCGTCGAGGGTTCGCCGGCCGAAAAGGCCGGCGTCAAGGCGGGCGACGTCATCACTGCCGTCAATGGTCGCCCGGTGAAGGATGCGGGCAGTCTGCGCAATTCGATCGGCTTGCTCAGCATCGGCGAGAAGGTGGACCTCGCGCTGCTGCGCGACGGCAAGCCACGCCGCGTGACTGCGACCGTCAGCGAGCGTGATGCAACGGCCGAAGCCAAGGCGAGCGGCGCGCATTCCGGCCTCGATGGCGCGGACATCACGGACGGCCCGAACGGCGCGCTGATCCGCGCCGTCGCGGAGGGCAGTCCTGCGGCGCAACGTGGCCTGCGCGCCAACGACGTGATCCTCGCGGTGGGGCGAGTGCGCGTCGCCAGCGTGGCGGAGTTTCGCAAGGCCACCGAAGGCCTGGAGGCGTTCGTGCTGCAGATACGCCGTGGCAATGCGATGCTCGTGATCCCGATTCGCTGAGCCAGCAGCTCACTTCCCACGAGGTCGCAGCACATGTCATTGCAGGTCTGCGTCCTCGGCGGGACGGGTTTCATCGGCCAGGAGATCGTGGCGCGGCTCGCCGCAACCGGCCACGAGGTGAAGGTGCTGACGCGCGACCCCGCGCAGCACCGGGATTTGACGGTCCTGTCGTCGATACGGCTGGTCCGCGCCGACGTCCATGACGAACAGCGGCTCGAGGACGAGTTCCAAGGCTGCGACGTCGTCATCAACCTGGTTGGCATCCTCAACGAGACGAAGCTCGGACGCGGCAACGGCGCGCAGTTTCGCCACGTGCACACCGAGCTGCCGCAGAAATGCGTGCGCGCCTGCCACGCCGCTGGCGTCCGGCGCTACCTGCACATGAGCGGCCTGAAGGCCGATTCAATGCGCGGTCCGAGCCATTATTTGACGTCGAAGGGGCTCGCCGAGGATTACATCCGCGAGCACTGTGCCGCGGGATCACCGGAGTACGTGATTTTTCAGCCTTCTGTTGTTTTCGGGCCGGGCGATGCCTTCATCAACAATTTCGCCAGCATCCTGAAAATCACGCCGGGCATGCTGCCCCTGGCATGCGCCGATGCGAAATTCGCGCCGGTCTACGCAGGCGACGTGGCCGCTGCGTTCGTCACGTGCCTGGAACGAAAAGACGCCGCGGGCCGCACGTTCCAGTTGTGCGGTCCCGACATGATGACGCTCGGCGACATCGTGCGGCTGACGGCCCACTACCTCGGGCTCAAGCGCGTGGTGATCCCTTTGCCGCGCGCGGTCTCGCGCGTGCAGGCAGCGGTCATGGACTTCGTCCCGGGCAAGCCGTTCTCGACCGACAACTTCCTGTCCGCCACCCTCGACTCCACGTGCGACTGCGATGGCCTCGCGGAACTCGGCATCGAGCGGACGGCGATGCGCAGCGTATTGCCGCGTTACCTGCAGTCGCGCTGAGAATCAGCGCGCCATGCCGAGGTGTGCGCCACACAGCTGGGCGTGGCGCGTCTTCACGTCGAGCCGACGGGTCGCTTCGACCACGGCATAGAATGCAGGCAGCGAACCCGCCGCCTGCAAAGTATGCCGCAGCCCCGGCACGCAATCCTCGTAAGTCGCGACCGCTGCCAGGTGCGCGTTGTTGAGCGTGCGCGCAAACCAGCCGTCGTATCCGGCATACCCGCCCCAGCGAGCACGCAGCTGCTCGTAGCGGAACTCGAGCCGGCCGAATTCGCGCTGCTTCTCGATGCGCATGGCGTCCGGGGGCACGTCCGCAGCATAGAGTTGCGCGAGCCGGCCGCGTGTATCGCGCAGCAGCGCTGCAAAGTCCTTTTGTCGCGCCACCGCGACCTCGTGCCCGGCAATCTCGCCTGCCCTGCCTTGCTGCAGCAGCCAGCGACGGATGCCTTCGTCCTCGACGACGCTCGCGAACGCCTCGTTCATCGCGCTGTCGTCGGCGAAGTAGAGCCGCTCGTGCGCGAGCTCGTGAAAGATCGTGCCGACGAGTCGCGTGTCGCGCCATCCAAGCATCGAACCAAACACCGGATCCGGCAGGCGACCCAGCGTGGAGTACGTCGAGACGCCGTCCACGCTGACGTCGTTACCGCGCAACGACAGCCTGCGGCCGTAGGAGCGCGCGCTGGTCTCGTTGAAATAGCCGCGGTACGTGATGCATCCCGTGAGCGGAAAGCACCAGCGGTGCGGTTCGACCGCAAACTCCGGCGTGGCGACCACGTTGTGCACGACATAGGGACGACCCATGTCCGCGTAGTTGCGGTAGCTCTTGCCGTCGTACAGCGCGAGCTCGTCGATCGCAAAGGCGCGCGAAGCCTCCACGAGCTGCAGCCGTTCGCGCGTGTGCGGCGGTGTCGACGGATTCGCGAGCACGTCCGGAATCGGCTCGCTGCGATAGATCACCTTCGCTTGACCGCTCGCCGCCTGCAGGACGTAGCAGCCGCTCAGCGCGAGTGTTGCGCTGGCGATGGCGGCGATTCGCAGGCAGTGCGGGTGCATGCGGCGAGCTTAGCGAAGCTGCTTCGGTGTGCGCAGCTTCATTGCGAACCAGTCGCGCTGGAGCGGAATTTCGATCAGAACGGCTGGCATTGCGGGCGGCCGATCCGTGGCCTTTCCCAGGGCTTGGAAAGGCAGACACGCGCCCTGGGAAAGGCCACGAATCGACCGCTTGCGATACCGCGCCTGAGCGCCTTTTCCGCCAGAGCGGAAAAGGTCGCACGGCGCACGCGGCGTTGAGAGCATCAAATCGCAGATTCGAGCCGCAGCAGCCCGATCACCGGCCACCAACGCCGTCTTCGACCTCGGACACTACTCGCTGAGTCGGCATCGCCGTGGGGCGTTTCGCCCAACCCGAGATTGCGGTTGCCGCGCACTGCTCCCCGGTACTGACGCACCGTTCCGTAGATCTCCTGGCAGGCTGCATGCGCCGTGCGAGTCGTCGGGCATGGGATGCCGCCCCGCCTTGGTCAATGCTGCATCGCCCGACGAGTCGCTCAGGCGCGTGACGCCGGGATCGGGATTCGGTTTCGATTCCGACGCCCGTGTCTGCCTTTCCGGGCGTCGTAATCGAAACCGAATCCCGACCCGACACCCACCGCCCCCCGCGAACTCGGCTACGATTCAGCAATGAAAACCTACCTGGTGGGCGGTGCCGTGCGCGACGCGCTGCTCGGACGGCCCTGCACCGAGCGCGACTACGTGGTCGTCGGCGCCCAGCCCGACGACCTGATCGCGCGCGGCTACCGCCCGGTCGGCAAGGACTTTCCCGTCTTCCTGCATCCGCAGAGCGGCGACCAGTACGCGCTCGCCCGGACCGAACGCAAGACCGGTGCCGGCTACTACGGCTTCGCCACGCGTTTCTCGCCCGACGTCACGCTCGAGGAAGACCTCGCGCGGCGTGACCTCACGATCAACGCGATGGCGCAGACGATCGAAGGCATCGATGGCGGCAGCGACGTCATCGATCCGTATGGTGGCCGTCGCGACCTCGAGGCTCGTGTTCTGCGCCATGTCTCACCCGCTTTCGTCGAGGACCCGTTGCGCGTGCTGCGCGTCGCGCGTTTCGCCGCGCGCTTCGCCCCACTCGGCTTCACGATCGCGCCCGAGACGATGCAGCTGATGCAGGACATCGTGCGCTCCGGCGAGATGCGGGCCCTGGTAGCCGAACGCGTCTGGGTCGAAACCGAGCGCGCGCTGGGCGAGAAGACGCCGGCGGTCTACTTCGAAGTGCTGCGCCAATGCGGTGCGCTCGCGGTGCTGTTGCCGGAGGTCGATTGCTTGTTCGGCGTGCCGCAGCCCGAGAAGTGGCATCCCGAAATCGACACCGGCGTCCACACGCTGCAGGTGCTCGACGTCGCGTCGGAGTTGTCGAATGAAACGACGGTGCGCTTCGCCGCGCTCGTGCACGACCTCGGCAAGGGTGTCACGCCGCGGGACCAGTGGCCGCGGCATATCGGTCACGAACAGGCAGGGGTCCGCGTCATCGGACAGATGTGCGAGCGGCTCAAGGTGCCCACCGAGCACCGCGAGCTGGGACAACTGGTGTCGCGCGAACACCAGCGCATCCATCGCGCGGCTGAACTGCGCGACGCGACCGTGCTCGAGGTACTGGAAGCTGCCGACGCCTTTCGCCGCCCGGAGCGCTTCGACCGATTGCTGCTTGCCTGCGAGGCGGATGCTCGCGGACGCGGCCCGGAGTTGCGGGCGCAAACCTATCACCAGGCCCGGCTATTTCGCGACTTTTTCGGTGCTGCGGCAGCGGTCAAGCTCGACGTCGACGTGATGAAGCAGCTGGCCGGGCCCGCCATTGCGCAGGCGCTGCGCGTTGCCCGGGTCGCGGCGATTCAAAACGTACAGGGGCGCTGAGCGCGCTCGACCTGCGCTACAGGGAGCGGCGCAGGTCCCGCGTCGCAAAGCCTCGCAGCGGCGCAGCGTAGTCCTTCGACAGCGCGATAACCTTGAAGCGTTCACCCATTTCACCTGGCAGCGTGAGCACCATCGCCTGGCGTGACAGGTTCAGGCGCTGGACCAGTTCGAGTCCCTCGACGTTGGCGACGAAATCGCCGAGGCCGCAACCGATCAGGAAATGCGCCTGCGTCGTGTAACCCGCCACTTCGCAACCCGCGCCTTGCGCCGCCTCGGCAATAGCCGTGAAATCGACCCAGGCGGTGATGTCCTGCAGGCCGACGCGAGTGAGCGCGTCCTCGTGGAAGCGGTGTCGAAAGTGACAGAGCAGCGTGCCACGCGTGCGTTCGGCCGCGTAGTACTCGCGCCGCGGCAGGCCGTAGTCGATGAACAGCAGGACACCGCGCTCGAGCGAAGACGCGATCGACTCGAACCAGGGGGCCAGGCCGGTGCACACCTCGGACTCGTATCCGTCCGACAGCGAAATGCCGGTGTCCGCTTCGATCCTGCGCACTGCCGCCACCAGGCGCGAGGCCGCGCGCACTTCAGCCAGCTGCAGTTGACCGAACTCTGAACTCACGCCGAGCGCATTGACCTCGCCACTGCGAATCGCGAAGCGCTCGATCGTCAGTGCGTCGAGCACCTCGTTTGCCAGGATCATGCCGGTGAAAGGCACTTCGGGCAGGGAGTCGAGCCACTGCACGCGCGGCAGGAGGTGCGGGACGACCTGCTGCAGGATCTCGCGCTGACGTTCGCGCAGGTCTGCGCTGAGATCGAGAATCCAGTATTCGGCCGGCAACGTGCCCTGCCGCTCGAGCTCGGCGAGCAGCTCCGCAGCCATCGCGCCGGAACCCGCCCCAAGTTCGAGCAGGCGCGATTCGGGCCCCAGCTGCTGCAGCACCTCGGCGCACTGCAGCGCCAGGCAGCGGCTGAACACCGGGGCCACCTCGGGCGCCGTGACGAAATCGCCCGCCGCGCCGAACTTGCGCGCCCCGGCACTGTAATAACCGAGGCCCGGCTCGTAGAGCGCCAGCTGCATGAACCGGTCGAAGCCGATCCAACCGCCGTCGGCCACGATCTCCGCATGGATGCGCTCCGTGAGTGCTGCGCTGTGCGCCGCCTCCTCGGGAGTCAACTCGGGCAGGTCCAGGGGCACGGTCATCGGTGCTGGAATCCTTTCGCGCGGACAGCCCGTTGTGGCTGAGGTATCTTGCTGCCGGGAGCGCGCATCGATGGACTCCGGTGCGCGCTCCCACTCACGACATTGCACCGATGCGCGAACCCATGAGCAACACTGCTGACTTTCCGCTGGCTGGACGCTGCGCGCTGGTGACGGGCGGCGCTCGCCGGCTGGGCGAAGCGATCGTACGCAAGCTGCACGCAGGTGGCGCGTCGGTTGCCGTGCATCACCGCACGTCGGGTGGCGAGGCCGACAGCCTCATCAGCGAACTCAATGCGATCCGAACCGGGTCCGCCGCGGCTTTCGCCTGCGACCTGCTCGAAGTCGATGCGCTGCCGACTCTCATCGCGGACGTGGTCGCACGGTTTGGCCGGCTCGACATCCTGGTCAACAACGCGTCGAGCTTCATGCCGACGCCCGTCGGCACGATCACGGCGGAGCAATTCGATGACCTCGTCGGCACCAACCTGCGGGCGCCCCTGTTCCTGTCGCAGGCTGCGGCACCTGAACTGCGCAGGACTCGCGGCCTGATCCTGAACCTTGCGGACATCCACGGCATGCGGCCGCTGCGGGCGCACGCGGTCTACTCGGCCGCGAAGGCCGGCCTGATCATGCTGACGAAATCGCTTGCGCGCGAACTCGGTCCCGACGTGCGGGTGAATGCGATTGCGCCCGGTCCGGTGCTGTGGCCCGAGGGCGGGCTCGACCCGGCCCTGCAGCACGAAATCGTTGCGAAGACCGCCCTGCAGCGCACCGGCTCGCCGGACGACATCGCGCGCACGGCCTTTTTCTTTGCGGCGGAAGCACCCTACGTCACGGGCCAGATCCTCGCGGTCGACGGCGGACGCAGCATCTGACCCGCCTTGCGGCGTGAACAGCCCGCCGGGCGTCATGCTTTGTCGCCGCGCGCGGGCTTCCACGCCAGCTCCACCGGCCGCATCGCGTGCGCTGCCTGCGTCGCCTGCAAGTCCCGCCACAGCTCACGCAGCGTGCGTCGCTCGATCGGGTGCACGGTGTCCGGCGCGATCTCCGCCGCCGGGCCCAGCATGTAGGCCCGCTTGAGCAGGTCGGGCCGCGGCAGCGTGAGTCCCGGCCCGGCACAAACCGTGTCGCCGAACAAGAGGATGTCGAGATCCATCGCGCGTGGCGCCCACTTCGGCGCCAGGCGCTCGCGTCCGCACGCGGTCTCGGCGGCATGCAGCCGTTCGATCACCTGGTGCACATTCAGGTCGGTCTGGAAACCGACCACGAGGTTGATGAAATCATCGCCCTCGAAACCGACGGCAGCGTTGGCATACGCGCGGGATACGGTAACCGGCGCGAAGTCATGGTCGAGTACGTCGAGCGCGCGACGCAGGTTCTCGAGCGGCGCGACGTTACTGCCCGCCGCGACATAGACCGTCGTGGTGCTCACGGCGTCGGGTAGTCTGCGCGTCGACGCTCGATGACGATGCCGACGTCACGGGAGCCGCGCAGCGCGCCCTGCTTGTTCAGGCGGATCTTGACTGCGGGCACGTCGAATTCCGTGAGGATGATCTGCGCGATGCGGTCGATCAGCGTCTCGACCAGCTGAAACTCCGACTCGCTCACGAACTGCAACAGCCGCTTCGACACCTTCTTGTAGTCGAGCGTGTCGTCGATGTGATCGCTCGCCGCGGCCTTGCGGATGTCGGTGGTCATCTCGAGGTCGATCACGACCTTCTGCTTGACCTTCCGCTCCCAGTCCCAGATGCCGATGATGCATTCGGCGGTGAGGCCCGTCAGAAAAATGGTGTCCATCGTTGCCGTCTGTTCGCTCGGGCGGGCCGGTCGGTTAGATTCTGTCGTGCGGTCGTGCGGTCCGTCTGCCCTCACGCGGCAGGCGACGGCGGAACCAGGTCCGTCATCGGCCACCGTGCGCGGGCACGGATCGAGAAGTCGTCGCGTTCACCTGCGGCGAGCCGCAGCTGCCCCAGCAGCGCGATCATCGCCGCGTTGTCGGTGCAGAACTCGGCGCGAGGATAGACGACCCGGACCCCCTGCCGCTCGCCCATCGCAAGCATCCGGGCACGCAGCCGCCGGTTGGCGCCCACGCCGCCCGCCACGACCAGCGTCGAGGCGCCGGTGGCATCGATTGCCCGTTGGCACTTGATCACGAGCGTGTCGACCACGGCCTCCTCGAACCCCCGGGCGGCATCGGCTCGCGCCTGCGGGTCGAGTTCGCCGCGGTTGCGCAGCGCCACGACGACGGCGGTTTTGAGGCCGCTGAACGAAAAATCGAGGCCCGGACGCTCGGTCAGCGGCCGCGGGAAGCGGAATACGTCAGGCCGGCCCTGCTCGGCGAGCGCGGCGAGTTGCGGCCCGCCGGGGTATCCCAGGCCGAGCAGCTTCGCCGTCTTGTCGAAAGCCTCGCCTGCCGCGTCGTCGAGCGAACTTCCCAGGAGTTCGTACCGGCCGACCCTCTCCACGCGGGCGAGCAGCGTGTGTCCGCCTGAGACCAGCAACGCGACGAAGGGAAACAGCGGCGGCTCCGGCTCGAGCAGAGGCGCGAGCAAGTGACCTTCCATGTGGTGAACCCCGATGCAGGGCAGGTCCCAGGCGTAGGCGAGGCTACGGGCGACGGCGGCACCGACCAGCAGCGCACCCATCAGGCCAGGACCACAAGTGTAGGCGATGCCGTCGATCGTCGCGCGACCACCGCTCCGGTCAACCGTTTTTTCCAGTAAAGGCAACAACTTACGCAAGTGGTCGCGCGAGGCGAGCTCGGGCACCACGCCCCCATAGGTCGCGTGCAGTGCCACCTGGCTGTGCAGCTCGTGCGCAAGCAAGCCGGCCTTACCGTCGTAGACGGCGGCGGCGGTCTCGTCGCAGGAGGTCTCGATCCCCAGAACCCGCATGTGGTCGGCTCGCTGTACTTTTGCAATTCCCCGCCGCGATCTCTAGAATTCGCGGTCCCTTACTGGCCGTGCGTCCCTCGGGACCCGGCTGGCTGTCCAACAACGTTTCGATGACTGGCGCCCAGGCCACTGGCCGGCCGTCCAGCCGTTTTGACCGATTGACGAGGTTTCGATGCCCAGCGTCCGCATCCGTGAGAACGAATACTTCGATGCCGCCCTGCGCCGCTTCAAGCGTGCGTGCGAAAAAGCCGGTGTGCTGACGGAACTTCGTCGCCGCGAATTCTACGAGAAGCCGACGCAGGAGCGTAAGCGCAAGAAGGCGGCCGCCGTGAAGCGCCACCAGAAGCGCAGCACACGCGATTTCTCGTCGGCACCCCGCGTCCGCAACTTCTGATCCGCTTGCTCGATCAACCGATCGCCTGGTTGATTGAACTCTCAGGTCGCGACGCCAGCACACCACGATGACCACTGCTTCCCTCAAGGAGCGGATCACCGAGGACATGAAGTCCGCCATGCGCGCGGGCGAGAAAGAGCGTCTCGGCACCATCCGCATGCTGCAGGCGGGCATCAAGCAGCGCGAAGTGGACGAACGCATTTCGCTCGACGACGCGCAGGTGCTGTCAGTCATCGAAAAAATGCTCAAGCAGCGCAAGGAATCGATCGCCCAGTTCGAACAGGGCGGACGCGCTGATCTCGCGGCCAGGGAACAGGCCGAAATCGAACTGCTGACGGTCTACCTGCCCGCGCAACTCTCCGACGCCGAAGTCGATACCCTGATCAAGGATGCCATCGCGTCCACCGGTGCCGCGTCCGTCAAGGACATGGGCAAGGTGATGGCGATCGTGAAGGCGAAGGCCGCCGGGCGCACCGACATGGGCGCGGCCAGCGCCCGCATCAAGGCGGCGCTCTCCGCCTGATCCGGCTGTGTGCCGGTGCGCCTCGGTTGGGCGCGTTCCATCATTTCGCTTTTGACTCGTGGCGCTGTCTTGCTGACGCGGCGCGTTTTTGCGCCAGATGCCCAAGGTTCGGGGTTCGGGTCTTACTCCCGCGCCCGGAAAGGCAGACACGGGCGCGGGAGTAAGACCCGAACCCCGACCTGACATGCGGCGCCTGAGCGCCTCGTCGGGCGTGAAGCACGACGGTCAAAATCGAAGTGCAGGTGTCGCGCCCGACGAGACGCACGGCGCATGCAGCCGGATAGAGCGGGTACGCGCCGCTTGATGCGCGAACCGGGGGTTCAGGCTCGCGACCAAAACCACCTTAGGTGCTGCGCTGGTGCCGTTCGCAACGGCGGGGATCGGGCACGGTTGCAAGCTCCTGTCGCGGTCGACAGCGAACCTGGGGACTCGTGCGGTAAACGCTGCTTGCACCGTGCGAGTTTTCGGGTCCGGCCGAAAACTCGCTCAGGTGCGTCGCAGCAGGCGGTCGATGCGGTGCTTGTTCCGGCGGGCGTGTCTGCCTTTCCGCCCGCCGGAACAAGCACCGCATCGACCGCCCACTCCGACCTCCTGACCGCAGCCCAGGCAGCCCGAAAAGCCGCTCTTGCGAGCGCCCACCCGCACCCCCACTATCGCTACCCGACCCGACGCCGAACCCGCACCGTGGCCCGCATCCCCCAGCATTTCATCGACGAACTCGTCGCCCGCACCGACATCATCGAGGTGATCGGCAACCGCGTGCAGTTGAAGAAAGCCGGTCGCGAGTACAAGGCCTGCTGCCCGTTTCACGACGAAAAAACACCGTCGTTCTGGGTCAGCGTCGACAAGCAGTTCTATCACTGCTTCGGCTGCGGCGCCCACGGCACCGTGCTCGGCTTCGTCATGGAATACGATCACCTCGGCTTCATCGAGGCGGTCGAAGATCTCGCGGCGCGAGCCGGCCTCGAAGTACCGCGCGAGGGAGGCGCGGCCGCGGGCCCGGCCAACCCGCACGACGAACTCTACGTGGCGATGGAACGCGCCGCGCTCTATTTCCGCCAGTGCCTGAGCGGCGATTCGCGCGCACGCGACTACGTGAAGCGACGCGGGCTCGACGTCGACGCCGTGCAGAAGTTCGGCATTGGTTACGCCGCAGCACGCTGGGATGGATTGCTCGAGCGGTATGGCGGCACCGAGGACGAACGGCACGTGTTGCTGCGCGCGGGCCTCATCATCGAACGCCAGCCACAGCAGGACACGCCAACTGCTCCCGCGTCGACTTCGCCCACAACCGACACCGTCGCGACCGCCGGCAGCAGCAGCTACGCGCGCGAGCGCGGCTTCTACGATCGCTTCCGCGACCGCGTCATGTTCCCGATCCGCGACACGCGCGGTCGCACGATCGCTTTCGGCGGACGTGTGCTCGATCAAGGCGAGCCGAAGTACCTGAACTCGCCGGAGACCGAACTCTTCCACAAAGGCCGCGAACTCTACGGCCTGTACGAAGCACGCCAGGCAACTCGCAGCCTGCAGCGACTGATGGTGGTCGAGGGCTACATGGACGTCGTCAGCCTGCACCAGGCCGGCATCACCTATGCGGTGGCGACGCTCGGCACGTCGACGACACCCGAGCATCTGCAGCGCATCTTCCGCCTCGTCGGCGAAGTGGTGTTCTGCTTCGACGGTGACCGGGCGGGCCGTGCGGCGGCCTGGCGTGCACTCGAAAACGCGGTCGCGGAAGTGAAGCAGGGCCGACAGGTGCGGTTCCTGTTCCTGCCGGACGGCCACGACCCCGACACGCTCGTGCGCGAAGAGGGCAAGGCAGCGTTCGAGGCGCGCCTCGCCGACGCAACGCCGCTCTCGCAGTACCTGATCCGGGAATTGTCGTCGCGCGTCGAGACCGGCAGCGTCGACGGCCGGGCGAAACTGGTGGAGCTGGCGCGGCCGCTGGTGCGAAGGATTCCGTCCGACGTCTACCGCGAGCTGCTGGTCAATCAACTGGCCGAAGTGGTCGGGATGTCCCCTGGCCGACTCAATGAAATGCTGGGTGGCGATGCCCAGGACGCGCAGGCCGGCGCGGGACAGGCACGCGCTCAAACGTCGTCGAGTGGCTCGTATTCCGAAAGAAATTCAAGCGGTTATGAGCGCCCGAGCGGCCTCGGCGGCGCGCGGTTCGGGGCCTCGCATGCCGCCGCCCCGGGACGCGGCACCCTGATCCGGCAGGCAGTCATGCTGCTCGTGCACCACCCGGCCTCCGCAACTGCGATCAGCGGACAGCAGATCGATGCCGTGGCGGCCATCGACCGGCCTGGAATTCCGCTGTTGGCCGAGATGCTGACCCGGCTGCGGGAGGATCCTCCGGCAAACACGGCGGCGCTCCTCGAGCGTTGGCGTGACCAACCGGAACAGGGTTCGCTGGCCAAGCTGGCCGCGGCGGTCTGCCTGGCGCCGGATGCCGCGGGCGCAACCGCGGAACTGAAATCGGCCCTGAACCGTCTGATCATCGAGGAATCCCCGGTCCGGCGGCTCGACGAGCTGATGGCCAAGGCCCGGGATTCGTCGCTGGACGATGCCGAAAAGCTGGAATTGCAGGGACTGCTCCGGGCCCGGAGCCCGGCGGCCCGCAAGCCCCCGGCAGCCCCTCGATAGTCGGGCGCAGCCTGTCCCCGGCATGGTAGAATTCCGCTCTTTTTTAGACTCCCCGTGAGGCGTCCCATCTTGAGCAAGACGACGGCACGCAAACCGGTCAGGAAGCATCCCGCCAGCAAGTCCGCACCGGCGGCCAAAGGCAAGGCTGCGCTGAGCCGCAAGGCAGCGGCGCCTGCCAAGGCGAAGCCGGCAGTGAAGAAGGCTGCGAAGCCTGCGGCCAAGTCCGCCAAAGTCGTCAAGCCGGCGACCAGCCAGCGCAAGGTCGCTGCTGCTGTACCGGTGAAGGCGGGACGCACACCCGTGGCGTCGGCCAAGTCCGCACCGGCCAAGTCCGCACCGGCGAAGCACGCGCCGGTGAACGCTGGGGCCGCGCCTGTCGCCGTCAAACACGTCGCCGTCAAGCACGTTGCCGCCAAGCACGTCGTCGCCGCCGCGCCGACCAAGGCTGCGAAGGGTGCGGCGCCGGTGAAGGCTGTTGCGTCCGCGGCCAAGCCGGCCGCTGCCGTGCCGGTTGTCACCGCCGCTGCGAAAGAGAAGCCCGGGAAGGCCGGCCGCAAGGCAGGCAAGGAAAAAGCCGAGCGAATCGAGATCAAGCTGCCTGCCAGCACGCCAGAAGATCGCCAGTCGCAGCTCAAGCTGCTGATTGCGCGCGGCAAGGAGCAGAGCTTCCTGACGTACGCCGAAGTCAACGACCACCTGCCGTCCGAGATCGTCGATCCGGAGCAGATCGAAGACATCGTGCAGATGATCAACGACATGGGCATCCCGGTGTACGAGAAGGCACCGGACGCCGAAGCGCTGCTGATGCGCGAGACGGTCGTTGCCGACGAAGAGGCGGCTGAGGAAGCCGCGCAGGCGCTCGCCACCACCGTCGACGCCGAATTCGGCCGCACCACCGACCCGGTCCGCATGTACATGCGCGAGATGGGCACGGTCGAGCTGCTCACGCGTGAAGGCGAAATCGCGATTGCGAAGCGCATCGAGGAAGGCCTCGATTCAGTGCGTCGCGCGCTGTCGCACTATCCGCCGACCTTCGAATACATCCTGCGCGCTTACGAGCCGCTGAAGTCGGGCACGGGCCGCCTGGTCGACATCATTGTCGGCTTCGTCGACCCCAACGCGCCGGACGTCATCGCCGAACCGATCAATCCGAAGCTGGCTGCGAAGGCAGCCCCGGAAGCCGAAGTCGAGGAAGAGGCTGCCGAAGGCGAAGAACGGAAGAAGAGGAAGCGCTCGAGACCGGCCCGGATCCGGAAGAGGCCGCGCGCCGCTTTGCCTCGCTTGGCAAGGTCTACGCGCAGGTCATGAAGTCGCTCGAGGAGAAAGGCAGCAAGGATCCAAAGACGGTCAAGCTGCGCAAGAAGCTCGCCGAAGAGTTCATGGAACTCAAGCTCTCGCCCAAGATGTTCGAGCAGCTCATCACGCAGCTGCGCGAGCACTTGAACGAAATCCGCTCGATCGAGAAAGCGATCATGCTGCGCTGCGTCCGCGACGCCGGCATGCCGCGCTCGGACTTCATCGAGACTTTCCCGCGCAACGAGACCAACCTCACGTGGCTCGACAAGCACGTGCGGGCGAAGCGCAAGCACTCGGCCGCGCTCGCGAAGTTCCGCGAGGAGATCGAGCGCGAACAGAACCGGCTGGCCCTGAGCGAGAAGCGCGCGCGCCTGTCGATCGCCGAGATCAAGGAAATCAACCGCGAGATCGCCGTCGGCGAGGCGCAGGCCCGGCGCGCGAAGAAGGAGATGGTCGAGGCCAACCTCCGTCTCGTGATCTCGATCGCGAAGAAGTACACGAACCGCGGCTTGCAGTTCCTGGACCTCATCCAGGAAGGCAACATTGGCCTGATGAAGGCCGT
>JAABQQ010000283.1 GCA_011391405.1 Gammaproteobacteria bacterium
AACGACCGGGACCGCTCTCCTGGTCTGCCGGAAGATCGGAATGCGCCAGCCTGCGCATCGCCGTCCGGATCGTGTCCATTTGAGCTTCAAAATTAAGGCACGCTGAGCACATCGTCGTGTGCATACGCAGGGACATTCGCTCCTGCAGGCCCAATGGCCGCTCCTGCGCTTCCGAGACGAGTCGCGTGACCTCGCGGCAACTCAACATGACTGCGTTCCTCCGGCGAACCAATGATCTTCGAGGCACTCGCGCAGCCTGAGTCGAGCACGGTGTAAGGTGACGTGCAGATTCGTCACGGTCATGCCCACGGCGGCACAGATCTCATCGGCCTCTAGCTCCACGAACTCGCGCATCATGAGCACACGCGCCTGCCGCGGTGGCAAACCGTCGAGGCACGCGGCGAACACTTTCCAGAACTCAGCTTTGCCGAACGCCGACTCCGGATCGCCCCAGTCCTGAGGATGCTCCTCGGTGCGCCACTCGCCGCGGGTGTCGAACAGCGAAGGCGTGAACGTGTCCCCGTCGCCTTCCTCCGTAGCGAGCAGGCTCCCGGCATAGACGAGCCGCTGTCGCTGGCGCAGCGTATCCGCGATCTTGTTCTTCAGGATTGCGAAGACCCAGGTCTTCAGCGCCGCAGTACCGCGGAACGATCGCGCGTTCTTGAGGGCGCCGATCAACGCATCCTGGACCGCATCCTCGGCCAGATGCTCGTCATTGAGTTGCAGCGTGGCAAACCGAAGCATTTGCCGGCGCAGGTCCTCCAGGAACACCGGATCGGCCAGCGACACACCTGCTTCGTGCGTATCGTTCGTGTCGTTCAAAACGGCCCTCCCTGTCTATAGGGCTGCAGGCGCAACCGAGTGCCGCCCGACGAATCCACGGTCAATCCAGTCCTTCCATCGCCAGGCCCATTTTCCGCCGGCGCTCAGGTGTCCCCAGGAGACGATCGCATTGCGAGGGCCGCAGGCGAGCAGGTACAGCGATCGCCGCCTCGGCCGGTATTCGCGGAGTGTCCCCCCCGTGACCACAGCGGCGAGATTTGCGGCAAGTACCGGGCCTGCCCGCACGGCGTGAACGCCGGAGCGGGCGAAGTGCCGGTCCTCGCGTGAACACACGTCGCCCGCAGCGAAGACGTCGTTATGGGAGACGCTGCGATGGTACGAATCCACGGCGACATACCCCTGTTCGTCGAGCCGCAAGCCACTCAACTGCAGCCAGCACGGCGGCGCAGCGCCCGTGGCCGCGATGACGCGGTCGACCGGGATCGTGCCGCCGTCGGGCAACAGCAGGCCTTCCCGCGTCCCGACCGCATGGCCGACGTGCCGTTCGACGCCAGCACGCCGCACCCAATCGGCGGCCCGTCGCCTCGCGCCAGGGCCATGGCCGGCGAGAAACTTGTCGCGTGGCGCCACGAGGTAAACCTTGCCATTGATGCGTTCGCGATCGAAAGCATGCCGTACGGCCAGCGCGACCTCGATGCCGGCCGCACCCGCGCCGACCACGGCGACCTGGAATCCGGCACGGTCACGCGCCCTGGCAAGTATGCCGGGCCAGCGCTCCAGGAAATCTCCGAGCGGCCGCAGGGGCAGCAACCGCTCACCGAGTGTCTCGAGCCAGGAAGTGTCGATCTCGCTGCCAACATCCAGCGAGAGCACGTCGTAGTCAAGCTGCCTCCGGTCCGAGAGCGCGACGCAGCGGCTATTGGCGTCCATGGCGCCAATGCTGTCCTGGAGCAGCGTGACGTCCGCGCGGCGAGCCAGGGACTCCAGGTCGATTTCGATTTCCGGACGTGTGTAGTGGCCTGCGATCCAGCCCGGTAGCATGCCTGAGTACGCCTGCTTGGAAGCAGGTGTCACCAAAGTGACCTCAACCCCCTTCAGTGGCCGCCTCGCCAGTGCGCTCAGCACGGCCAGATGCGCGTGGCCGCCGCCCGCCAGCACCAGGCGCTTCATCGCTGCACATGTCGTTGAATACGTTGCATCGCCTATTCTAGTCGCGCCAAAACCCGGATTCTTACAGGCCGATTGGGCGACGGGCTGTCACTAAGGGGAATGTCAGCTCGCGTCTGGCCCCGGGACACCAGCCGCCCTCAGGTCCGACCGGGGCCTCCGCCCAGCACGCGGGCCGGCAGCATCACCAGCGAATGCAGAAAGGCAAACACGCCTGCCACCGCGATGCCGATCAACCTGAACGGCAGCGAGACCAGCCACACGAGCGGCCACAGCAGCACGGCCACGATGGCGAGCGGCCAGCAGACAACGAGCAGCAGCAGCCACAGCAGGAACTTCAGCATCGCATTCCCTCCTCGGACCAATGCGAATGTACAGGTACTTGCCCTGCCGGCCGAGTCATTTATCGCTGCATACGCACACCTCAGCGCGTTGCCGTCCCGCAGCATCAGCCAGGTCCCGCGGACGCAGCACTGCCGGCGGTGATGCTCCTGCTGCTAGCGCCGGCCATGAATCCACTTGTCGACAGTTGCCACGGCTTGCAAGTACGCTCCGTGAGGCCACGGCGGCAGCCGCTGCGCTGATATTGAGGGGAATCGCCGTACCATGATCCTGCGCCGCGTCATCGGGCATTTCCGCCAGCAGGAATGGGCTGCCATCGCGATCGACTTCGTCATCGTCGTCGTCGGCGTGTTCGTCGGCATCCAAGTCGATCTAACCGATAATATAAACCGATTCGGCGCCTACGCCGTCGATGTGCTCGCCGAGCAAAGGCGCCTGCAACAGGCATTGCATGCGCAACTGGATCGTCGCCTCGACATTCGGCACGAAAGCACGTCGCCGTCCGGAGCCATAAATTGATCGAACTGTTCACGGCTGCGACACCCAATGGCCACAAGGTCTCCATCGCACTCGAAGAACTCGCGCTGCCCTACGAAATGCGAGTCATCGATTTCGCCAGGGGTGAGCAGCGTGAGCCCTGGTTCCTGCAGATCAATCCGAACGGCCGCATCCCCGCCATCGTCGATCATGGCGCCGGCGACTTTGCCGTGTTCGAATCCGGCGCGATCCTGATCTACCTGGCCGAGAAGACCGGCAGGCTCATGCCTGCGGACGGCAAGGGTCGCTCGCTGGTTCTGCAGTGGCTGATGTTCCAGATGGGCGGCGTCGGCCCGATGATGGGCCAGGCCAACATCTTCTTTCGCTACTTCCCGGAAAAGATCCAGCCGGCGATCGATCGCTACCACGCCGAGGTCAAGCGCCTGTTTACGGTGCTCGATGGTCACCTCGCCCGCAATGAATTCCTTGCTGGCGACTACTCCATCGCAGATATCGCCAACTGGGCGTGGGTACGGACCTCGAAGTGGTCGGGCGTGCCGTTCGACGATCTGCCGCACCTGACGCGCTGGGTCAACCAGATCCGCCAGCGTCCTGCCGTGCAGGCCGGCATCCTGATGCCGCCCTCGAAACTGAGCGGCGCCGAGGCCGATACTGAGAAGGCGCGCAAGTTCGTCGAGGAAGCCCGCAAGATCGTCGTGACGGGCGGACCCGATCTCGACTCTGAATAGCCGCAACACCCACCGACCCACGAGTTGTCCCCAGGGAGACCCGAGCATGAAGCTACACACCTCGCTGCGCGCACCGAATCCACGCCGCGTCGACATGTTCCTCATCGAGAAGGGAATTACCGGCATCGAGCGCGAGGTGTACGACCTCAATGCGGGAGAGCATCGCAGCGCGAAGTTCACGGCCATGAATCCGATCGCGCGCGTACCGGTGCTGGAACTCGACGACGGCCGCTTTCTCGCGGAGTCGCGCGCCATCTGCAGTTACCTCGAGAGCCTGTACCCGGAGCCGAACCTGCTGGGCGTCGACGCCGAGGAGCGAGCCTTCATCGAGATGGCGGACCGTCAGGTCGAATTGACGCTGCTCGCAGCCGTTGCCAACCACGTCCGTCACTCGCACCCGGGGCTGCTGCCGCTCGAGAATCCGCAGTTCGCCGATTACGCGGCCGAACAGGGTAAGCGCATGGTTGCGGCCGCTGCCCTGTTCGATCAATTGTTGTCGAAGCGGCCCTGGATGGCGGGCAGCCGGTTCACGATTGCAGACATCACGGCGTTCTGCGGCCTCGAGTTCGCACGGCTCGTGAAATTCCGTCCCGCCGATGCGGGCCTTAAGCACCTGGCCGACTGGCGGGAGCGCGTGGCGGAGCGTCCAGGCGCCAGGCTTTGAGCCGTCGCGCCCCATGCCGAAATGCGATGGGCGCCGCTTCACCCGCGGGTCGGTTCAAATGGCATGACTGTCCTGTAGCTCTCTGATTCTGCAGGCCTTAACATCGGCCGACGGCCGCCTCGTGGCGGCGCTGGGGACTTTGGTGCATGGTCGCGACTGAGCTCGACAACGATGCGAACCTGGAGCGCATCCTGGCGGAACACGCTGGGATCGAAGGCCCCTTGCTGCCGATCCTGCACGCCGTGCAGGACACGGTCGGGCACATCAGCCCCGAACACGTGGCGCGCATCGCCAAGGCCCTTAATCTTTCACGCGCCGAAGTCCACGGCGTCGTCAGTTTCTATCATTACTTCAGGCAGCAGGAACCAGGGCGTCACGTCGTGCGCGTTTGCCGCGCCGAGGCGTGCCAGGCCATGCATTGCGAGCAGACCGAGCACCGCGCCAGGCGCGAACTCGGCGTCGACTACGGCGGCACCAGCGCGGACGGCCTGTTTACGCTCGAAGCAGTCTATTGCCTCGGCAACTGTGCGGCAGCTCCGACGGTGATGGTCGACGAGAAGCTCTACGGTCGCGTGACGCCCGAGCGACTCGCGGCGATCCTTGAAGATTGGCGGAACCGCTGATGGCCTTGCGCATCTACATCTCCCGCGATGCCGCCGCTCAAGCGCTGGGTGCCGATGAAACCGCGGCAGCGCTGCAGGTTGCGGGCGCCGCGAAGGGCACACCGATCACGCTCACGCGCGTCGGTTCGCGTGGCATGGTCTGGCTCGAGCCGCTCATCGAAGTCGAGGATGCGAGCGGCCAGCGCATCGCCTATGGTCCCGTCACGGCCGACGACGTACCCGAGCTCGTGCAGGCAGGCTTGTTCGACACCGCACCGCATCGGTTGCGACTGGGGCGCGTCGAAGACATGCCCTGGTTCGCGCAGCAGGAGCGCCTGACGTTTGCGCGCGTCGGCGTCATCGATCCCGTCAGCGTCGACGATTACGTCGCGCACGGCGGCTTTGCCGGTCTCAAGCGTGCGCTCGGCATGTCTGGCGCTGAAATCGTGGGCGAAGTGCTGGAGTCCGGCCTGCGCGGTCGCGGCGGCGCCGCGTTTCCAACCGGTATCAAGTGGCGCACGGTGCTCGAACAGCAGTCGCCGCAGAAGTACGTCGTGTGCAATGCGGACGAAGGCGACTCCGGCACGTTCTCGGATCGGATGCTGATGGAGGGCGATCCGCTCTGCCTGATCGAAGGCATGATCATCGCGGGGCTCGCGGTGGGTGCCACCAGGGGCTACATCTACCTGCGCTGCGAATATCCCCATGCCGGGCACGCCCTGCGCGAAGCGCTCCAGGCGGCGCGTGTGCGCGGCTATCTCGGGCCCGACGTGTGCGGCAGCGGCAAGGCGTTCGAGCTCGAAGTGCGCATGGGTGCCGGCGCCTATATCTGCGGTGAAGAAACCGCGTTGCTCGAAAGTCTCGAGGGCAAGCGAGCCGAGGTGCGTTACCGCCCGCCCCTGCCGGCGATCAAGGGCTTGTTCGGTGCGCCGACCATCATCAACAACGTCATTTCGCTCGGCTCGGTGCCGATCATTCTGGAGCGCAGCGCGGCGTACTACCGCGACTTCGGAATGGGTCGCTCGCGCGGTACGCTGCCCATTCAGCTCGCGGGCAACCTGAAGCGCGGCGGACTGGTCGAAAAAGCCTTCGGCGTCACCCTGCGTGAGTTGCTCTACGACTTCGGCGGCGGCTCAGCCTCCGGTCGCCCGCTCCGGGCCGTGCAGGTCGGCGGTCCGCTCGGTGCCTACCTGCCGGAATCGCAGTTCGACACCCCGCTCGATTACGAGGCATTCACGGCGATCGGCGCGTTGGTGGGCCACGGCGGCATCGTCGCCTTCGACGACACCGTCGACATGGCCCGCATGGCGCGCTACGCGATGGAGTTCTGCGCGATCGAGTCCTGCGGCAAATGCACGCCCTGCCGCATCGGTTCGACCCGCGGTGTGGAGGTCATCGACCGCATCCTGCAGGGTAACGAGACGCGGGCGAACCTTGCCCAGCTCGAGAACCTTTGTGAAACCATGCAGCACGGCTCGCTGTGCGGCCTGGGCGGCATGACCCCGTTTCCGGTCATGAGTGCGATCAAGCACTTCCCCGGCGACTTTGCTCGCGACCGCTGAGGCACGAGGAGCTACTGGATGTTGGCGATCAATGGCAGGGACGCGGGCACCCCGGCGGTCCAGGGCGAGTCGGTCACGCTGTCGATCGACGGCGCCCTGGTCACCGTGCCAGCGGGCACGTCGATCATGCGTGCAGCGGCGGCAGCAGGCGGCGCAATCCCGAAACTCTGCGCCACCGACACGCTGAAAGCGTTCGGTTCCTGTCGCGTCTGCCTGGTCGAAGTCGAGGGTCAGCGGGGCTTCCCCGCGTCCTGCACGACGCTGGTCGCACCCGGCATGAAGGTGAAGACCGAGAGCGACAAGCTGCGCCAGTTGCGCAAGGGCGTCGTCGAACTCTACGTCTCCGACCATCCTCTCAACTGCAAGGGCTGTCCCGCGGACACGCACTGCGAACTGCAGAGCGTCGCCGCGGACCTGGGCGTGACGACGAGCCCGTACGGCTTCGATGGCGCGAACCATCAGGCGGCCCCCTGCGATGACAGCAATCCGTATTTCCAGTTCGAGCCGTCGCTCTGCATCGCCTGCTCACGTTGCGTGCGCGCCTGTGATGAAGTGCAGGGCACGTTCGCGCTGACGATCGAAGGCCGCGGCTTCGACTCGCGCGTGGTCGCAAGCCAGGACGACTCGTTCCTGGATTCCGAGTGCGTCTCCTGCGGCGCCTGTGTCGAGTCTTGCCCGACGGCGGCACTCAGCGAAAAACCGCTGGCGCGCATCGGCCGGCCGGAGAAGGCGGTCACGACCACCTGTGCCTATTGCGGCGTCGGGTGCTCGTTCGAAGCCGAGGTCAAGGGGGAGCAGGTGGTGCGCATGGTGCCGAGCCGCGATGGCAGGGCGAACCGTGGCCACGCCTGCGTCAAGGGTCGGTTCGCCTACGGCTACGCCACGCATGCGGATCGCATCACCACGCCGATGATCCGCAAGCAGACTACCGATCCCTGGCAGCCCGTCAGCTGGGACGAGGCGTTCAGTTATGCCGCGTCCGAGTTCCGCCGCATCCAGGCCCGGTACGGACGCGAGTCCGTCGGCGGCATCACGTCCTCCCGCTGCACCAACGAGGAAGCGTTCCTGGTGCAGAAGCTCGTGCGCGCGGCACTCGGCACGAACAACGTCGACACCTGCGCACGCGTCTGCCACTCCCCCACCGGGTATGGCTTGAAGCACACCCTCGGCGAATCCGCGGGCACCCAGGCGTTCGATTCGGTGATGAAGAGCGACGTGATTTTCGTCATCGGCGCCAACCCGACCGATGGCCATCCGGTGTTTGCGTCGCGCATGAAGCGGCGACTGCGTGAAGGCGCGAGGCTCATCGTGGCCGACCCGCGTGCCATCGACCTCGTGCACTCACCGCACATCCACGCCGACTTCCACCTGCCGCTGCGGCCCGGCACCAACGTTGCGCTGATCAACTCGATCGCTCACGTCGTCGTCACGGAAGGCCTCGTCAACGAGGCCTATGTCGCCGAACGCTGTGAGCCCGCTCCGTTGCAGAAATGGCGCGACTTCGTGTCGCAGCCGAAGAACTCGCCGGAAGCACTGGCCGACGTCACAGGCGTACCGGCCGCACTGGTGCGTGGCGCCGCCCGCCTCTACGCAACCGGCGGCAACGGCGCAATCTATTACGGACTCGGCGTGACCGAGCACAGCCAGGGCAGCACGATGGTGCTCGGCATCGCCAACCTCGCGATGGCCACGGGCAATATCGGCCGTGAAGGCGTGGGCGTGAACCCGCTGCGGGGCCAGAACAACGTGCAGGGTTCGTGCGACATGGGCTCGTTCCCGCACGAACTCGCCGGCTACCGGCACGTGTCGGACGCGGTCACACGCTCCCTGTTTGACGCCGAATGGGGAGTGCAGCTCGAGCCCGAGCCGGGTCTGCGCATTCCGAACATGTTCGAGGCCGCGCTCGACGGCAGTTTCAAGGCGTTGTACGTGCAAGGCGAGGACATGGCGCAGTCCGACCCGAACACGCAGCACGTGACTGCGGCGCTCTCCGCGCTCGAGTGCCTGATCGTGCAGGACCTGTTCCTGAACGAAACGGCGAAGTACGCACACGTGTTCTTCCCGGGCTCGTCGTTCCTGGAAAAGGACGGCACTTTCACCAATGCGGAGCGCCGCATCTCGCGCGTCCGCAAGGTGATGCAGCCGCTTGCCGGCCTGGCGGACTGGGAAGCGACCGTCGGTTTCGCCCGCGCACTGGGTTACGAGATGAACTACTCGCACCCGTCCGAGATCATGGACGAGATCGCGCGCCTCACCCCCACGTTCACCGGCGTCTCGTACGCGAAGCTTGACCGTCTCGGCAGCATCCAGTGGCCCTGCAACGACGCTGCGCCCGAAGGCACGCCGACCATGCACATCGGAGAGTTCGTCCGCGGCAAGGGCCGCTTCTATGTCACCGAGTACGTGCCAACGAGTGAGCGCGTGAACGTGCGCTTCCCGCTGATCCTGACGACGGGCCGCGTGCTCACGCAGTACAACGTCGGGGCGCAGACGCGGCGCACGGCCAACAGCCAGTGGTACGAGGAAGACGTGCTCGAGATTCATCCGCAGGATGCGGAGGATCGTGGCATCGGCACCGGCGACTGGGTCGGCATCACCAGCCGCGCGGGCGAGACGGTGCTGCGGGCCACGGTCACCGAGCGCGTGCAACCGGGCGTGGTGTACACCACGTTCCACTTCCCGGATTCGGGCGCTAATGTCATCACCACTGAGAACTCGGACTGGGCGACCAACTGTCCCGAGTACAAGGTGACGGCCGTGCAGGCGGTCAAGGTGCAGCGGCCGTCCGAATGGCAGCGCCGTTTCCACGAGCAGAACGAGCAGCAGCTGGGATTGCTACGCGGCGCGACGGCTGCGTCGCGCTCACGGCAATGACGCGGGAAGTCCTGCCATGAACGTCGACAGCCTGGTGACGATGGCGAACCAGATAGCCGATTTCTTTATTTCGGAGGCCGGCGTCGACGCTGCCCCTCAGGAGATTGCCTCGCACATCACCAAGTTCTGGGACCCGCGCATGCGCACGCAGATCATCGCGCACGCGGCTGCCGGTGGTGCAGGACTCAGTCCCACGGCACTGGCGGCAGCCAGGCAACTGCAGCCTCCGCTCGTGAAAGTCGCGTCAGCGGGCGTCTGAGCCCGAAAGGTTGATCGCGGCCTGCAGGGTGTTGGCGAGCAGCATCGCAATCGTCATTGGACCAACGCCGCCCGGCACGGGCGTGATCGCCGAAGCGACCTGTGCGGCCGGCAGGTAATCGACGTCACCCACCAGCTTGTCGCCGATGCGGTTGATGCCTACGTCGATGACGACGGCGCCTGGCTTGATCCAGTCGCCCTTCACGAACTGCGGGATGCCGAGCGCGGCGACGAGGATGTCGGCTTCGCGGCAGAAAGCCCGGATGTCCTGCGTGCGGCTGTGGCAGAGCGTCACCGTTGCATCGGCTCCCTTCTGTCCCAGCAACGCCGCCATTGGCTTGCCGACGATGTCGCTGCGGCCGATCACCACGGCGTGCTTGCCGGCGGTCTCGATGCCGGAAACCTTCAGCATCCGCATGACGCCGGCTGGGGTGCACGGCAGGAAGCGTGGTCGTCCCTGCTGCATCAGGCCAACGTTTTCAGGATGAAAACCGTCGACATCCTTCGCGGGCAGGATCGCATCGAGGATCAGCGTGGTGTCGATGCCCTTCGGTAACGGCAACTGCACCAGGATGCCGTGCACGTCGGCGTCCGCATTCAACGCCTGCACCAGTGTCAGCAACTCGGCCTGGCCGGTGTTCGCCGGGAGGCGGTGCAGAGTGCTCTTGAAGCCGGCCTTTTCGCAGGCGATCTGCTTGTTGCGAACGTACACGGCGCTGGCGGGGTCTTCGCCAACCAGGACGGCCGCAAGGTGCGGAATAACACCCGTGCGCGTACTGAGCGCCAGGGCGCCCGCGGCGGCTTCTGCCCGGGTCTGCTCCGCAATCTGCTTGCCGTCGATCACCGTCGCCGTCATGAACTCACTCCGCTCGAATTGCGTGGATCCCCGGGAGGATACAGAGGGCTGCCGTCACGCAGCCTGAAAAAGGGTGTCGTTGCCGCAGGCAGCGGCGTGTTGCCAAGGATCAGGTCGGCGCCCTTCTCCGCCACCATCATCGTCGGGGCATAGGTGTTGCCATTGGGCACGTAGGGGAACGCGCTCGCATCGACGACGCGCAGGCCGTCGAGACCGTGCACCCGCATCGAGCCCGGATCGAGTACCGCGTCGGGTCCCGTTCCCATTTTCGCGGTGCAGGTCGGATGCAGGGCCGTTTCGGCGTCGCGCCGTACCCAGTCGAGAATCTCGTCGTCCGATTCCACGCCCGGCCCCGGCGATATTTCGCCGCCGCTGAATTCCGCCAGCGCCGGCTGGTTGAGAATGCGCCGCGCGACGCGGATTGCCTCGACCCACTCGCGACGGTCCTGGTCGGTCGACAGGTAGTTGAACCGCAG
>JAABQQ010000284.1 GCA_011391405.1 Gammaproteobacteria bacterium
GCTCGAACGGAAGCGCGAGAAATTTGCAGCCTTGCACGCCAGGCGGAGCGCACTGCAGGCGCGCCGATCAACTTAGCCCATATGCTCCAACTCATTGCAGTCTCGAAGTCCTTTGGCGGCCCCGCCGGCCGCTGCGTGCTCGACCGCGTCGCGCTCACCGTCGTGCCGGGTGAGTACGTTGCGATCGTCGGCGAATCCGGTGTCGGCAAGTCCACGCTGCTGAACCTGATCGCGGGACTCGATGTACCCGACAGCGGCCAGCTGCTGCTCGAAGGGCGCGACCTCGCCAGGCTCGGCGAGGACGAACGCACCCAGGTCCGTCGCACCCGCATGGGGTTCGTGTTCCAGGCGTTCCATCTGTTGCCGCACCTGAGCATCGCCCGCAACGTCGCGTTACCGCTGGCGTTGAACGGACGTGCGGGTCGTTCGGCTGACGAACGTGTGATGGAACTGCTCGAGGCCGTGGGCCTGGCCGACCGCGCGTCCAGCTTCCCGCGCGAACTGTCTGGCGGCGAGTCGCAGCGTGTCGCCGTGGCGCGCGCGCTGGCGCACCGTCCCGCGCTGGTCCTCGCAGACGAGCCGACGGGCAATCTCGATCCCGACAATGCGGCGATGATCCTGGAAGTGCTGCGTGCGCAGATCAAGCGGGACAACGCGGCGGGTATTCTCGTCACGCATTCGGCCGCGGCGGCAGCTTCGACCGACCGTGTCTACGAACTCACGCGCGCCGGGCTGACGCTTCGACCATGAGAGTTGCGGCACAGGCACTGCCGCCAGGCAGCAGCGCGCTGCGGGCCCGGTTGTCACTGCTCGATGCCTCGGCCTTCGGTCCGCTGCGCCAGGCACCGGGCCGCACTCTGCTGGCCGTCCTCGCGATTGCACTCGGCGTCGCGCTCGGTTTCTCGGTCTATCTGATCAACCGCGTAGCCGCCGACGAAGTGCAGGGCGCGTCGCGCTCGCTGTTCGGCCTCGCTGATTTCACCGTGCAGTCGCCGGGCAGCGGCTTCGACGAGTCGCTGTTCCCCCGGCTCCTGCGCGTGCCCGGCGTAGCTGTCGCGAGCCCGGTCGTCGAAGTGCAGGTTCGACTGCCGGGGCGTGAGCGGAACCTGAAGCTGCTCGGCATCGATCCGTTCCGCGCGCTGCAGATGCAACCCGCGCTTGCCGGTGCCGGTGTTACGGTTGAACGACAGGGGCAGGGTTTGCTTGCGGAAAATTCGATCTGGCTGAGTCCTGCGGCGGCACAGTCACTGGAACTCGAGGTTGGGGATGACCTCGACGTGCAGGTGGCGCTCGATCGAGTGCGCTTCCGTGTCGCTGGCGTATTGCCGCCTGGAGCATACACCCAACCCGTCGGAGTGCTGGACGTCGGCGAGGCGCAATGGCGACTGCAACGGCTGGGCCGACTCGATCGCGTCGATCTTCGACTGGCGCCGCAAGCCGACCGGCAAGCCGTTCGCGCCGCCATCGTTGCCTTGCTGCCGCCCGGTGCGCAAGTCGTCACGCCGGGCGAAGCGACGGACGACGCCGTGCGCCTGACCCGCGCGTACCGGTCGAACCTGACGGCGCTGGCGCTGGTCGCGCTTTTCACTGGCGCGTTCCTGGTTTACGCCACGCAATCGCTCGCGGTGGCGCGACGCCGCCGCGAAATCGCGCTGCTGCACGCCATGGGCATGTCGGTGCGCGAGCAACTTGCGGCGTCCCTGCTGGCGGGAATGATCGTGGGTGCGCTCGGCGCCGCGCTGGGTGTCGTCCTCGGTGCGCTCGTGGCACGTGCGGGACTCGCTTCCTTCGGCGCCGACCTCGGGGCCGGCTACTTTCGCGGCGTCGCACCTGCGCTGAACGTCAGCGCAGGCGAGTACCTCGCTTTCTTCCTGCTCGGCGTCGGTGCCGCGCTGGTCGCCACGTTCGGGCCCGCTCGCGAAGCAGCGTCGGTGCCAGCGGCCGCGGCGCTCAAAGCCGGTGACGAAGCTCCGATGGCGCCGCGTACGCACGGCAGAATCGCGCTCGCATTGTTCGCAGCCGGCGTTCTCGCGCTCGCCTTGCCGCCGCTCGAAGGCGTTGCGCTGCCGGGCTACGTTTCGATCGCCTGCCTCTTGCTCGGCGCGGTCTTCCTGACGCCGAGTATCGCGTCCACTGTGTTCGCTCGCCTCCGCGCCGACGGACCCGCCTGGCGCCAGGTGGCAGTGGCCCAGCTCCGCGGTACCGCGCGTCGTGCGACCGTCAGTATTGCCGCCGTGCTCGTCAGCTTCAGCCTGATGGTCGCGATGGCGATCATGGTGTTCTCGTTCCGCATGTCGCTCGAGGCATGGATGCAGCGCATCCTGCCGGCGGATCTTTACGTGCGCGCGGGTTCTGCCGCGGCTGGCGCATACCTCGACGTGAACGCGCAACGATCCATCACGGCACTGCCCGAGATTGCCCGTGCGGACTTCGTAAAATTCCATGACGTGCTGTTGCCCGGCGAGCGACTGCCCCTCACCATCATCGCGCGCCCGATCGACGAGCCGACCGCCGACCAGGTGATTCCAGTTCGACGGGCGGCGAGCGGGTCCGCGCCGCAGGGAGCCATTCCGGTGTGGGCTTCCGAGGCCGCGCTGGACTTGCGCGGATTCGATATCGGCACGGAATTTGACCTGCCTATCGGCGGCAAAATCGTGCGCGCAGCGGTCCGCGGCATCTGGCGCGATTACGAACGTCCGGGCGGCTCGATCGTCATGAACCGGGAAACCTTCATCGCGTTGAGCGGTGAACGTACCGCCACGACGGCAGCGCTCTGGCTGCGGGAAGGCACCGATGCCGAGGAATTCAGCGGACGACTGCGCGACGCCATCGCGCGCAGTGGCGACTACGACGTCGCCATTCCAGGCGAAATCCGCCAGCGCTCGCTCGCCCTGTTCGACCGTACCTTCGCCGTCACCTACCTGCTGGAAGCCGTCGCAGTCCTGATCGGCCTGTTTGGCATCAGTGCGAGCACGAGTTCGCAGGTGCTCGCCCGGCGCGGTGAGTTCGGCATGCTGCGACACCTTGGCGTCACGCGTCGCGAAATCGGCCGCATGCTCGCCTTCGAAGGGGCGGCGCTCGGCGCGATCGGGGTTGCGGCAGGTCTCGTCGTCGGCGCGATCGTGAGCATGATCCTGATCTTCGTCGTCAACCGGCAGTCGTTTCACTGGACGATGGACGTGCACGTGCCCTGGGGCCTGCTTGCGATCCTGAGTCTGGTGTTGATCGGTGCGGCTGCGGCGACGGCGGCTTTCAGTGGACGTCGCGCGATGGGCGAGGACGTCGTCCGTGCGGTGAAGGAGGACTGGTGAGTTTGCGTCCTCTTGCTACCTCGCAAGCCAGGGTGGGTTGGGATGTGAGCTTCCGGTCCCTGCTGCTTCTTCTTGTCCTTCCGCACTTCCTCCCCTTGCGCGCAAGCGCTGAAACTTCGTATCCACCGGTCGTGCCCGGCCACGAACTCGCCTTTCCGCACGACGAAGGCAGTCACCCCGACTACCGCATCGAGTGGTGGTACGTCACGGGCCAGCTCGACGATGGCACGAGCAAGGTCAAGGCACCGCTCGGTTTCCAGGTCACGTTCTTTCGCGTGCGCACGGGGCTCGCGGCCGACAACCCGAGCAGCTTCGCGCCGCGGCAGGTGCTGTTCGCGCATGCCGCACTCGCCGACCCGGTCAGCGGCAGGCTCCACCATGCGCAACGCAGCGCGCGGACAGGGTTCGACCTGGCGTATGCCCGCGAGGGCCCACTGGACGTGAGGCTGGACGACTGGTCAATCCGGCAGGTGGCTCCCGGCAAGTACGTCACGGTGTGTCATGGCGAGGACTTCGACTTCGAACTCACGCTCGTATCGACGCAGCCGCCGTTGCTGCAGGGCGAGCGCGGCTTCAGCCGCAAGGGGCCGGACCCGCGCGCGGCGAGTTATTACTACAGCCTGCCGCAGCTTGCGGTCAGCGGCGAAATGACGTTGGGTGGCAGCACTCGAAAAGTCAGCGGTCAGGCGTGGTTCGACCATGAATGGTCGAGTGATTACGTGGACGAGAGTGCGCTCGGATGGGACTGGCTGGGCGTGAACATGACCGACGGCGGGGCGCTCATGGCGTTCCGCATGCGCGATCGCCAGGGTGGCGCGCGCTGGGCGAGCGCGACGCTGCGTTTGCCGTCTCCCGCCGGGGTGGGCGAGGCGAGGATCGCCGGGCCGGGAGCAGTGACAACCTTCGGGCCTGCAGCAGTGCGCTGGACAGCGCTGCAGTCCTGGCGTTCCCCGCGCACCGGTGTGACGTACCCGGTCCAGTGGCGCGTGCAAGTCGGTGATCGGCGCTATCGCGTCGAGCCGCTGCTGCTCGATGCCGAACTCGATTCACGACCTACCACCGGAATCCTGTATTGGGAGGGCCCGATCCAGCTCATCGACGAGGCAACGGGCAAGGAAGCCGGTCGCGGCTATCTCGAGCTGACGGGGTACGGAGGTAAAGTGGACCTGTGAGGAAATAGGGGACGCTCACCTATTTCCCGGTTGGGAAATAGGTGAGCGTCCCCTATTTCCAGGGTGCTAGTGGCGAGGGTTGCGGGCGGACCAGACACGAAGATCAATGTGTCGGGCCGCCAGGTGGAAGTCACGATCGGCGGTGAGCATCAGCAGGTCGTGCCGCGTACAGATCTGGGCAAACAAGGCATCAATGGTGCCGAGTTGCAGGCCCTTGCGCCGGCAGGTATTACGGATCTCTGCAGCCTCGATGTGGTCACGGCGATCCGGCACGATCAGGGGCAGGGCCGCGAAGCGTTCGATGATCTGCTTGCGGGCCCGCGGGCCTGCGAATCCCTGCAGCAGTTCCTGCAGCACGAGCCCGGTCGTCACCAGGCTTTCTCCGCCAAGTAGCGCGGCCGTGAGCGCGCCGACTTCGGGGGCGTCGACCGGCGCATCGCGGCGCAGTGCGAGCGACCAGACACTGGTATCGACGAACAGCGTCATCCCCGGTTGCGCTCAGCCTTGTAGTCGTAGCTGGCGTCCCATTCGAGCTTGCCCATCAACTCCATCAGCCGCTTCTGACGGCGGCGGGCCACGAACTCCTCGAGCGCACGGGTGACCGCGGCGCGCTTGGTCTTCTCGCCGCTCACTTCCAGCGCCGCCTCGATGAGCTTCGGATCAATCGACAGGTTGGTCGCCATGTGTGATACCTCACACATATTCTCACACACCCTGACCCAACCGACAAACGCCTCCCGGGTCTGCCCGGGTGCTAGTGGCGGGAAATCGGTGAGCGTCCCCTATTTCCGGAAGTCAGAGCTGCCGCGCGTTGAAGGTGTCGCAGGCGTTCGGGTCGCCCGAGTTCATCCCCGTCATCAGCCAGCGGCTGCGCTGTTCCGCCGTACCGTGCGTAAACGCATCGGGCACGACGCGGCCCTGGGTTGCGCGCTGCAGTGTGTCGTCGCCGATGGCCGTCGCAGCGCGCATGCCTTCGTCGATGTCCTGCTGGGTGATGTTGAGGCGCGGTGCAGCGTCGCGCGCCCACACCCCGGCGTAACAGTCCGCCTGCAACTCCAGCATCACTGAGTACTGGTTCGCCTCGGCCTTGCTGTTCGCGCGCTGCTGCGCCTGCTGCACTTTTTCGGCCGTGCCCGTCAGGTTCTGCACGTGATGACCGACTTCGTGAGCAATCACGTACGCCTGGGCGAAGTCGCCGGGCGCACCGAATCTCTGCTCGAGTTCCTGGAAGAACGAGAGGTCGAGGTAGAGTTTCTGGTCGAGTGGGCAATAGAACGGTCCCATCGCGGCCTGGCCGGTGCCGCACGCGGATTCCGTCTGCCCGCTGAACATCACCATCGTCGGTGGCGTGTACTTGCCACCGAACAGTTTGCCCCAGGTCTCCTCGGTCTGTGCGAGCGTCACGCCCGCGAGTTCGCTGAGTTGCGCCTCGGGAGCCGACTCCTGGTACGGCTGTGACGGCTGTTGCGGCTCCACCTGGGTCTGCTTCGTCGCAACGCCCAGGAACGGCAGCGGGTTGATGCCGAAGAAGCTCAACACGATGAGGAACAGGATCCCGCCCAGGCTGAGGCCCACGCCCTTGCGCACGGGCGACATGCCTCTGCGGTCTTCGACGTTCGAGCTGCGACGTTGCCCGCGAATGTCCATGCGATCGGTCTCCTGCGGTGGAGCCGAACTATGTCATCTCCGTCCGGTGGCGGGGAAGTGTCCACGAAAAGTGTCCGCCCACCGCAGTCGGACACCCGGACACCGTGCCGGGGTCTCGCGCGTCGCCATAAACAGTCTTAAAAACATAGGCTTGCGCGATCTGCGGCGCTTGGCACGATCCCTGCAAACTAAACAGGACTCTCCCGCATCCAAGCCAGTGACATGTCAATCGCCAGCCTCAAGCGAACTCCAGACAAGATTGCCGCACCGGGCATGCGCAGCACCGACGGTCAGGATCGCGTCGTCGAGCGGGCCACCGGATGGCGGCACGATCGACGCGTCCGCATCACCGCGGCTGTCGCGCTGCTCGTGCTCGGTGCGGCGATCCTTGCCTGGTTCCTGCAGGGCTGGGCGTCGACGGACGCGACCGTCGCGCTGGACCGCGTGCGCATCGCGACGGTGACACGCGGGGAATTTCTCAGCGACGTCGCGGCGCAGGCTACCGTCGTGGCCGCTGTCAGTCCCACGATGTATGCGCCTGCGGCCGGCACCGTGACCCTCAAACGGAATGCGGGCGACGCGGTCAAGAAAGGCGAACTGCTCGCGATCGTCGAAAGTCCCGGCCTGAGGAACGAGTTCGAGCGCGAGCGCGCCACGCACGAGAGCCTCGTCGTCGACCTGCGCCGCCAGGAAATCGACGTTCGTCGCAAGATCCTGCAGAGCCAGCAGAACGCGGACATGGCCGGCGTCGCGATCCGTGCCGCCGAGCGGGAATTTGCCCGGGCGCAGACGGCGTGGGACCAGCGCGTCATCAGCCAGCGCGATTTCCAGCGGGCCCAGGACGAGCTCGACGAGGCCAAGCTCACGCATCACCACGCGGTCGAAACCGCTGGCCTGGAGAAGGAAAGTCTGGAGTTCGAGTTGCAGACCCGACGCCTGCAGCGGGACCGGCAGCAGCTGCTGGTCGAGGATCTCGAGCGCCGGGTCGGCGAGCTCGCGGTGAAATCCCCGGTCGACGGCATGGTCGGCAACCTCGCGGTGACGCAGAAGGCCGCCGTGCAGCAGGATGCTGCGCTTCTCACTGTCGTCGATCTGTCTGCGCTCGAGATCGAGTTCCGCGTCGCCGAGACCTACGCCGGGACCATCGGCGTCGGCATGCAGGCCGACGTGTCGTATGGCGGCAAGACGTATGCAGGCGAAGTGAGTGCGATCTCGCCGGAAGTGCGCCAGGGCGAAGTCACCGGGCGCGTGCGACTGCGCGAGATCCCGGCCGGCCTGCGCCAGAACCAGCGAGTTTCGGTGCGCATCCTGATGGACAAGCGCGACAACGTGCTCAAGGTGGAGCGCGGCGGCTTCTACGAAGCAGGCGGTGGCGCAACGGCCTATGTCGTGCAGGACGGCGTCGCCGAGCAGCGCCCGATCAAGACCGGCGCCGTGAGCGTGCGCGAAATCGAAATCGTCGACGGTCTCGCCGCAGGCGACCAGATCGTGATTTCCGACACCGAAGATTTCAAGAATGCGCCGCGCGTGATGCTCGCGGACTGACGTACGAACGCAAGAGGACGACCCATGTTCGAAATGACCCAGGTGACGAAAGCCTACCGGACGGACCTGCTCGAGACGCATGCGCTGCGCGAGTTCAGCCTGAAGGTCGACAAGGGCGAGTTCGTAGCGGTGACCGGGCCCTCCGGCTCCGGCAAGACCACGTTCCTCAACGTGGCGGGCCTGCTCGAGACTTTCGATTCTGGCAGCTACCGTCTCGACGGCGCGGACGTGAGCAAGCTCGACGATGACGCGCGCTCCAGGGTGCGTAATCACAAGATCGGGTTCATCTTCCAGAGCTTCAACCTGATCCCCGACCTGAACGTGTTCGACAACGTCGACGTGCCGTTGCGCTACCGCCGCATGCCGGCGGCCGAACGCCGCGAGCGGATCAACTCCGCGCTCGACCTGGTGGGGCTCTCCTCACGCATGAAGCACCTGCCATCACAGCTTTCGGGCGGCCAGCAGCAGCGTGTCGCCATCGCACGCGCGCTCGCAGGCGATCCGGCACTGCTGCTCGCGGACGAACCCACCGGCAACCTCGATTCGCTGATGGCGCGCCAGGTCATGGACCTGCTCGAACAGATCAACGGCATGGGCGCCACCATCGTGATGGTCACGCACGACCCGGAGCTCGCGCGCCGCGCGCATCGAAACGTGCAGGTCATCGACGGGCAGATCACGGACTACAAGCCGTACGAGGCGCATTCAGCGTCGGTGACGGTGCTGCACCCGCAGGCAGCAGACGCGACCTACGGCTGACCGGGCAGGGAGGTTCCACCATGTTTGCTTACGACCTGCGCCTCGCGCTCGACAGCATGAAGCGGCATCCGGGGCTTTCGGCGCTGATGGTGCTGGCGATCGCGCTGGGCATCGCCGTCTGCACCGTGACGTTCACGATCTACCACGCGATGGCGACCAATCCGATCCCGGACAAGAGCAGCCAGCTCTACGCCGTGACGCTCGACACCTGGAGTGCCGAGCGCCCGTACGACGACGAAAAGCCGGACCTTCCGCCGCAGCTGCTGACCTATCGCGACGCCATGTACCTGCACGGCTCCCAGGCTGCGCCGCGCAGCGTGATCATGTACAAGTCCGGCGCGCTGCTGCTGCCGGAACGCACTGGCGTCAAGCCGTTCAATGCCCAGTTGCGCGTGACGTCGCACGAGTTTTTCCCGATGTTCGACGTGCCGTTTCAGTTCGGCCAGGGCTGGGACGCGGCGGCCGACGAAGGTCCGCAACCCGTCGTGGTGCTGAACCACGCAACGAACGCGAAAGTATTCGGCGGCGAAAACAGCGTGGGCCGGACGATCAAGCTGGACAAGGTTGAGTACCGGGTCGTCGGCGTGCTGCAGCCGTGGGCCCCCAGTCCCAAGTTCTTCGACCTCAACAATGGCTCGTTCGACGACCCCGAAGACGCCTACGTCCCCTACGGCTGGGGCAAGGCGCTCGAACTGCCCGTGTATGGCAATACCAACTGCTGGAAGCCCGAGGGCGGCGACACCTACCAGAACTTCCTGAACTCGGAGTGCATCTGGCTGCAGCTCTGGGCGGAATTGCCGACCCTCGCGGATCGCGACAAGTACCAGGCCTTCGTCGACAACTATGCGCGCAGCCAGAAGGCCGCGGGCCGCATGCCGCGCAAGCTCAACAATGTGCTGTACGACGTCGATCAATGGCTCGATCGCAATGAGGTCGTGCAGAAGGACAACCGCGTGCTGATCGGCATTGCGCTGCTGTTCCTCGGCGTGTGCCTGGTCAACGTGGTCGGTCTGTTGCTCGCCAAGTTCCTGAACGCTGCGCCGCTCACGGGCCTGCGGCGGGCGCTCGGCGCCAGTCGTCGCGACATCGTCCGCCAGCACATGGCGGAGGTGCTGCTGCTCGGCCTGACGGGTGGCGTGCTGGGCATCCTGCTCGCCGTCGGCGGCCTTGCCGGTATCCGCTCGATCTACGGCTCCGATTTCAGCCGCAGTTCGTACGAACGCCTGACGGAAATCGACCCCGTCGTCGTGCTGGCCACGCTCGGGCTGTCGCTGCTGGCTGGTGCCATCGCGGGACTGTATCCCTCGTGGCGCATCGGCCGCACCGAGCCGGCCGTCTACCTCAAGACGCAGTAAGTTCGCAAGGACACCGACCCCATGGACATCAAGCCTATCCTGAGTTCGCTGCGCCGCAGCCCGACCGGTGCCATCCTCGTGGCGCTGCAGATCGCACTCGCGCTGGCAATCGTCGTCAACTCGCTGTTCATCATCGTGCAGCGCTTCGAGAAGGTGAACCGCGACCCTGGCATCGACGTGCCGAATATATTCTTCGTCAGCTTCCAGGCCTCGAGCGACAAGTTCCAGGGTGGGGTGACGATGCGCGAGGACCTAGACCTCCTGCGCAGCCTGCCCGGCGTGCAGTCGGCGACGGTGGTCAATGCCGTGCCACTCTCCGGCGGCGGCTCGGCCACGTCGATGTACACCGAGTCCAACGAGAAGGGCCGGCGTGGCGACATGAATTATTTCCAGGTGGACGAACAGGGGCTCGAGACCTTCGGCGCCAAGCTGGTCGAGGGTCGCAACTTCGACGCGACAATCGTCACCAAGCCAGCCCGCAACAGCTCGACGTCTCCTTCCGGAATCCTGATCACGCGCGACGTGGCCAAGGACCTGTTCCCTGACGAGTCCGCGCTTGGCAAGACGATCTACACCGGCACGAACGAGCCGGTGACGATCCTCGGTATCATCGACCACATGCACGGCTCCTGGCCGGACTGGGACACGGTCGGCAACGTCGCCCTGTTTCCCGTGATCACCGACGAGACGATGGCCCGGTACATGGTCCGTGCCAGGCCGGGGCAGCGCGACGCGATGATGAAGCTGGCCGAGGAGTCCCTGGGCAAGGTCGACAACGGACGCGTGATCCTGCGCGTGCGCTCGCTCGAGTACGTTGCCGCTTCCAGCTACGCCGAGGATCGCGCGATGGCCG
>JAABQQ010000285.1 GCA_011391405.1 Gammaproteobacteria bacterium
AGAGTTACCCACAGCGGTGAGCTTGAGTTTGATCATGGGGGGAGGTTATTACCAGTGTAATAACAATTCAAGCCCTATCCACTGTAGAGCTGTTGCATATTTGACATAATATACATTATGCGTACTTCCGAGATACCCGACAGGAGGCCAAAAGGGATCCGCTGCCATGCCCCCGAAGGCCCTTCTAAGCAGGCTCCCCGCATCAATTACCGGCTACCTCGTGCTGCTTGGTCGCCTCAGACCACGTCGTGCTACCGTGCGTGCGTTCGACACGCTCAGAACAATCAGGGGAAAAACAATGATTCGAAAATTTAGCACCGCATTCGTCGCCACAATCCTGCTGCTTGGTGCTGCCGCACCGGCGTCTGCGCAGGACTCGCGCTATGACGTCGGTAACATCTGGTACGTCTCCGACATTGACGTGCTGGATGGGCAGTTTGAGAATTACATGACCTGGCTCGCTGACGAATGGGTCAAGTTCAGGAAGCTCAATGCGTTGCATGGCAACGAGGTCGGCTACCACGTCCTCAGCAATTCCAGTCCTAGGGCTGGTGAGCCGGACTTGTTCCTGGTCACGATTCACAAGGACTTCCTCAAGATTGCCGAAGGCTTGGCGCTGGAAAAGAAGATTAATGAGTCGATGGCGAAGGACCGCAAGCAATTTGAAAAAGAAGGCGCCGCTCGTGCGCCCATGCGCACGGTGATGGGCAACATTGAATTGATCGAGCTGAACCTGAAATAGCGGATTCGAGGGGCTCAGGCAAAATCTGGGCCCCTTTTTCGCACGCCTCAAATCCCAAACACCTTCAGCACCCCATCCGTCAGTCCCTCGAACCCGCGCCCGGTGAGCCCGGACCTCCTGCCGAAGTACGGCATCTCTTCGTACACGTACACACCAGGTCCGCCGGAGAACCGGTCGTTGAACAGGCTCCGCGTCCCGAGCAGGTACGCACCAAAAGTTTCCGAGCGCCTGGGTGAATAGTCGAGGTTCGCACTGAAACCGATCGTCGCCGCCTGATCGATGCTGCGGCCACTCCCGGCCTGTTCTGTTCGCACTCCGCGACAGCCCTGGACGAGAAGCTTGCCGGGTCCGTCAAAGATCAGGTATCGAAACTGCAGCGTGATGAATGCCATGAGACTCCAGCTCCATTTCCGGCTGATCCTGATCGGCCGGTCGATAGACTGAACCACGCCGACGAGGTTTCGCGGCTGCAGCACGAACGCCGATCCTTCGGGCAGGTCAATGACGCCGACCTCTGCAAAGGCATCGTTCTTGCTCGAGATCACGAAAGTCTCGCCGTCCGCATCTCGTATCCGATCCAGCGCGACCATCTGCGCTGCGATGCTCGTCAGCCAGAATTTCCAACTCAGCAGCCACTGGGTCCCCTTGCGGCCTCCATCCGCTGAGCTCTGCAGGTATTCAGGGTGAACCAGCAGTTCCTCCCGGCCATTGAGGACGATTTCCTGGGACACAGCGGAAATCTTCTTTGTCGGGGCAATTCCGGATCCGCCCGATGCTCCCGCCGCCGACATTCCCACGGCCCCCGGTCGCAATCGAATGGGCTGTTGCCTTTCGGCTAACCGCGCGACGAAACAGTACCAGAAGGCCTTGATGCCGACCGGCAGCAGTGTCACCGCGACGAGGATTCCGAACGCCTTCAGGAATACGTGCTGAATGGACTGCAGGGCCTTCTCCGCCGTCCTTTCCGTCGCCTCCACCGCCGCCTTCTTTGTTGCTATGAGTTCGTCGAGTGGGCCCATGATCGCATTGCTGGCCAATCGCACCTGCTCCGGATCCGCATGCGAGCGCGCCCTCGCCTGCGTGAGCCGGACCCTGGCTGCGTAGAACTGCGCGCCTGCAGAGTTGTACTCGCGCGCGAGTCGATTGCGTTGCTGAGTCAATTCCGCGAGCCGCACGTTTGCGCTGGTGCCCGGCACCCGAGTTCCAAATGGATGGCCCCGCTCGAAACGAAGAATTTCTTCCTTCTTGTTCAAATAGGCCGCGCTGGTCCGCAGTGTCTTGACTCGCTTGTCTTCGAAATCCGCAGCGGCATCACGGACCTCTGTGCGGAGCGCCTCGAATTCACCTTTGATGCGGTTCAAAGCCTCCAGCTCGGCCTTGCTCAATTGAATGTCGACCTCGTTCTTCAGTTCTTCCTCGAGACCTGTGCCGGTCATCAGCGCAATGGCTTTCCTCATCGACGACAGTCGCTTGCCCTCCTTCACCGTGATATCGGCCTGCAGTGTTTCGATCAAGGCATCAATCGTGGCGGGTCCTGAGGACTGCGCGTCACGCAAACGTCGATTGACCAGTATTTCCGCATCCCGCGCGAAGTCTTCGGTCTGTGCGCGACCGTATTCGAGGCGCTGCACGAGTTCCTTGTCCGGAACCAGTCCTTTCAACATGAGCCCCAGCAGTGTCGACTCTTCGCGATACGCGTCCATCGCAACCAGGGCAGCGAGGATGGCCAGGAACACGAGCAAACGCCCTGCCAACCAGCCAGTCGCCACTCGCACGGGGTTCATCATCTCCTCTGCTCCCTCACTGACCGTCTCCGCCTGCCAGACGGCAGCTGATGTCGTCGCATCGGGTTGATGCGCGGTAGCATACGACCCTGGGCATGTGCCCGTGCACCACGTGGAGAGCCGGTGAAGCGAGAATGCACTGACGGTAGCGGGTCGACCTGCTCGTTCGCTGCGCTGCTCCTGTGCGCGTATGTTACCTGCGTCGCGTTCCCTGCCCTGTCGCAGGCGGCCGAGAGCACTGCCGTGGCGGCGCCGGCGCAACCCCGACCGCGCATTGGACTCGTACTCGGTGGTGGCGGCGCGAAAGGCGCAGCACACGTCGGCGTCCTCGGCGTACTCGACGAACTGCGCATTCCCGTCGATTGCATCATCGGCACGAGCATGGGTGCGCTCGTCGGCGGCACCTACGCGTCCGGAAGGAGCGCGGACGATCTCGAGACCGCAATCCGAGCGATCTCCTGGCAGGAGGCCATTGGCCGCCGCGGATTGCGCGCGCAGGTGCCGATGCGACGCAAGCTCACGGGCAACACTTACAGCAACAGCCTGGAGTTCGGCGTGCGCGACGGCGGCCTCATTGCGCCGTCCGGCCTGATCAACACGCAGAACGTCGACATGACGATCCAGTACCTCGTGGCGCGCAGCCGCGGCATCGCAGAGTTCGACAAGTTACCCATTCCTTTCCGGGCTGTGGCGACGGACATGCAGAGCGGTGAGATGGTGGTGCTCGATCGCGGCGACCTGGCGCTCGCGATGCGCGCAAGCATGGCCGTGCCCGGCGTGTTCTCGCCCGTGAGCATCGACGGCAGAATCCTCGGGGACGGGGGGCTCACTCGCAACGTCCCGGTGGACATTGCCCGCCAGACCTGTGCCGACGTGGTCATCGCGGTCGCGGTGCCGAATCCCATGCCCACGGCCGCCGAATTGCGCTCGCCCCTCACCCTGATGGCGCGCACTCTCGACGTGCTCATCGGCGCCAACGAGAGACAGCAGCTCGACACACTCGGCCCCGATGACGTGAAGATCGTGATCGACATGGGGGACATCGGTTCGGCGTCTTTCGACCGGATTAAGGACGCCATCCCGATGGGGCGCGCGGCGGCCCTGGCGCATCGCGACGCTCTGGCACGGTATGCGGTGACCGAGGACGAGTACCTGGCGTGGCGGGAATCGGCGTCCCGGCCAGGGCGGGAAAAGGTCACGCTGGCCGCAGTCAACATGAACGGTCTCGAACGGGCGAATCCGGAGTTCATCCGGCAGACGTTTGGCCTGCAGGCCGGAGACGTGGTTGACGCGCGCCAGATCGCAAACCGCGCCACCGCCGTGTTTGGACTTTCCGACTTCGAGCGCGTCGCCTACACCTTGTCCGGCGACCCGACTCAATCGACCCTGGACCTGCATCTGCAGGAGAAATCCTGGGGCCCGCACATCCTGCGCTTCGACCTCGGGCTGCATATCGGCACTGACGCGAACACGGCGTTCACGATCGGCGGCAGCTACCTGCAGACCTGGATCAATGACCGCGGTGGCGAGCTGTATGGTTCACTGCGCCTCGGCCGAACCTCGGGCCTGGAGGCTTCGTTCTACCAGCCGCTCGACGCGGCGCATCGCTGGTTCGTCGAGCCTGGGCTGACGGCACATCGATCCATCGAGGATCTCTTCGACGACGGTAACGCGGTGACGCGCTATGACTTCTCGTCCGGTTGGGGCTATCTCGACGCAGGACACGCTTTCGGCAAGCGCGCTGAGTTGCGCGCGGGAATCCGCGCTGGCGTCCAGGCGGCCGACCGGGAAATCGGCTCGCAGGATCTGCCGGATATTTCGAGCGAGGGTTACGGCGGCCTGGCGTTGCGCTACTCCTTTGACTCACGCGACCGCGACGTGCTCTGGCAGCATGGCACGGTCGCCCGCGTGACCTATTTCCGCAGCGAGGAAGCGCTCGGCGCCGTGGCGCCTTACGATCGATTCGAGGGCACGGCGACCTTCGTGTTGCCGTTCCGTCGCAACGTGGGTTACCTGCGAGTCAGCGGCGGGTCATCGTTCGACTCGTCGCTGCCGCTGTACGACCTGTTCAGTCTCGGCGGTCCGGTGAGCCTGCCCGGGCTCAGCCTCGGTGAGTTGCGCGGGTCGTCGTACTGGAGCGCGCAGGCGTCTTACCTGCAGCGCATCGCGGACATCAGCTACGTCTTCGGCCAGTCGATCTACGCGGGGCTGACGTTGACCGCGGCCGACATGAGCGGCCGCCTCGACGGCGTCAACGCGCAGCCGACCTACTCCGGGGCATTCGTGCTGGCCGGTCGCACGCCGCTCGGCCCGATGACGCTTTCCCTCGCTGCGACCACCAGCAGCGAATGGCAGCTCGTGCTTGGGCTCGGGCGACCGATCGAGGAACGCACGATCAACGACCCCAGCTGGTGATCGCACCGACGCACATCATGAACAAGGGACCGCTACCTGGGAAACAACAGCGTAACGGTGAAGCGAAGGCCCAAACCTTCCGCGCCGCCGTCGGGACTATCCAACCAGTAGCGCAGGCCGCCTCCCACGCTGATCAATTGGCTGCCGAATCGCGTCAACTTCGAGGCCGACACGTTGACCGGCACTGACCACTGCTCGTTCTCCCAGTCGTAGCTGCTTTCGGTATTGAGACCGAACGTCCAGCTGTCGGGGGTGGTGTACGTCAGGAACGGCTGCATGAAGGTCGCATTCACGTCTGCGCGATCGCCGTCCCCGGCAAAGGACCAGATGTGATTCGCGAGAACGCCGCGGGTCCAGCCGTTGCTCTGCTTGAGCGCCACAATCGTGGGTCCGATGCCCCACTTGTCGGCGGTCAACAGGTCATTAGAACCGGTGGGGAGCAGGAACACCGGCCCCGCACCCAGGATCCAGCCGGAGGCCGTCGGTGCCTTGGGCGAGAAGAACACACTCTGCACGACGTCGCCGATGCCCGTCTGGCTCCCGGCTCCGGGAAAAATGTCCTCCTGCCGCACGATCGGCAGGATGGTACGGGAGATGAGGTTCCAGTCCTGGTTGAGATCGACCGGCACCACCGGCTGCACGTTGAGCAACCAGCGGTCGCCCGCGTCGCTCGGCCCGATGTCCTGGTCGTAATTCAGCTGCATTGGCACGCTGATGAGCGCCGCCACGGGATTGGAAAGCTGCAGCGCGAGATTGGCATCCGATTCTGCTGCGATCGTTGGCCCGAGAACGAGTTGAGTGACCATCACGGTCACGGGTGCGAATAAAGCGGCCCTGCCGCCGCGCTTAGCGTTCATTGCTTGTTCTCAGTGATTCAGGAAAGAGTCTGCGTCCACCACCGTCCGCCCAAACGGTCAGCACAGTCGCTCAGAACGCTATCGAAACGCCGATGCCGGGTCCGTGCTGCTGCAGGTCGTAGTGCTGGTAATTCCGGCCGTTGCCGTCTTCATAGTCATAAGCGATCACCCGGTAGCCGAGGTACCAGCCGAACCGCTCGGTGTTTTGCCGCCTGAAGGTCGTGATCATGTGCCAGGTGAGGTCGGAGCCGACCCCGAATCCTCCCACGTCGCCGCGCAGTGTGTACGTCCACTTGCCGCCGATCGGGACCACGTAATTCAATCCGACCAGCGGATCGACCCAGCTCGCGTCCCTGCTCACCTCGGTGCGCTGTTGCAGCACCCGCACCTGCAGGTCGGCCGACAGATCGAAGTATGCCAGCGAGAACAGCGCTTCCAGGTGCGGGGACAGGCGGCGACCGGCGGTTCCCATGACCGTGATCTGCTCCACGTCCAGTCCGCTGCTCGCACGTCCCTGCTGGGTCTGCCCGCTCCAGCCGAGGTTCATGTAGGTGACGTCGCCGCTGAACGACCACTCGTCGTTCTCGATCCGGTAGGCCGCCATCGCGCCGAATTTGAGCGCGTCGAACAGGTCGGAAATGCTGACGTCGACCGGCACTGAGACGTTGCCGATCTGCGCGTCGCCCTCGATCGCCGCGCCCATGCCGTAGATGAACACCGTCTGGCGCCAATCCCCGGCCACATCTTCTGCCAGCGCCGCCGGCGAGCACAGCGCCGATGCGACGACCGCGATCGGGGCCAGATACCGTCTCATGGTGATCACCTGAAAATTCCGTCGCGCGAGATCACCCGCAGTTGGCGTCTCGCGCGACGGTCGACATCAGAACATTTGTTCAGGTTGTCACTATTCGGCGGCAGGGTTGCCAACCGCAGCCTCGAAAGTATCAGCCTTGTCGACTGCTGTCGCCCTGAGCTTCGTGCCCGGCATGATCGGGAAGCGCGGGTCGAAATCAACCATCGTCGAGCCTAGCTGCTTCAACACCCCAAGGTTGCCTTCGGCCTTCGCCGTTCCGTCCGCAATCTGCGCTTCGAGCGTCTTGGCACCCATCATCGTCTGCTCGAGGTCGGTGCGCTTGATAGTTACCGTCAGGTCCGGCTTGTCGGAGAGGAAGCCTTCGATATTGGTGAGCGTCGCATTTTCCATCTCGATCAGGAACTTCTGCCCGTTGTCGGGTGTGATCAGGTTGATCGTGAAACGCATCCCTTCGGCCTTGCGGCTGTCCATGCGGATACCGAGGAAGTTGAGGAACAGTTCGGTGGACATCGCCCGGATCACGTCGGGGCTGCTCGAGCTCACGGCCTCAGTGGCCGGGATGCCCGACCGCAGCTCGTACGCAGCCGCCAGGAAGCTGTTACGCAGACCGGGGTTCTCCTGCTGGTAGCCAAGCTGCTCGAAGGCGTCTGCCAGCAAGTCCTTGCCGGCCTGGTTCTGGGGTTGCGCATACACCAGCTTGTTCAGGATCTCCGTGGCCTCGAGGTACTTGCCCTGCCCCATGAGTTCATTACCCTTGGCCATGATCTTCCCGGCGCCACCCATCATCTCCACGTACAGAGGCGCGGAGTCCGCCGGCGACAGCGGGATCAGCGTGGCCGGATTGGCGTCCCAGAACCCGATGTAGCGCTGCACGACGCCGCGGCTGTTGTGCTGGGGCGAGCCGTGATAGCCGCGCAGGTACCACTCCGTCTGCATGCTCTTCGGGACCTGGTAGACGTTGTGGATCTCGTTGATCGTCACGCCCTGGTTGACGAAGTGCAGCACCTGGTTGTTCATGTTGGCGTAGAGGTCGCGCTGCCCGCGCAGCACTTCCTGGATGCGGGCATTGCCCCAGCGCGGCCAGTGATGCGAGGCGAACATGACGTCAGCTTCCTGTCCGTAGAGGTACAGCGCGGCCGCCACGTACTTCGACCAGTTCAGCGGATCGCGGACGGGCGCACCGCGCAGCGTGTAGATGTTGTGCAGCGTCGCCGTGACGTTCTCGGCCATCCAGAGCGCCTTCATCCCGGGGATGTAGGTGTTCATCTCGGACGGCGCTTCGGTGTCCGGCGTGTTCTGGAAGATCATCTTGACGCCGTCGACCTCGAACTCCTCGATGTCCTTCTCGACGATCCGGGTCGGCGTGATCAGCCCCATGGTGCCGGACGACACGCCCTGGCCGAGGCCCTGGCCGACGTAGCCGAACGGGCTCGCCGGCAGCAACAGGCCGTACTGGTAGAACAGCCGCCGGTTCATCGCGTTGCCGGCGTACACATTCTCGGAAATGGTGTGCTGCATGAAGTTACGCGGCGCGATGATGGCAACTTTGCCGGCGCGCACGTCTGCCTCGTCGACCACGCCGCGCACGCCGCCCCAGTGGTCGCCGTGCGAATGGGAATAGATGACAGCCGTCACCGGCAGGCCCTTGCCGACGTGCTTCTGGAACAGCTGCAATGCCGCGCGCGCCGGCTCGGCCGTGGTCAACGGATCGATGACGATCCAGCCCGTCTTGCCACGCACGAACGAGATGTCGGCAAGGTCGAAGCCGCGCACCTGGTAGATGCCGGGCACCACTTCGTACAGCCCGTAGTTCATGTTCAGCATGGAAATGCGGTGCAGCGACGGATCGACGCTGCCGAACCCCTTGCTGCCGTTCAGGAATGCGAACCGCTCCATGTCCCAGGCGACGTGGCCATCGTCGGCCATGATCTTCAGTTGCTCCGCCGGCGCAATGAAGCCCTTGTTCCGCTCGTCGAAGTCGCGGACGTCGGTGAACGACGGCATCGTCAGCTTGGTGCGCGCGATTGCGTCCAGCGTGTACTGCGACGGGACCTTGCCCTTCGGATGAAAGTGGGCGCCCGGCGCATCTGCAGCACCCGCATTGAAGGCAAGTGGTGCACACAACGCCGCGGCGACGGTTGCGGCAGCTGTCCATCCATAGAAAGGTCGACGGGTCGTCATGGCGAACTCCAGGATTCGGATAATGCAAACAAGATTTTCTGGGGCAAAATCATATGCCGTTTCAACGCGGCAGAGGCCTATCTTTTGGTATAGACCAACGCTTGTTCTTGCCTGGCACGCTTAGTTCGATACCGTCTGCAGCGCAAACACGATGCTGTCCAGCAAATCCTGACTGGAAAAGGGTTTGCGCAACACGCGCAGGCCGCCAGCATGCAAGGCGCTGAGGTCGATTGCAGGATCGTCGCTCGCCGTGATGAACACGACCGGACACTGCACGTGATCGGCCTGCAGGCGCATCTGCACCTCAATCCCGGTCAAGCCCGGCAGATGGACATCCAGCAACGCGCAGTCGGGCATGCAATTGCCGAGTGCCGCCAGGAACTCCTCGCCGGATGCAAACGCCAGCACCTCGTAGTCGGCCATGCGCAACAGTCGGCCCAGCGCCACGCGGACCGATGCCTCGTCATCCACCAGGGCGATACGGGTCGGGGTCATCTCACGGACAACGGTGACCGGTCGCGGCGCGATGCGGAACTGGCCTTTGGCATAGCTCCACAGCGCCCGAGCGTGGTGCGCGCGCTATTCGCGCTCCAGGCGGGCCGCCAAGTACATCAATTCGGCGACGGTCTGCGCCTGCATGCGTTCCATCAGGTGTGCACGATGGAACTTGACGGTGGCTTCGGCGATGCCCAACTCGCCGGCGATCTGTTTGTTGAGCTTGCCCGCAGCCAGCCCGGCCAGCACTTCACGCTCGCGAGCGCTGAGGCTCGCATGGCGTTGCCGCAGCGCCGCCTCGTCGTCCTTCACCAAGCGAGCCCGCGAGTCCTGGGCCAGGGCAGTTCGCACAGCAGCCAGGAAGGTTGCGCCCGCAACCGGCTTAGTCAGGAAATCCACTGCGCCGGCCTTGATTGCCTGGACTGATTTTGGGATGTCACCGGTCCCGGTCAGGAAGACGATCGGTAACGACGGGCCAACCTCGGCGAGGCGTCGTTGCAGCGCGAGCCCGTCGAGGCCAGGCAGGTTGACGTCGAGCACCAGGCAGCCCGGCACCGATGCGTCATGTTGCGCAAGAAATTCTTCCGCCGATTCGAACAGGACGGTCTGAAAGCCGTGTTCGCGCAGCAGCCGCGCCTGGGCCTTCAGCACGGGCCTGTCGTCGTCGACCAGGAAGATCGTCGGCGCGCTGGCGTTGGCGGTCATGTGCATGCCGTCGCCGGCAGCAGCGCACAGAACACCGCTCCGCCCTCGGGCGCATTCGCAACGGACAGGCTGCCACGATGCGACTCGGCGATGGAACGGCAGATCGCCAGCCCCATACCCATGCCACCGCCCTTGGTACTCCAGAAAGGCTCAAACAGTTTGCCCAGTTCTTCTTCGGCGACGCCCGGGCCCCCGTCGGCCACGCACAGACTCACGGCGCCGGCACGCAAGACAGTGCTGATCGTCAGGACCCGTTCCGCCTCGGTCAGGTCGTCCATGACATCGGTGGCATTGACGATCAGGTTCAGGAGTAATTGCTGCAGTTGCACCCGGTCCCCAGCGATCAGTGGCAAGGTCGGCGCAAGCTGCGTCCGCAGGGTGATGTGGCGCGACGTCGGCATGTTGCGCGTTAATTCGATCGTGTCGCGAACCAGGTCGTTGACATCGAGCGGCTCGAACAGCGGGTCACTGCGCTTGAACAGGACGCGGAGCCGGCGAATCACCTGGGCGGCGCGATGATCTTCGGTCACGATGTCGGCACAGATCTCGCGCAGTTCCGGCAGGTCGACCGGCTCGCGCTC
>JAABQQ010000286.1 GCA_011391405.1 Gammaproteobacteria bacterium
AGCCGACCTCGGCGCTCGATCCGATCGCGACGGCGAAAATCGAAGAGCTGATCACCGAACTGCGGCAGCGGGTCACGATCCTGATCGTGACGCACAACATGCAGCAGGCGGCGCGGGTTTCGGACTTCACCGCGTTCATGTATCTGGGCGAGCTGGTCGAGGTCGACGCGACGTCGAAGATCTTCACCAATCCGTCCAAGAAGGCGACCGAGGACTACATTACGGGCCGCTACGGCTGAGCCGCGTGATGGAGGCCGTGGTCATGCAGGCTTCAGATCCGACCGAGCCGCACACGTCGAGCACCGTCGACCAGTCGGTGGCCGGCCTGCGGCTGCACGCGCTCGAGATGGGTGCGCTCGTCATCGAGCAGGTCGCTAGTGCGGTCAAGTCGCTCGTCGAGCGCGACGCGGTGCTGGCGCAGGCGGTACTGGCGCGCGAAAGCCGCGTGGACGCCTACGAAAAGCAGCTCGACCGCGACAGTCTCACCTTCATCGCCCTGCAGCAGCCCGTCGCGAATGACCTGCGGCTGGCGCGAGCCATCGTGCGCATCGGGCGCGAGCTCGAGCGTGCGGGCGACGAGGCCAAGAAGATCGCAAGGTTTGCCCTGTCTCTGGACACGGCCAACGACGGCGATCCCGTGCTGGCCGTCGGTCGCCAATTGCGTCACATGGCTGCACTGTCCGGTTCGATGCTGCGTAACGCCGTGCGGGCGGCCGACGAGATGAATTCCGGGCTAGCACGCAGCGTGCTCGAGCGCGATGCCGAACTCGATGCCGAGTTTGCCGCGGCGCTCCGCCTGGTGATGACGTACGTGCTGCAGGATCACCGTTTCCTGCGTCCCACGATCGACACGATCTTTGCGCTCAAGGGGCTCGAGCGCATCGGCGACCATGCCACCAATATAGCGGAGCAGGTGCTCTACATGATGGGTCAGGACCGCCAGCGAGCCGACGCGGCCTGAGCCACGTCGTTCGTCCCGTGCCTGGTCTCAGTCGGTGCTGCGCAGCAGTTCGTTGATCCCGACTTTGGCGCGAGTCTGCGCGTCGACACGCTTCACGATCACTGCGCAGGCGAGTCCGTACTTGCCATTAGCCGCCGGCAGCGTGCCAGGCACCACCACCGCTCCGGCCGGAATGCGGCCGTAACTCACCTCGTCGCGTTCACGATCGTAAATGCGGGTGCTCTGCCCGACGTAGACGCCCATCGACAGTACGGCGCCTTGCTCGACGATGACGCCTTCGACCACTTCCGAGCGCGCGCCGATGAAGCAATTGTCCTCGATGATCGTCGGGCTCGCCTGCAGCGGTTCGAGCACACCGCCGATGCCGACTCCGCCCGAGAGATGCACATTGCGTCCGATCTGGGCACAGGACCCGACCGTGGCCCACGTATCGACCATCGTGCCTTCGCCTACGTGGGCGCCAATGTTGACGTAGCTCGGCATCAGCACGACGTTGCGGGAAATGTGCGCGCCGCGGCGGACGACGGCCGGCGGCACGACACGCACGCCCTCGGCCCGGAACCGTTCGGCATCGTGCTGCGAATACTTGAGCGGCACCTTGTCGTAGAACCGCGTGTAGCCGGCATCAAGCGGGACGTTGTCGAACAGACGGAACGACAACAGCACCGCCTTCTTCAGCCATTCGTTGACCTGCCAGCGACCGTTGATTTTTTCGGCTACGCGCGCCTTGCCGGAATCGAGCAGGTCGATCGCCTGGCACACGGCATCGACGATATCGGGCGGTGCGTTGGCGGGGGTCAGCGTCGACCGTTCTTCGAAGGCGGTGTCGATCTGGGCGGCGAGGTGCGTATGGGCGGCCTGGAGCGTCATGGGCGTTCCGTCATGAAAGGGCAAGAAAGCCGTCACACTGCAACAATTCGGTAACGACAACGGTAGATTCTATATCCTAAACGCTAGTTTCCGGTCGATTCACCGGCCGGTATGGGTGCTGGAGGGACTATCGTCGAAATGGACGCGAAGCTGCGCGCACGGATGCTGAAGGAGGCCTGGTTCGACCGGGACCTCAGCTGGCTCGAATTCAACCGCCGGGTCCTGGCAGAAGCCATCGACGAACGCGTGCCGCTGCTCGAGCGGCTCAAGTTCCTGGCGATCTTCACCTCGAACCTGGATGAGTTCTTCATGAAGCGCGTCGGTGCCATGCGCACCCGTGCTTACGCGAGCGGTAATCTCGCCGTCGTGGAGGAATTCAACGCGCACATACATCGGTTGCGCGATGCATTGTATCCGCTGCTCCTGCGCCGTGCTGCATGCTTCAAGGACCTGCGCCATCGGCTGGTGAGGCATGGGGTAAGGCTCGCGGCCTGGGACGAACTCTCACCAGCCCAGCGCAACGAAGCGCACGAGTATTTCGAGCGCCACGTATCACCGGCGCTCACTCCGCTGAGCCTCAACCCGTCACACCCGTTTCCCTTCATGTCGAACCTGTCGACCTCCTGGGGCTTCGTGCTCAAGGAAGCCGAGACGGGCGATCGCGTCCTGGTGCGGGTCAAGGTGCCGTCACAGTTGCCGCAATGGCTGCCGGTGCGCGCCGACGTCGAGACCGGGCAGCGCTGCTTCATCTCGCTGCAGGAACTGGTGCAGGTCAACGCCGCAAGCCTGTTCCCAGGCGTCGAGATCGAAGGCACCACGCTGTTCCGCGTCTCGCGCAACGCCGACATCGCCATGGAGGAAGACAGCGACAACAGCATCAAGGAGATGGTCGAGGAGCAGGTGCGGCAGCGGCGGTTCCAGCCGGTCGTGCGGCTCGAATTCGGCGAGAGCCCAAGCAGCGAGATTCGCGACAGTCTCGCTGCGGGCTTCGACCTGCGCGAGAGCGACGTCTACGAATTGCCGGACATGCTCGACTATTCCGGCCTGTTCGAGATCGCCTCACTGCCGATCAGCGAGCTGCGCGATCCGCCCTGGGCTCCGCAGCCGCCGTTCGGTATCGATGCCGACACCGATATTTTCTCGGCGATCCGGGCGGGCGACGTGCTGGTGCATCATCCGTACGAGAGCTTCGACGCCTCGGTCGAGCGATTCATCCGCGACGCAGCCGACGACCCGGGCACGACCACGATCAAGATGACGGTGTACCGGCTCGGCGACGACACGCCGTTCGTTCGCTCATTGATGAAGGCAGCGGAGAACGGCAAACAGGTGGCTTGCCTGGTCGAACTCAAGGCGCGCTTCGACGAGGAGCGCAACCTGCACTGGGCCGAAGAACTGCAGAAGGCCGGCGACCACGTCATCTACGGTTTCCGCGGCCTCAAGACCCACACCAAGCTCGCGCTGGTCGTGCGCAAGGAAGGAGACGGGTTGCGCAGCTATGCCCACATCGGCACGGGTAACTACCACGTCAAGACCGCGCGGATGTACACGGACTTCGGCCTGTTCACGTGCGATCCGGTGCTGACGCGCGACGTCGTCTCGTTGTTTCATCACCTGACCGGGTATTCGCGCTCGCCGCGTTTCGAGAAGCTGCTGGTCGCGCCGCTCAACATGCGGGCTCGCTTCATCGACCTGATTGCGCGCGAGGCCGCCAACGCTCGCGCAGGCCGCCCGGCGCGGATCGTCGTCAAGGTGAACCAACTCGAGGACGGTCCGATCTGCGAGGCGCTCTGTGATGCGTCGAATGCGGGCGTGCCGATCGATTTGATCGTGCGCGGCTTCTGCTGCCTGCGGCCCGGTATCGCTGGTCTCACCGAGAATGTCCGAGTGCGTTCGATCATCGGGCGGTTCCTCGAGCACGGCCGCGTTTTTCATTTCGCGAACGGCAGCGAAGACCCGCTGGCAGGCGACTTCCTGCTCGGCTCCGCCGACTGGATGGATCGCAACCTGTCCCGTCGAGTCGAAGCCGTGGCTCCCGTCGAGAACCGGCACCTGAAAGAACGGCTCTCGGAAGTGCTGCAGCTGCAGCTTGCCGACCTGCGCAACGCCTGGATCATGCAGGCGGACGGCAGCTATGTGCAGTGCTCGACCGACAGCCGCGCGCCCAAGATCGTTCGCGAGGGCACGCACGTCACGCTGATGAAGCGCACCAAGCAGCGTATCCGCCGCTGATCTCGACCCACGCCAGCGCCGGTACCGATAGACTGCATTCGGGGTTGAGCCGGCGCGAGCGCGGCGCAGCGTCCTTCGATCCATCACCCAACCAGGAACACGCCGTGCCTAACAGGACCTCCATTGGCCGCTCTCTCCGGGGCGTGGCCGTCGGGACGATGCTCTATCTGCTCGGGGCCGCGTTGTTTGCCGGGTCTGTCCAGGCGAAGACCACCGTCAAGGGCACCTGGCAGGAAGGCGCGCCGCGCAAGCAGTCATTCTCCCGGGTGCTGGTCGTCGGTGTCAGCCCGAACGTCAATCAGCGCTGCGCGTTCGAATTCTTCATGGCGTCGCAGCTGCAGAGCGAGTCGGTCGAGGCAATCCGGAGTTGCGACGCGGTCAAGGAAAAGAACCCGCTGACCCTCGAGAGTATCGAGCAGGCGATCGCAATCGCTCAAGCCGATGCCGTGCTGGCGACCAGTCTCGTTTCCAGGGAAATCGAAGCGAAGGAAGGCGGCAGCAGGGATACGCGCGGCACCGCATCCTACAAGGCCACGGATGCGGGTTTCGCGACCGGGTACTACGGCGTGTATGGCGTACCGGTCATCTATGGTGAGTTCGCCACGGCACCCGCATTCACGATTGCCCAGGGCGAAGCCCGGGTCTCGTCGCGGTTCTACCAGACGCGGGACAAGGCCCTGATTTATACGCTGGACACGAAAGCGACCAAGCTCGAGTCGTCCGACGCTGCTCTGCACGACTTTGCCGCTGCAATTGCCGACAAGCTGCGACGGGAGGGGTTGACCCGCTAGCGGGCCTGCCGTGGCGATTTTCCAGGTCGACAAGACCAGGCGCTGAGACGGTTTTAAATTGGCCAGAGCGACACGACGGCGCGAGCGAGAGCCGCGCCGATCGCCGCCCCGGCGAGAACGTCGGTCGGGTAGTGGAGTCCGAGCACTACGCGCGACGCCGCCACCAGCAGGGCGAACGGGACGAGCAGCGGGGCGAGTTCCGGCACGTGAGTCGTTGCGATCAGCGTGAAGCTGACGGCGTGCAGCGTGTGGCCGGACGGGAAGCTGTACCGATCCAGCGGGGCTGTGCCCGACTGAATGCTCGAGTAGGAGATGAATGGACGCTCTCGCACCAGGCGATGTTTCAGTTGCCGGTACAGCGCCGTGCCGGCGAGTCCGGCGACCGCCATCTGGGCGGCCACCAAGGCGCCGTGCGGACCGCTCAGTGCGAAGGCCAGCATCAGCACGTACCAGAAGATGCCATCGCCGAGCCGACTGACCGACACGAACAGCCGGTGAGCCGGGAGGTAGTGGCAGCCTCGATTCACTCGCAGGCAGAATAAGTGTTCTGCATGATCGAAGCGTTGCCAGAGTCCGGTCGTGACTGTCGATGTCATGCGCGCCTCCTGTCCGGCGCGGCTGGGTTGCGCCGGCCTACTGCGCGCACCCTAACCATCGGTTGCGACGATTCCGTGGCAGTCATATTGCAGACTGCTTACACGCAGACACTCAGGTCGAGCTGCGAGGGAAGGCGCTCAACCGGGTTGACCGTCACGCGTTGGTCAAGGTTCAGGCTCGAGGTCAGTGTCATCGAACGTTCAAACAACTGTCATATTCATCGCGCAAGCTGCAGGGCTGTAGTCGCGGCGGACCGGGTCACGCCAAGGCACAAGCACGAGCAGGACAGGGGGAGAGCGGGATAATGACAAGCAACGGCAGCAACTGGAACGCGATCATGCAGTACTCATTTCTGCATGTGTTTGCCAACGACGGGCTGATCGACCGTGACGAATTGCAGATGCTCGAGCGCCTCGCTCTGCAGGACGGCGCCGTCGACGACAGGGAAAAGGACGTGCTCACCCGCGTTTTCGCCCGGGTGAATCCGCAGACAGTCGATCCGGCCGTCTGGGAAGAGCTGCAGCGCTTCAAGGCACGGTTCGACATCCCCTGACCCGCACGAACTCGGCAATGCGGCGCGCAGCTTCGTCGCAGTCCTCGAGACTGGCGACCAACGAAATACGGATGCGACCCAGCCCGGGATTGCCGGCCGCGGTCTCGCGCGCGAGGTAACGGCCCGGCAGCACGGTCACGTGTTGCTGCGCGAAAAGTTCACGCGTGAAGGCCTCGTCGTTGCCCACGTGCAGCCAGAGATAAAAGCCGCCCGCGGGGATGGCGACGTCCTGCTGCAGGGCTGCCGCAATCACGGGCGTTACGCGCGCGAACTTCTCGCGGTACAGGCGACGATTCTCGACGACGTGCGCTTCGTCGTTCCAGGCCGGCAGGCTCGCGAGCTGAGTGTGCGCTGGCACGGCGCAGCCGTGATAGGTGCGATACAGCCGGTAGCGCGCGAGGAAATGCGCGTCGCCAGCGACGAACCCCGAACGCAGGCCCGGCACGCTCGAGCGCTTTGACAGGCTGTGGAACACGACGCAGCGCTCGAATGCCGTGTTGCCCGCGCGAAACGCAGCCTGCAGCAGTCCCGTGGGCGGTGACGATTCATCGAAATACAATTCCGAGTAGCACTCGTCCGATGCGATCACGAAGCCGTGACGGGACGATAGTTCCAGCGCGCGTCGCAGGTAGACGTCCGGCATGACGGCGCCGGTAGGGTTGCCGGGCGTGCAGAGAAACAGTACCTGACAGCGACTCCACGTGGCCGAGTCGATGGCGTCCAGGTCGGGCAGATACGCATTCGCTTCCGTGCAGTTGAGGAACCGTGGCTCGGCACCGGCGAGCAGCGCCGCGCCTTCATAGATCTGATAAAAGGGGTTCGGCATCAGCACGAGTGGTCGCGAGCCACGCGCAGCGGAGTCAGCGTCGACCGCCGCCTGCACGAACGAGAACAGCGCCTCACGCGTGCCGTTGACCGGCAGCACCATGTCATCCGCGCGCACGATCTGCGCGGGCAGGCGGAATCGTCGCTCGAGCCAGCGTGCGATCGCCCCGCGCAGTTGCGGCAGGCCGAGCGCCACCGGGTAGCTGCCGAGCGATTCGCCCAGGGCGGCAATCAGGGCTTCGGCCACGAAGGCCGGAGGTGTGTGCCTGGGTTCGCCGATGGAGAGCGGGATCGGGCGCAGCGATGCCGGCGGCAGCGCACCCGCGAGCAATGTGCGCAGTTGCTCGAACGGGTAGGGCTGCAGCAGGTCGAGTCGGGGATTCAAATCGGGCAACTCAGGCGTTCGATCAGGTCACGCCGGGCGCATTGCCTGGTCGCGCCGATCGAGCGCCTGCCCGATGCGTTCGCGCAATCGATCGCAGGCCGTATCCGTCAACGGACCGCCTTGCGCGCCGGTGATGTAGAACACGTCTTCCGCGCGTTCGCCGATGGTCATGATCTTGGCGGTGTTGACGTCGATCTGCTCGGCCAGGAACACCCTGCCGATCTCGGACAGCAAGCCGGGCCGGTCGCCGGCGATGATCTCGAGCACGGTGCGGTTCTGCAGCGGGTCTTCGGTGAAGGTGATCTGCGTCGGGGTCGTGAACATGCGCACCTGGCGCGGTGCGCGACGTGTCACGATCGGCAGGTCGGCTTCAGGACTCAGCAAGACCCGGCGCAGCTGCTGCTCGATCTGATGGGCGCGGTGCCTGTCGGCGATCGGCATGCCGGTATCCTCGAGCACGAGGTACGTGTCGAGCCCGAGGCCGCCGTCCAGCGGCGTAATGCGTGCGTCGACGATGTTGAGTCCCATCTGGTCGAGCAGCGCGGTCGTGCGGGCGAAATTTTCCTGCCGGTGCGGCCCGCAGGTGAGCACCGCATTGCCGCCGCGCTCGACGGCCGTGCGCACGGCGACCAGCAGCGAGACGTCCTCGGGCTCGGTGTCGGCAAGCAGCGTCGTGTGCCACGCAACTTCGGCCGGGGCGTAGCGCAGGAAGTAGATGTCGTTCATGCGCGCCCAGATCGTCGCGGCTCGTTCGGGTTGCACGTGCTGGTGCGCCAGCAGCTCGAGCGCCTTGGCCTTGGTCTCGGCCACGAGTTCGACACGATCCACCGGCGACTCGATGCCGCGGCGCAACGCTCGGCGCACGCGCTCGTAGAAATCATGGAACAGCGACGCCTTCCATGAATTCCAGAGCTTCGGGTTGGTGCCGCGGACGTCGGCGACGGTCAGCAGGTACAGGTAGTCGAGGTGGGTCTGGTCGCCGACGGTCCGTGCGAAATCCTGGATGACCTTCGGATCGGAAATGTCCTTCTTCTGCGCCGTCACCGAGAACAGCAGGTGGTTGCGCACGAGCCAGGACACCAGGCGTGAGTCGTAGCGCGTGAGTCCCTGCTCGAGGCAGAACGCCTCGGCATCGACCGAACCCAGGTCGGAGTGGTCGCCGCCGCGGCCCTTGGCGATGTCGTGAAACAGCGCAGCGAGGTACGCGAGCTCCGGCCGCTGCAGCGTGGCGAACAGGCGTGACATCTCGGGCAGTTCGTGCTCGAAGCGCGGCAGCGCCATGCGACGCAGGTTGCGCAGCACGAAGAGGATGTGCGCGTCGACCGTGTAGGCGTGGAAAAGGTCGTACTGCATGCGGCCGACGACGCGGCCGAACGCTGGAATGTAGCGGCCGAGCACGCCGTACAGGTTCATGCGGCGCAGCTCGTGCGTGACGCCCGCTGGTGCCCGCAGCAGTTCGAGGAACAGCCGGTGATGCCGCGGGTTCTGGCGGAACTCTTCGTCGATCAACCACAGGTGCCGGCCGAGCAGACGGATGGTAGTGGCGCGCACGCCGCGGACCTCCGGGTTCTCCTGCAGCAGCCGGAACAGCTCGAGGATGGCCGCAGGATTGCGTACGAACGTGTCGTCGCTCGTCACTTCGAGGTAATCGTTGCGGATCTGGAAGCGCGGGTTGAGCGGGACGATCGTGTTCTCGCCCTCGTTCAGGATCGCCTCGCGGAACAGCTGCAGCAGCATTTCGTTGAGCAGGCTGACGTCCATCACGGTGCGGTAATACCGCTGCATGAACTGCTCGACCGCGAGCGTGTAGGTCGCGTCCTCGTAGCCGAACTGCTTCGCGATGCGGATCTGATGATCGAACAGCAGCCGGTCTTCGCGCCGGCCCGTGATCGTGTGCAGCGCGAAGCGCACCTTCCACAGGAACGCCTGCGCCTGCCGCAGCTTGCGCAGCTCGGCGTCCGTGAGAAAACCGTGGCCGATCAGTTCATCGAGCGTCTCGGCGCCGAAATGGCGCTTGGCGACCCAGCCGATCGTCTGGATGTCGCGCAGGCCGCCCGGGCTTGCCTTCACGTTCGGTTCGAGGTTGTAACCCGTGTCATGGTAGCGGTGGTGGCGTGACTGCTGCTCGGCGACCTTCGCTTCGAAGAACGCCTTCGACGACCACACCTTGTCCTGCGCCAGTGCCCGGCGCATCGACTGGAACAGGTGATCGGGTCCGCAGAGCAGGCGTGCTTCGATGAACGTGGTGGCCACGCTGACGTCCGCTGCGCTTTCGCGCTGGCAGTCGTCGATCGTGCGCACCGAGTGACCGACCTCAAGGCCGATGTCCCACATGAACGCCAGGAAGCGCTCGATCCCGGGTTCGGCTGCGACGACTTCGCTCTTCGGCAGCAGGATCAGGACGTCGATGTCCGAGCAGGGGTGCAGTTCGCCGCGGCCATAGCCACCGACGGCGATCAGGTTCACTTCGTTCGCGTGCGCGCCCACGTGCAGCTGCCAGGCGCTGCGCAGCACGATGTCGACCATGCGCGCGCGATCGCGCACGAGGCCTTCCACCGGCTCGTCGTCGGCAAACCGCAACTTGAGGCTGGTATCGCCATCGGCCAGTGCCTTGCGATAGGCAGCAATCGTGTCGCCCGCGCCTGCGAGCGCGGCGGGCAACGTGGCCAGGAAGGGCCACGCAGCAGGTGCGAAGGGGGTCGGGCCCGGATCCAGGTCGTCGATCGGAGCCAGCGGTGTGCTCACGCCGGGGGCTGCTCGTTGGCGCCGAGCGTCAGGACTTCATGGCCGGTTGGCGTCACGAGGATAGTGTGCTCCCACTGTGCCGACAGCGAATGGTCGCGCGTGATCACCGTCCAGCCATCGGGCAGCAGGCGCACGTCGCGCCGGCCCGCGTTGACCATCGGCTCGATGGTGAAGGTCATGCCGGCCTCGAGTTCGAGTCCGGTGCCGGCCGTGCCGTAATGCAGCACCTGCGGGTCCTCGTGGAAGCCGCGGCCGATGCCGTGGCCGCAGTATTCGCGCACGACCGAGCAATGGTTCGCTTCGACGAACTTCTGGATCGTCGCGCCGATGTCGCCGAGACGCGCGCCGGGCCGGACGGTGCGGATACCGAGCCACAGGGCCCGGTAGGTGAGGTCGCACAGGCGCACCGCGTGCGGCAGCGGCTTGCCGACGTGGAACATGCGGCTGGTGTCACCGTGGAAGCCGTCTTTGATCACGGTGATGTCGACGTTGACGATGTCGCCGTGCTTCAGTT
>JAABQQ010000287.1 GCA_011391405.1 Gammaproteobacteria bacterium
CCGGGCATGGGCCGTCCACCGTCGATGTAGAACCGGCCGCCGCTGCACAGCGTGGCGAACTGGTTACATGCGCCCGACACGTGACTCCAGGGCAGCCAGTCGAGCATCGTTTCCGTCCAGCCCGCCGTCTGTGCAAGCACCTGTCGCGCCTGGGCCACGTTGGCCGTGACCATGCGCTGGGTCTGCACCACGGCTTTCGGCATGCTGGTGGAGCCGGAGGTCAGCATGTAGAGAGAATGGGCGTCGGGGTCGATGGCGGCAATCGCCTGCTCGACGGCCGGTGTCACGGTCGTGGCCAGCACGTCGGCGCAGGCAAAGGCGGGGCGGGCGAGTGCGGAAGGATCCGCCGTCACTACGATCGCGTCGCCGAAATCGACCGTCTCCAGTGCGCGCTTGAAGAGCCCAGTCTGCTCGGCAAACACGACGGCCGGCTTGACCATTTTGACCACGTGACGCAACCGGCCGAAATCGCCGGGCATCAGGGAATAGTTGGCACTGACCGGGCAGACGGGCACGCCCGCGGCCATGCCGCCGAATTTCACGACCGCGTGTGCGATGGAATTGCCCGAGAGGATCAGCAGCGAGCGGCCTGCCGGCAGGCCCTGGTTGAGCAGCCACTGCGTGGTCGCATCCGCCGCGTGCTTGAACTGGCCGAATGTGTGCTCGACCCACGGGCCGCCCTTGCCGGCGCGTTCGGCCATGCAGGGACGGTCGGGATCGCGCGCTGCCCACTCCGACAGTTGCGCAGGCAGGTTGGGAATGAAAGGCGCGAGTTCGGTGACGGGTTCGACGACGAGCGTGCCGTCGCTACGCCGTTCGACGCGCATGTCGGCCGGCGGAAAGAACGTGGCGCGAAACGGTGCCTTGGCCGGGGTCATGGCTGCTCAGGACCGATCGTACGACAGATCGCTGGCATCCTTGCGGCCCAGGTGCATGCCGGGCTTCACCGGGTCGAACAAGCCGGTGCACCAGCCTTCGCTTGTCGGCGTGTCGCGGTTCCAGTCGAACACCGTGCGGCGGTGCGCAATCTTCCACTGGCCGTGACGTCGCTCGAAGCGGTCGACGAGCCTGCCGCCCGTGAACGTGTCAATGGATCCGCCGTTCGCGGCAAACCGGGCGAACGTCCACAGGTAGGTTTCGACCCATGCCACGTCGCCGTCGAAATCGATGTGGCTCGTGCCGAGCAGATGCTGCATGGCTCCCATGAGACGGATACGCGGCACGGCGCCGTCCACGTAGGCGAACGCATTGCCCGTGTAGTTGCCGCCGTGTTCCTCGATGGCGTCCGGGTGGTAGCAGGACTTGAGCAGCTCCGCGTCGGCGCGATCGACGCCGCGTGCATAACGCGCGAGGACTTCCTGGATCTCGTTTCTGGCGAGCATGCGCTCGAGTCGAAGCTGTGCGGCTTCGGCCGCACCCGTGACGGTATTCATGGTGTTGTTTCCCTCGCGTGATCAGGCATCATGCCGCAAGACTTGCGTAATAAGACTGAAAGGATACTTGGCAATGGTCAAGCACGAAAGCCGCCCGGGCCCGCGCGTCGCGATCGTCACCGGAGCAGGCACCGGACTTGGCCGTGCTTACGCCCGAACGCTTGCGGCCGACGGATTGCGCGTCATCGTGAACAACCGCCGGCGCGAGATCGATGCGGCAGGGCGGGGCAGCGCGGACCGTGTCGTCGACGAAATTCACGCAGCGGGTGGTGAAGCCGTCGCGAATTACGAGGACGTCTGCGCGGCAGGCGCCGGTGACCGCATGGTCGAACAAGCGCTCGCGACGTGGGGCCGGCTCGATGCGCTGGTCAACAATGCGGGCGTCCACCAGCACGCTGCCTTCCACAGGATCGACCTCGAAACGTTTCGGCACATCTTCGACGTGAACTTCCTGGGCACCCTGCAGGTCACGCATGCGGCATGGCAACTCATGCGCGCGGCCGGCCACGGGCGCGTGCTGGTCTCGACGTCGTCCGCAGGGCTCCACGGATTGCACGGGCTCTCGGCCTACGCGGCATCGAAGGCGGCGCTGATCGGCCTGGCGCGAACGCTGGCGGCCGAGGGCGCCTCCCGCGATTTGTTTTGCAACGCAATAGCTCCTTATGCGGCTACGCGCATGACCGAGGCGGGCATTACCGATGCAGCGGAACGCACAGCAATGTCACCGGACTACGTGGCGCCATTGGTGTCGGCCCTGGTGAGCGAGCGATCCCGGGTCAACGGCCAGGTGATCGTCGCCGCTGGCGGCTGGGCTCGCCGTGCTGCAGCAGTCGAGGCCGAAAGCCTCGTCTACGTCGGGCCGGGCGCGCCGGTTGATGCGTCCGCGCAACTGCAGGCGGAACCGTGGCGAATCGCTGGAGTCTGCAGGGAGTTCCGGGATGGGCGAGAGTCCTACGAGGAGTTCCTTGCGCACGTTGTCGGGGACTTGCGACAACCCTAGGCTCGGGGTAGCCTACGCCGGTCTAGTTAAGCAAGCGACTGTGGCGCTGTCGAATGCAGCGCACGAATCGCAGTTACGAATCACGTGAAGGGGGACTTAGATGACACTCGATCTCATGCGCCAATCCGCCCGTAGAGGGCCGTCCGTTGCTTACGCGGTGGCGACCATTCTCGCTGCGGCAGCTGCGATGCCTGCACGGGCACAAACCGCAGAGGGGCTCGAGGAGGTCATCGTCACCGCGCAGCGCCGCGAGACTTCGTTGCAGACCACCGCGGTCGCGATCACCGCGTTCTCGGGCGCGAAACTCGCGGAAGACAAGATCTTCACGGTCAGCGACCTCGCTAACAGCGTGCCTGCCTTCTCCATAACCGCAGGCACTCCGCTCGATGTCGAGTTGAACATCCGCGGCATCACCAACACGCGACTCGACTCCCCAACAGCCGATCCGTCGGTCGGCACGTTCGTCGATGGCGTCTACGTCGGTCGCACGGGCGACTACAACTTCGACTTCTACGACCTCGAGCGCATCGAAGTCATCCGCGGCCCGCAGGGCGTGCTGCTCGGCAAGAACGTCGTCGGTGGCGCGCTCAGCATCATCACCGCGGCGCCGAAGTTCGAGAACTCGGGCCAGGCCATGCTCTCGTTCGGCAACTATGATGCGATCACGGCAGCGGGCCACGTCACCGGCGGCCTGACCGATGACGTGGCGGGTCGCTTTGCGTTCCAGGCGCGCAAGCACAGCGGCTACGGACGCGATGTGCTGCACGCCCGCGACGTGGAAGACCTCACTTCGTTCCAGGGCCGTGCCCAGTTGCTGTGGGAGCCGGGCGACAGCGGCTGGCGTATCCGCGGCATCGCCGACTACTCGTCGGACTCGACCAACGGCATCAACGTCGTCGCGGTCGACGGCGGCACCACGTCCTGCGAAACCAGCTACCTGCGCACGAACTGCACGCGGCCCTGGAGCAACCTGCGCGCCTACCTCGGCCTCACCGACGAACGCCAGAACATCGCCCAGAGCATTCAGTACAAGGGTCAACCGCGCATCAACCAGTTCATGGAGCGCGACGGGTATGGCCTCACGCTCGACATCGAAAAGGAGTTCAAGACCTTCACCTTTAACTCGCTGACCGGTTACCGCGAGGCTGACGCCCAGCAGGTGTTCGACCAGACCGGCGCGGGGCCGGAGGCACTGGCCTGGGGCCTGCCGCAATGGGCCGCGTACATCGCGTGGATCAACGCGAAGTACGGCACGCGCCCGGCGACGTCGAACAACGGCCAGTTCCTGTTCGCGCAGCCGGTCGGCGAAGCCGTCAATGCCGATGCGTTCAGCCAGGAATTCCGCTTCACGTCGAACCCCAGCGACAGCCGCTTCGACTGGATCGGCGGTCTGTACTACAAGAGCGACAACATCGAGAAGGTCGACCGGTTCATCGGCGAGAACTTCCTCGGTGCGGTCATCCCGGGCGGCAACAACCCGCTGTCGACGCTCAGCGGTGAGAGCCGCTGGGACAACAACGGCGAGACCGAGAACATGGCGGCCTTCGCGCAGGTGGGCTTCAAGTTCACCGACGCCCTCAAGCTCAACGTCGGCGTGCGTTATACGTCGGACGACAAGAGCGGCACGGTGAGCGGCCTCGTGGTGGAGACGGGTGACCGTTTCAACCCGAATGACCCGCGTGCCAACGTCACCATCGAAGCGCTGTGTCGTGCTCCGGACGGCACCATCATCCGTACGCCGACCGGCGGCACGGGCGTTGCGACCTGCACGGCACCGAACGCGTGGGTCTACGCGGAAGGATCGGGCTTTACGACAAATTACGGCGAGAAGTGGACGCAGCTCACGCCGCAGGCCACCCTCGAGTGGACCATCACCGACCAGGTCTTCACGTACCTCACGTATTCGGAAGGCTTCAAGGGCGGCGGTTTCGACGACACTCCGTCAAACCCCGCGCAGGCGTCGACGCCGTTCGATCCGGAGGAAGCGAAGAACTACGAACTCGGCATCAAGTCCGACTTTTTCGACAATCGCTTCCGCGTCAATGCCGACGTGTTCTACATGGACTACACCAACCTGCAGGTCACGCAGACCAACGCAGCGTGCCTGTGCAACCTCACGGACAATGCGGCGAGCGCCGAAATCAAGGGCGTCGAAGCCGAGTTTTCGTACCTGCCGTTCGACAGCCTGCGGCTTTCGCTGTCCGGTTCGTATGTCGATGCCACGTACGAGGACTTCCTGGAGACGGCGATCGATCCGACGACCGGCCAGCGACTGGACAGCTCGGGCAATCGCATGCAGCGCACGCCTGAGACGCAGGTCACCGGCGTCGTCGACTACACGATGGGCCTCGGCAGCTGGGGCAAGGCGCTCAATTTCCGGATGAACTACACCTGGCAGAGCGACATGTACTGGGCGACCGACAACATCGCGCAGGAAGATTCGTATGGCCTGCTCGACGCACGCATCGGACTCTCGCCGGAAGGCGCTCCGTGGCAGGTGGCGGTCTGGGGCCGCAATGTAACTGACGAGCTGTTCCGGACGAACATCATTTCGTTCTTCGGCGAAGAAGTGTCGCAGTTCGGTATTCCGCGCACTTACGGCGTCGACTTCACCTTCAAGTTCTGATGGCCCAGTTCTGACGGCGAGGGGCGGTGTGCCGCACGGCGCACCGCCCCGACCGCCCGGCACCCAGCAGGAGCGCGACCCCGATGCGGTTACGGAGGTGGGCTGCGGTCTAGAGCTTGTCGCGGTGCAGCTTGATGCCCGCGCGCTCGCGATCCCACGTGTCGGGCGTGATGCCCTGGTCCCGGAAGTAAATCTTGCGGATCTTGTTGGTTTCGGTTTTCGGAATCTGCGCGACGACGCGCACGTACCGCGGCACCATGAAGTAGGGCAGTCGCGGGATCAGGAACTCGGTGAGCGCACGCGGATCCACCGTGCACCCCGGCTTCGACGTCACCACGACCATGACTTCCTGTTCGGCGATTTCGCTCTCGACGCCGACCGCAGCCACTTCGTCGACGTCCGGATACTGGCGCACGCCGTTCTCGACCTCGAACGAGGAGATGTTCTCCCCACGCCGGCGAATCGTGTCCTTCTTGCGGTCGACAAAAAAGTGGTTGCCGTCGCCGTCCTGCCGGAACAGGTCGCCCGTGTGGAACCAGCCATTGCGCCACGCGGCCGCCGTCGCTTCGGGCTGGCCGTTGTAGCCGGCATTCATCGACCACGGCTGATCGCTGCGCACGATCAGCTCGCCGATCTCGCCGCGCGGCACCTCGATGTCGTGGTCGTCGACCAGTCGTGCCTGGATGCCGGTGCGAGGTTTGCCGCAGGATCCGAACACCTGGGTGTTGAGGTCGGTGACCAGCGGGGCCGAGACTTCCGTCATGTTGAAGCCCGTCAGGTAGTCGAAGCCGAACCGGTCCGCGAAAGCGACCGTCTCTGCGCTGACCGGGAACATCGTCAGACACTGCAACGGATTGTCCCTGTCGTCCGGTCGCGGCTCGGATTTCGCGAGGAACGCAGCCATCACGCCGATCAGGCCGGAGGTGGTGACGCACCTTCCCTGGCGCACCTGGTCCCAGAACTTCGCTGTGCTGAAGCCATCGACCAGGTAGATGCTGCCGCCGCGAACCAGGGCTGCGTACGTCGGGCTCGTGCCGCCGACGTGGAACAGCGGCAGGTTGACGAGAATGGCCTCGCCATCGCCCATGTAGCCGTACACGGTCATGCCCGTCAGGTAGAGCTGCAGGTACGGTGACAGCACACCCTTCGAGTGACCGGTGGTCCCGGATGTGTAGATGATCGACTGGATGTCCCAGTGATTGATGTCGGCACTCTCGTCGAGCTGCGCCGCGTCGCCCTGCAGGGCGCTTGCATCGAGCAGCGTCAGACCGGACTGCGCCATGCGAGCCCCGGCACCGATCGCAACGACCTGTCGCAGGTGCGGCAACTGCAGCCCGTCGAGACGCTCCACGAGGCTGTGGTGCGCCACCATCACGCTCGCTGCGGCTGCATTGACGACGTGGGCGAGCACGTCACCACGATAGGCGGTGTTCAGCGGCACGAACACGGCGCCGAGGTAATTGGTTGCGAACCAGGTGAGCACCAGCGGGCGCCCGGTCGGGAGCCACGCGATGACACGGTCGCCTTTCCTGACGCCGAGTCGCTGCAGGCCGGCCGCGGCGGCACGAACTTCGGACAGGCATTCGCCGTAGGTCCAGGTGCTGCCGTCTTCGAACAAGGCGAAGCGGCGTTCGGGGTGGCGCGCCGCGCGTGTGTCCAGCATCGCCTTGAGAACGCAGTCTTCCCGCGCCGGGACGGCGGGGTCCAGCCAGGGCGGCCGACGTACTTCGAGCCCCATGCGGGAGTTCAGCTGCCGGAGGCGGCCTTCTGCGGACGCGAGCCGTCAAGCGGCAGGTCGAGCTGCTTCAGCACCGTCTGCAGGTCGAAGTAGTCGCGCCATTCGCAGATCAGCCCGTCGCGGAACAGGAACGTGGACATGTAGGGCAGGGTGACCTGCTTGCCGTCCTTGACGTAGTTCTCGACGCCCTCGACGACCGCCGACGTGTCGTCCGCGAGGATGCGGTGGACGTCATAGCGCTTCTCCGTCATGCCGTTGCCGAACCTGGCGAAGAAACTGCGGACCTTCGTTTTGCCGTGGATCGGGCCGATCGGGACGTTGATCGCGATGACGTCCTCCGTGCAGAGGTCCATGACGGCGTCGAGATCGTCGGCTTTCCAGGCGGCGTAATAGGCGCGGACGGTGTCGGCGTTGTTCATGCGCGTGGTCTCCGTGGAAAGGCCTTGATGCCGGTCTGGAACGAGTCCGGCCGAGGATAGGGTCTGGAGTCCAGTTGTGCAAGTGACCGCGGTAGACCGCTGCCCGGCCTGTCGCTCCCGTGGCTCGGCGGCGCGACGTCGCGCGTCGCAAGAGTGACTTGCATAATGCAACTAATGGAACTATGGTAGCTGCCAACATTGAGCTCCGCGCATGGATTGCAGGGGCATTGGCCAGACTCAGGACCGGACAAGGGTTGCCCGGTTCTTCCGCACGGGGAGCGACGTGATGCACGCAGACCAGAAATTCGACACCATCGTGATCGGCGCCGGCGTGGCGGGCCTGGGAGCAGCGGCCTTGCTCGCGCGCGATGCGGGGGAGCGCGTGCTGGTGCTGGAGCGGGCGCCGTTCATCGGCGGCAGGACGCTGTCGTTCGAGGGCCGCGGCAACAAGGTCGTCGCGGATGGCATCGAGATGGACGCCCGGGCGTTCCGCAAGGCGTTGCCGCTGGCGCATTGCTACCTCGGCAAATGCACGCCAAGCATCGAAGAAATCTTTGACCAGGGCCTGCTGGACGGCCGCACGTTCGAGGCGGGCGGGCACGGCCTGTTCTGGGGCAACAAGAGTCGCGTCGACTGCCTCATGAAGCACCTGGGCGTGCAGTGGAACCTGCCGCTGAACCGCGGTCTCGGCTTCATCGCCTGGGAGGGCGAAGGCAAGCCGGGCAAGGCCTATCAAGTGCACAAGGGCCAGCCGTACCCGTGGATGTCCGAGGAAGGCTTCAACGCCACCATGACGCAGCTGGGCGACATGGCGCGCACCACCTTCGAGGACATGGCCCGCGTCATGAACGTGCCGCTGCAGACCTGGCTCGAGCAGCGCAGCATGCATCCCGAGGCGTACGATTACATCAAGGTGCTGGCAGCGTCACAGACGGCGCAGGCCGAGCCCATGATGACCCCGGCCGGCGACTTCCTCGGCTACATGGCGATTGCCAACCAGATTCGCATGAACCTGGTCAGTGGCTCGGTGGCGACCGCCGACGCACCGGGTTGCATCGCGATTCCGCAGCAGTTCGAGAAGGTCCTGCTCGCGCATGGAGGTACCGTCATGCGCAGCACTCCGGCCAGGGAAGTGATCATCGAGGATGGCGTGGTCCGTGGCGTGCGGATCAAGTCCGAGGATAACGAGTACGAGCGCGACCGGGTCATCCGGGCCGACAAGGTCATCTGCACCATGCCGCCGAAGTACATGTTCCGCGTGTTGCCGCGGCAGAATTTCCCGGCGGAATGGGTGGAGACCCTGGAGAAGAAATTCTGGGGCGCCGGCCTGCTCACCGGCTGGTGCGGCACGACGCGCAGCCTGATGCCGGACATCGGCCTCGAGGAGGGCTCGTTCGTCTACATGCCTGGCGTCATCCGTGGCGAGGGTTACATCGGCGCGGTGGACATGGTCATGTGCGATTTCACGGCATGGAACAACGGCACTGCGAAACGCGGGCCGGCGGGCAAGCGTGAATACCTGTTCTCGACCGCGCTGACGGACGAGGAAATGCGCAACCCGGACCGCGTCAATCGGGTCATCGAGTTGTGCGAGCGCTGGGCGCGCGAGACGTTTCCGACCTGGGACAAGGACGTCGAGTTCATTATGTGGACGCCCGGGCCGGAGGCCTATGGGTTGTGGCGCCCGGTGGGCGAGAACCGGCCGGACGTGAAATCACCGTGGGTCAAGGGCCTCTACTTCGCGGGCGACCAGTACGGACGACGCATGTGGGGCGGTGGCGTCGATGGTGCGGCACTGTCGGCCGTGATGTGCGTCGACGCGATGAAGGGCACTGACCTGGAGTCGACGATCATGCCCGCCTATCACCGCGGAATCCCCGATCTCGAGGCGCGCGCAGGATGAATCACACGCGAGGCAGTACTGCGATCGTCGGCATCGGCGAGGTTCCGACCGGGCGCTTTCCGGACACCGGGGCGATTGCCTTCGCGCTCGATTCAGCGCGACAGGCGATCCTCGACGCCGGACTCAAGAAGGACGACATCGACTTCGTCATCCCGACCGGCTCGCTGTACAGCTCACAGTTCAGCAACGAACTTGCGACATCGCGGCTGGTCGAGGAACTTGGACTCAACGGCGTAACCAGCAACTGCCAGGTGTTCTCAGGGGGATCCAGCAGTACGAATGCGCTCAGGGTTGCGAGTGCGCTGATCGAGACCGGCCGCGCACGTGCGGTGCTGTTCGTGCACACGGACAAGCTCGGCACAGGCGTCACCGCGCAGGGTGGAATCGACCTGTTCTCGACTGCGGGCATCTCGGCGGAATGGGAGGTACCGTTCGGCCAGCATTACTCGACGGTCGCGGCGCTGGCCACGACCCGCTACAAGTACGAAACCGGCTGCACCGACGAAGAACTGTCGGCGGTGTGCGTCTCGAATCGCAAGTGGGCCGAGCTGAATCCGCACGCGTTCTTCCGGGCGCCGATTACCATTGAAGAAGTGATGGCGTCGAAGATGCTGTCCACGCCGCTGCGCGCCAAGCAATCGAACATGCTGTTCGACGGCGGCGGCGCCTTCGTCGTCACCTCCGCCGAGCGGGCTCGCGACCTGACCGAACGGCCCGCCTACGTGCTCGGTGACGGCGGAGCAGTCACGCACTTCGCGTATTCCCAGGAGCCGGACCTGACGCGATTCGGCTGGGCGCGCGCCGCTCGGCAGGCGTTCGCAGAGGCTGGCATCGGTCCTGCCGACATCGACGTAGCCGAGATTTACGACTCCTACCCGATCTACCAGCTGATTGCGTTCGAGGAAATCGGCCTGTGCGCGCGTGGCGAAGCCGGAGGCCTGTTCCTCCGGGGCGAGACCTGGCCCGGTGGACGTATTCCCACAACGACGGACGGCGGCATGCTCTCCAAGGGGCACATTGGTGCCGGGGGTTCCGTGTCGCTGCTGATCGAGGCGGCGCGCCAGGTCATGGGCAAGGCCGGTCCAAGGCAGGTGCCGGGCGCGCGGTTTGCGCTCGAGACCGCCACTGGCGGCACCTACATGGACGCCCAGGTAACGGTGCTCGGCACCGAGATCCCGGGAGAGTGATAGCCATGACGGCAAAGGAATTCAGGTCAAAGCCGGTACCGATCGTCAACCCATGGGCGCGACCGTTCTGGGACGGCGCCAACGATGGCCGCTTGATGATCCAGCGCTGCGACGATTGCCACAAGCACGTCTTCTATCCGCGGGTGGCCTGC
>JAABQQ010000288.1 GCA_011391405.1 Gammaproteobacteria bacterium
GAACGATCGCCTGATCGACCGCGCCGTACACCACGATTCAGGGCCGCGAAGGAAACTGCGGCAGCTCGACGGCGTCGATCCAGATCGGGTTCGAGTGGGCCTTCAGGCCCGCGACATCCTCGACCTCGAGCGAATACCAGGTGTGGCCCTGCGCCGCCGGCTTGAACTCGACGCGTGCTTCACGCGGCTCGTCGGTGAAGACCTGCGTAAACACAACGGTGCCCGCACCGATCAGCTTGACCTGTTTCAACCCCGTCGCCGATCGCAGACTGAACGCAAGCGGGAAGGGCACGCCAGGTTTCACCTTCAGTTCACTGCCGAACATGACCGCGGGTTCGATCAGCGGACCGTAACTGACGTACGCATGCCCGTTCTTGACGGCCTCGGCATACGACACCGGCGTGAGCGGGCCGTCGACGCGACCGAACGTCCGGATGCGGCCGGACTCGTGGTTCCAGACGTCGTGCACGTCCGTGCCGCCCGACAGGTAGTAGCGATGCCCCTCGTTCCACAAGCGCCAGATCGCCTCCAGCACGGTCGTGTCATAGGGCACGTCGGAATTGATTTCCGCGAGGTCGAACGCGGGATTGAATCCGCCCGGCACGAGGCCGGCGCCGAGGCTTGCCAGGTAGCCGTAGGGAATGAACGGATGATTCGACTGCACGACGATCGCACCCTGGCGGCGGGCTTCACCGAGCACTTCGTCGATGGTGGCCGTCGTCGTGTCGATCGCGATTTTCTGGTTCGGCCGCAGCGGCCACGCATTGAAGTGTCCCCATGACGGTGACAACTCGAGCGAGGGAATGAACGGCACGCCGCGCGCATTGGCAATCTGCTGCAGCGGCGCGTGGTTCGCGGTGGAGTCGTGATCGCTGACGAACAGGAGATCGAGTCCAGCGGCGAGTTGCGATCGCGCCAGGTATTCCGGCGGCGTGACGCCTTCGGCCTGGTCGGCGTGATGGTGCAGGTCGGCCGAATGCCAGCCGCTCGCAGGTGGATCGAAGAGCCGCGTGAGTGCAACCTTCGACGTCGCGGTTTCGCCAGGCCGCACGTCGAGCGTCACCGCCTGGTTCGGACCAAGGAAGCCGCCGCCAGACGAGACCGTGAAGCCGTAGCTGCCCGGTGCCATCGAGGCCTGCAACCGGCCTTTGCGGTCGAGTTCGGTGAAGAACGTGTTGCGACCGAGGAACTCGACCAGCTGTCGCTGGCCCGCGGTGATGCCGATGCGCGCATCCAGGGGCTGCGTCGTGCGGACATCGACGACGGTGAAGTCGACCCGGCCCGGTGGCTCGAGGTCGCCGAAGTCCACCGCCTTCACGGCACCTGCGGCGATCCGAACTGGCACGGGCTTGCCCTGCGAATACCCTTTACCCGTCGCGTAGATTTCGTAGTCGCCCGCCGGCAATGGCATGTCGAAACGCCCGTCGTGACCGAAACTCCATGCGTACGGAGTGCCTTGCTTCGACACGACGACCACCGGTTCATTCACCGGCTTGCCATCGCGAGCGGTGACGGAGCCACGCAAGGTGCCCGCCAGCAAGCGGCCACGCTCGATCTCGGCGGCAACGACCGGACTCAGGTCGCCACGTGGCCCGACCTGCAGCCATGCGTCGAACGTGCGTGACTCACCGGGTTGGAGCGTGTGCTGCAGGAGCAGGTCTTTCGAGCGGGAGCCGACAAAGTTCATGTACGGCGCATGGAGCGTGATGCTCCAGTCTTCGTCGTACGCAACGGCGCGGTCAGCCAGCGCTCCCGTCGACTTGCCATCCTGCAGGTCGCCGAGGCCGGGGACACCGAAAAAATAGCCGGCACTGGGCCACAGCGTCTGGCCCGACAGCAGGCCAGCCAGCGGGCTGTCGCCGGTGTTGGTCATCGTCGTCTGCATCTCGATCCGGTCCGCATCGGAGCGGAGCGTATACGTGGTCGCGATCGTGACCTTGCCCCAGTCACGCGTCGTCCTGACGACGACTTGCTGCGGGCCGCGCTCGACGATGTCCACCTTCTGGCAGGTGTTCGGCCAGGCCGACCAGTTATTCGGGATGAAGTCGGCGAAGACGACACGGTCGCGTGCTGGCTTGCCTCCTGCGACGGGTCCGACGTCGATGATCGCGCCGCGTGGTACGCCATAGGGCACAGGGCTCTCGACGGCGAGCGCGAACGCGAGCTTCTCGTTGATCACCGTGATGTCGCGTGCGGCGGCGGCTTCGCCGTCGGGGATCGGCGTCGGTCCCACGAGCACCTGCACGGCCGCGTGTGCAGGGCCGGCGTGCATGGCTGCGATGAGCAGCGCAAGGAGCAGGGGGATGCATGGATCGGCGGGCATGGTCGTTTTCTCTCTCGGCGTGGTATTGCGCCGCAGCAGGTGCGGTGTCACGCCGCGGTGCTGTGGTAATGTCGCCGCAAACAATGAGGTGAACCGTTGGCCGACATCTTTATCTCCTATTCCAGGCAGGACAAGTCTCGCGTCGCACCGCTGGTGGCGGCACTCGAGGCCGAAGGCTGGTCCGTCTGGTGGGATCCGGAGATCGCGCCGGGTGAGGAATTCGACGGGTTGATCTCACGCGAACTCGACGCGGCCCGTTCGCTGGTCGTCGTCTGGACGGCACAGTCGGTCGACTCGCGCTGGGTGCGAGGCGAGGCACGCGATGCGGCCGATCGCGGCGTACTGGTGCCCGTGCGCCTCGACAACGCACGGCTGCCGATCGATTTTCGCGCAGTGCACACGACCGACCTCGACGGCTGGGGCGACGATCCGCAGCACCCGACCTTCCAGGGCCTGCGCAAGGCGTTAGAGGCCAAGCTGGGTCCGCCGCGCAAGGCGACCGCGGTGGCTGCCGCCGCCGAGAAGAAGCCCGAAGTCAGCATCTGCGTGTTGCCGTTCGCGAACATGAGCGGTGACCCCGAGCAGGAATATTTCTCGGACGGCATCACCGAAGACATCATCACCGATCTCGGCAAGGTGTCCGCGCTCTCGATCGTGGCGCGCAACATGGCGTTCTCGTTCAAGGGCGCCAAGGGCGGCGTCGGTGAAATCGGCCGGCAGACCAAAGCCGTCTACGTGCTCGCGGGCAGCGTGCGCAAGGCGGGTGCGCGCGTACGCATCACCGCGCAGCTGATCAATGCTTCGAACGAAGCCCAGGTCTGGGGCGAGCGTTACGACCGCGACTTGAACGACATCTTCGCGCTGCAGGACGAGATCTCGCGCGCCATCGTTGCTGCACTGAAGCTGACGCTGCTGCCCGAAGAAAAACGGGCAATCGAGCAGCGCGCGACGACCAACGTCAAGGCCTACAAGTTCTACCTGATGGCGCGCCAGTTCAGCGTGATGGGCAACGAACGGCACCAGGAGATGATCGTCCGGCTGTGCAAGCGTGCGGTGGAACTGGATCCGTCGTATGCGGCGCCCTGGGCGACGATGGCGATCGCGCAGTGGGACATGCACCGTCGCAGCGCCTCGCCAGACGATGGCCAGGATGCTGCCAGCCGCGCGATTGCCATCGATCCGAACCTGGCGGACGCGCATGCCGCGCTCGGCGCTGCTTACCAGGGCCAGGGACAGTACGAAGTCGGGCTCGAGGCTTGCCGCACGGCCTTGCAGCTCGATCCCGAGTCGTACGAAGGCAATCGTGTGGCCGGCATGTGCAGCACGGCCCTGCGGCGTTACGACGATGCCATCCGTTATTTCGAAAAGGCGGCGGCGGTCGTCGAGTCCGAGTTCACGGCCGCCAGCTTTGCGCCCCAGTGCTACGAGGCCAAGGGCGACCTGCCCGGGATGCGCGAAGCGGCCAAGCGGGCGCTGGCCCGGATCGAGAAGGTGGTCGCGGCGGAACCCGACCACGGACGTGCGCTCGGTTACGGCGCGGGACTGCTGGCGAGCCTTGGCGAGGTCGATCGCGCCAAGGAATGGATCGAACGCGGCACGCTCGTTGATCCGGAAAACACCATCCTGCACTTCAATTTCGTCTGCGCCCTGTCCCGTCTGCGCGAGATCGATGCAGCGCTTGAGTTGCTGTCGAATGTGATCGACAAGGCGTCGAAGGGCTGGCTCGTCTGGCTCGACAACGACACCGACCTCGATCCACTACGCGACCACGCGCGATTCAAGCAGATTGTGAGTGATGCGAAGGCGCGCTTCGCGCTGCAGGAAGCGGCGGGCAGCGACGCCTAGCCCGCGCTAGCGCAGGACGACGGTCTGGCGGTAAGCGTCGAGTTCCGCCTGGTAGCGGGCGCGTTCCTGCTCGAGTTCGGAGATCTCCGCCTTGAGCCGGCCGATACGCTCAGCCGCCTGCTTGGTGTCGAGAACCGCCTGTGTGCGCTCTTCCGCCGTGGAGGTCGTGTCGATCACGTCGAAGGCACTCTCTGCCACCCGATCCTCGAGCCGGCGGATCTCGCGGCGCTTGTTCTCGATCTGTTCTTCGGTGTCCCTGACACGGCGTTCCCGCACATAGAGCGCACGCCCCTCGTCGTAGGCGATTTCGAAGGCCTCGGCCAGGTCGGCGGGACAGGTGTCGAAGTAGGTGTAGCCGTTGGCGCCCGCGCGATAGCCGTTGTGCGGCTGGCAGTACTCCCGGAGCCCGGCGGTGCGTCCAGCGAGATACGCATTGAGGTCCGGCGTGACGCCGTATTCGGCGCACGCGCGCCGGTGCTGGCCGATGCGGTCACCCGGCTGACCGGCCACGCCGTCTTCGTAACCTACCGTGCGCCAGTCGACGGTGCGGCACTCGTCCTTGCTCATCTTCGCGGCGCAGGCACCGAGGAGCAGAGTGGACAGGGCGATCAGCAGTGAACTGGATTTCATGGAGCTACCTGCGGTGGCGACCCAGGACGCGGACCGAACTCGTGACGTCGTCCATGACCGTCGCGACTCGTTGTCGTTCGGCCGCACTCAGCAACGAATCGAGATGACCGCGCGTGCAGCGGACCACGTCGATGATGGCGGAGGCTTCGACCGGCCTGGCCACCAGGAATCCCTGGACCGAGATCTCACCGCAAGCTGCGAGAAAGTCGAGCTGGGCGGGGCGCTCCACGCCCTCGATCGTCACCTGCAGTCCAAGGTTGCGGCAGAGACCGATCATCGAGTGCACGATCGCGGCCGAGCGTGGGTTGCTGTCGATTCCTGCAATCACACTGCGGTCGAGCTTGACCCGGCTGAGTGGCAGCCGCTCGATGGAGGTCAGCGACGAGAAGCCCGTGCCGAAATCGTCGAGCGCAGTGTCGACGTTGAGCAGGCGCAGGCCGTGCAATGCCTCGACCGTCACGGCGCCGGTCTGCAGCATCGTCTCCGTCAGTTCGAGTTCGATCGATTCAGGCGGCAAGCCATGCCGGGCGAGCAGGCGCTCGATGTCGAGCGGAAAATTCCCGGCCAGGAACTGCTGTGCCGAAACGTTGATGGCCACGCGCGCATCGGGCCAGCCTTCGCGCCGCCAACGGCTCACCGCTTCGGCCGCCGTTTCCAGGATCCAGTCGTTCAGGTCGAGCATCAGGCCGGACTGTTCGGCAATTTCGATGAACTCGCCGGCCGCGACGATCTGGTTGTCGCTGCGTTTCCAGCGCAGCAGCGCCTCGACGGCGATGGTGCGCCGCCTGCCCAGGCACACCTGGGGCTGGTAGTGGAGCACCAGTTCCCCACCCTCGATGGCCTTGCGCAGCGCCTGCTCGACGCGGAAGCGGTTCGACGCCTGCACGAGCATCGACGGGTCGTGGACGCACAGGCGGTTGCGGCCCAGTTCCTTGGCGCGGAACAGCGCGACATCCGCCGCACGCAGCAACGACGTCGCATCGCGGCCATGTTCGGGGAACGTGGCGACGCCGCAGCTCACGCCGACACACACCTCGCGGCGATCGATGAGCAGTGGCCGCTGGAAGCTTGCGACCAGGTGCTCGGCGTGCCGCTCGACCTCGGTTGAGTCGCCCGAGTAGGCGAACACCAGCGTGAACTCGTCGCCGCCCAGTCGCGCGATGAAGCCTGATTCGCCGGCCACATCGCGCAGGCGTCCCCCGATCTCGGTCAACACGCGGTCGCCGAATTCGTGGCCGAGCGTGTCGTTGACGGTCTTGAAATTGTCGAGATCGAGGAACAGCACCGCGATGTGCGATGCCAGCGGCCCCTCGGTGCCGGCAGATTCGAGCATGTCGTTCAGGCGCTGGAACAGCTGCCGTCGGTTCGGCAGGTTCGTGAGCGGATCGTGCTCGGCAAGGTGCCGCAACTGCAGTGTGCGTTCCTCGACGCGATGTTCGAGGTGTGCCTGGTAGGTCTTGACCGCGCGCTCTGCGTCAGCCAGCTCGCCCGCCATGTGATTGAACGCATTGGCGAGTTCGTCGAGCTCGCGGGCGCCGCCGCGCATCACGCGAGTTGCCAGGTTGCCCGCGGCCAGGCGGCGGGCTCCGGCGGTCAGTCGGCGGACGGGCCAGGTGATCGCCCATGCGGTCGTGGCCAGTGCGAGCAGCGCCAGCAGGATCGCCTTGAAGGTCGCGGTCCGGATCGTCTGCTCGGAATTCGCGACGGCCCCTCGGGCACCCGCCGCTGCTGCGGTGAATGCGCGCCACGCAGGCGCCTCCACGTTGTCACGGATGTGGACCGCGAGTGCATCGCCTTCCGCCGCGAACGTCGCCTGCCGTGCTTCGATGTCAGCGCCGAGCCGGAGAGCCTGCCGCCGCAGTTTGACTGCCCGGTTGAAGTCCTCGGTCTGCATGGCGAGCCAGTTACCGCCAGGCGAGACCGCGAATTCCGCACGGTGGCTTTCGATCGTCAGGCGCAAGAGCGATTCGCTGCCGTTGGGGCCGGCACTGAAACTGCCGCCACGGGTCGTTTCGCTCAACACGTCGTGACGGGCTGCTTCCACGGCGCGTGCCAGCTCCGCCAGCGACGGCCGCGCCAACAGGCTCTCGCCGACCAGGATGCCGGACCCGCCCGCGCTCCTGACGCGGCGATCCAGGCCTGCATAAGCAGACTCGAGGTTAGCGATGGCGCGCCGGCGCTCGTCCTGCATGCTCAGCAGTCCGAAACCCTGGGCCTGGTGATCGGCGATGCGCTGCAACAGGGGGCCCACCAGCGGCTCTTCATCGTCGGCATCGACGTCGAGCATCCGCCCCGCGGCCCGCGACAGGCGTTCCGCAGAGGCGACGGTCGCCGTGTACTTGTCGCGCGTGCCTGCTCGAAGGTAAGCGAGCACCATCCGATCGAAGGTCGCCACGCCGTCGCCTAGATCACGCACGCTGCGTGACAGTGGCTCGAACTGCTGCTGCATCCTCTCGAGATCGGCCGTCGCGCCGCGGGTGCTGCGCAGCGACACGACGCTGGCGGCGGTGAATGCGCCAATCACCAGCGCGAACCCCAGCACCAGCCACGCGCCGATCGGCAGGCCGCTGGCGCGCGCCGGTGCAACGGGTGGCTTTGTCGTCGTGAGCAGGGGCAAGGGGAGCTGCCTTTCGGCACCGTCGCTGGACAGAATGGGGACGATACTGCGGCCCGGGAGCCCAAAACCGTGAGAACGCACAGCCAGGACCTTGATTCAGGTCACAGATTACCCGGGCCGGGATCAACGCAGGGCGAAAACCACGCCCTCCAGTCGAGACGGCGGTCCCCGCCGCGTCAGCCCTCGAGGGGTGTGGCCGTGGCCCCGTGGAATGTGACCCGGACCCGCGTGCCAACGCCGGCCTGGCTCGTGAACTCGACCGGCCAGCCGAACCGGTCGGACAGCCGCCGCACGATCGTGAGTCCGACGCCGTAACCGGATCCCGCCGCGGACCCCCGCACGAACGGTTGATCCATGTTGTGAAGGCGCGCGGCCAGCAGGCCGACGCCGGTGTCCTCGATCACGACAGCGTCGGGATGGATTTCGACGCGGACCCGTCCTGCGTCGGTGTAGGCGACGGCGTTGCGCAGCAGGTTGCCGAGCAGCACCGACAGCACCTTTTCCGGAGCTGTGAGCGACAGGTGGCAGCGGGCATCGAGTTGCAGCGCGACCGGCCTGCCTTCTGCGAGCGGCAGCACGCGTTCGAGTTCGCTGGCGATTACGTCGTTGATGCACACGGTCTCGGTCGGCAATCCCGTCTCCGATTCACGCGCGAGCAACAGGAAGGCAGACGTCAGTTCCTCCATGTCGCGCGCCGAGCGGCGGATTCTCGTTACCGCGCGTCGCTCAGGCTCGCCGAGGTTCGTATCCTGCAGCAGCAGGTCGGAGGCCATCTGGATCACGGTGAGGGGACTGCGCAACTCATGGCTCGCATCGCGCGTGAAATGCCGCTCACGCTCCATGAACTCGTTGATCCGCTGGGCGAACCGCGACAGCGCAGCCGAGAGTTCACTGACTTCATCGTCGGCGCCGACTGGCAGGCGGTCGGGCTCAAAGACCGCAGGGTCCGGCGCGTTGGGGTCGAGCTGACGCACCGAACGCGCCAGGGCCATGACGGGAGACACCGCGCGCCGCGAGGCGCGGAATCCGAGCCAGGTCGAGAGGTACAACACCAGCAGGACGATCGCCAGGGGCGCGAGCCCGTAGTAGGCCGCGAGTCGCCCGACGCTGCTGCCATCGAAGGTGAGGTAGAGGCGCTGGCCCTGGCGCTCGCTGACGTACACGAGATAGTCGACCGAGTCGCGGCGCCACGGATGGTAGCCGGGCCGGAGCGGTCGCAGCGCGTCGGGCACGTCATCGATGTAGCCCGTGAGATTGCGGGTGTGCGGCAGCGGGAAGTCCGGTTGCGCCGAGTGCTGTGCCCAGAAGTGCGCGGCCTCGTCGCGCAAGGCCTGGCGAATCAGCAGGCGCTCGAGCAGGACCCCTGCGACGAAAACGCCGACGACCGCCGCCACGCCGATGAACGTTGCCTGCAGCAGGAAGGCCCGGCTGAGCCGTGCGCCGATGCCTCGACCCGAGCCGCTATTTTTCTTCATGACTCGAGGCGATGCGGTAGCCGGCGCCAGCGACCGTGTGCAGCAGCGGCCGGTCAAAGGGTTTGTCTATTGCCTTGCGCAGCGCGTAGAGGTGGCTGCGCAAGGTGTCGGAGTCCGGCAGCAGGTCGCCCCAGATTTCGCGTTCCAGCTGTTGCCGGCTGACAATGCGCGGCGACGCGCGCATGAGGACCGTCAGCAACTTCAGGCCGATCGGCATCAGCTTGATCGGCTGCCCGGCGCGCGTGACCTGCAGCGTGGAGACGTCGACCAGCAGATCGCCGACGCGCAGGGTTTCGGCGACCACCGCGCCGCGCTGGCGGCGCAGCAAGGTGCGGATTCTCGCCTCGAGCTCCCGGATCTCGAAGGGCTTGACGAGGTAGTCGTCGGCGCCGGCGTCGAGGCCCGCGATCTTGTCGTTCACGGTATCGCGCGCGGTCAGCATCAGCAGTGGCGTGTCGCGCTTCGCTTCCTCGCGCAGCTTGCGGCACACCGCAAGGCCATCCATCCCAGGCAACATCAGGTCCAGGACGATCACATCGTAGTGGTTCGCTACCGCAAGGTGCAGTCCGGTCACGCCGTCGCCTGCGTAATCCACGGCATAGCCTTTCCGCTCCAGGAACTGGACCACCATCTCCGCGATGTCGCGGTTGTCCTCGACCAGAAGGACGATCGTCCCGGTGGCGTCTGGGTTCAATGGGCGCATCTCCATGTTCGCAAAGGCTAGCACCGATCCGGTGCCAGTCATCCAGCTCGCGTTACGGCCAGTCGCGCGTACCACTCGATGCTTGAGAGCGCCGGCAGCCGCGGAAGGCAGCGAACCAGCGGCTTTCACCTCACCTTTACGCGGCCTTCACGTGGCCTTCACAGGACGGTCCGTAACCTTCGTTGCGTCACTGCCAAACATCGTCCGTCGCTCTAAATTCCAAACTCGAGGATAAATCGCCATGAAACTCACAGCACTTGTCCGTACCCGCATTGCGGTGCTTGCCGTAGCCGCGTCCGCGGCGCTGAGCGCGGCGGCCCCGGCAGCCGCCGCGCCGTCCCTGCAGCTCACCAAGGGCGCCACGGAAGTGGCCCTTTATGCCAGTTTCGTCGACGCGCTGGGTTCACTGGGCGTGACGCCGGGCAACGTGCTCCCGGGCTCGCTGATCCCCACGACCAATTCCGCCAAGGTTGCCTTCCCCATCCCGACCGGCGAACTCGACGCCTCCGGGCCGAAGGTCGAGATCCTGCACTCCGGTGGCTTGACTCTCACGGCCGGCGATACCCGCGTGGCCCTGACGTCGTTCATCATCGAGAACCTGGGCGGCAACCTGCGGCTGACTGGCGTGGTCAAGGCGAACGACACCATCGTCGGGCGGATTCCCTTGTTCCGCGTCGTCCTGACCCAGGCTCCGGAGGTTATCCCATCGTCCGGAGGCGCCGCTCACCTGTCAATCAAGGGCGCCCGACTGACCCTGACCGATGCCGCGGCCAAGGCGCTCAATGGGGTGTTCGGCGTGACGGCGTTCAAGCAGGGCTTCCCGATCGGCGTGGCCAAGGT
>JAABQQ010000289.1 GCA_011391405.1 Gammaproteobacteria bacterium
GGCCGCCTGCTGTGTGGCGGCAAGCGCCTGGAGCGTCCGGGTTACTTCGTCGAGCCGGCCATCGTCGTTGCGCGCGGCGAGTGGGAGATCGTCAAGACCGAGACATTCGCCCCGGTGCTCTACCTGATTCCATACCAGACGCTCGATGAAGCGATCGAGGCGCAGAACGCTGTCGCGCACGGCTTGTCGTCCGCGATCTTCACGGATCGATTGCAGCACGCCGAGCGTTTCCTGTCACCGGCCGGTTCGGACTGCGGCATCGCGAACGTCAACATCGGCACCTCGGGGGCCGAAATCGGCGGCGCCTTCGGCGGCGAGAAGGACACGGGTGGCGGACGCGAATCTGGTTCGGACTCGTGGAAGGCCTACATGCGCCGGCAGACCTGCACGGTCAACTGGGGCACGACCCTGCCCCTGGCCCAGGGCATCAACTTCGACGTCTCGGGGAAATAGGGGACGCTCACCTATTATTTAATAGGGGACGCTCACCTATTATTCCTAGCGGCCGGGGCGCTTCGGCGCCAGGTCGCGGTAGACGCTGCGGACGAACTCCTCCGGCGTGACCAGTGCGCCCGGGTGTCCAAACCGGGCGTCGAAATCAGCGGTGGGCTTCGCGTCGAGGACGTCCTCGACGGCCACTCCCTGCTCCACCGCTTCACGCACCTTGCGCCCGACCGCGACGAGCATGTCGCGGTACGCCGCCAGTTCCGCGCGGTTCGAAACCGGGCCGTGCCCGGGAATGACGACTGTCCGGGCATTCGAGCGCGCGAGCACGGCCTCGATTGCGGCCACGGTGCCGGCCAGAGATCCGCCCGACTCGACGTTGATGTCGGGGTATTGCCCGCTCCAGTAAATGTCACCGAGGTCGACGACGTCGGCATCGTTCCAGCGCACTACGATGTCGGCCGACGTGTGCGCGTCGGCGACATGGACGATGTCGAGCCGATCACCGTTCAGGTGCAGGGCCAGCGTGTCGTTGGTCGTGATCATCGGACGCGCCAGCAAAGCGTCGCCATTGTCGCCGGGTGCGGCGGGGTCGCGGCCACCTTGCTCAACCAAGGCTTCGCGGCCGATGACGACCGCGCCCTTGCGGGCAAAAACTTCATTGCCACCCGTGTGGTCCGCATGACTGTTCGTGTTGACGACAAACCTGACCGGCGCCTCGGAGATGCGCGTCACGGCATCGACCAACGCCGCTGAGGAAGTTGCGAGGCCCGTGTCCACGAGCACGATCCCATCGGCGCCGGACCAGACCACGACGTTACCGCCGACCCCCGCAATGACGTTCAGGCCGGGTCGAACCACCTGCACCCGCAGATCGGTCACGGGTTCCGGCGGATTGACCGTCGACGACGCGGGAGCCTGCGCGTACGCCACGACAGGCGCGCACAGCGCTGCCAGGACCGCCAAAGCCCTGCCGCAAGTCGTCCTGCCGCTGCGATTCGCCGTCATTCGTGCGTTCTCCGCGGACGATTATAGTCGTTTACGCTCAGCGCTGAGTTGCTCCGCGCGCTGCCGGCGCCGCGGCGAAGCCTGCGGCCTCGCGCAAAGCCAGCTGCAGTTGCTCTTCGAGTCGCTTCGCCGACACCGGCAGCAGGGTGCGCAGGTCCTGCGCAAACAGCGAAAGTCGGAATTCCTCGACCATCCAGCGCAGTCGCTCGCGTTCGTTGCCGGTCATGTCGAGGTCCGCGGCCAGTCGCAGGCGCCGGACCTGCTGCGTAAAAGGCTCGACCTGCAACTGCAGCTTGCGATCCCGCTCGACGTCTCCGCGCGCACGTTCCAGGCGGCGTGCGATCGCACGCACGTATTTCGGCAGCTGGGTCCACCAGCCATCCGGCGTATTGCGCACCCAGCCCGGCGCCAGTAATTCGGTCAGCTGCTCGATCACGCTGCCGCGCACCGGCGCAAAAGGCGCGCCGTTCGACTGGCCCATCTGCGCCCTTACGTCCTTCAGCGCCAGCAGCACGGCTTTCACGATCCGGGCGGTCTCACCTGCACGATCGACCACGTCGGCCCGTCCCCGCTCCACCAGTGCCTCGAACTGGGCTCGCGTGCGCGGCAACTCACCGGTTAGCCCGAGCACGGCATCCGCCACGGCGCGGTCGGCGATCTCGCCTGGCAACTCCTTGCCGAACCCAGCCGCCGCCAGCAGCAACGTGAACTCACGGTCCGACGCCCACTGCCGGCGCGCCAGTTCGTGCTGCTGCGGCAAGGCCAGGGCCGCGAGCCGGACGATGCCGGCCCTCGACGCACGCCGGGCTCCACCCTCCGTCGTGAACAGGTGCAGGCGCACGCTGGCACCCTCATCCTGGATCCCGGGATAGGCACGCAGCTGCAGCCGGCCGCTGCGGACAGTGGTCTCGACGGGCCAGGCCGCAAAATCCCACTGCCGGACTCCGACTCGCTCCCACGCAAAATCCGGGGCCGCCTCGGCGAAGGTCGAGCCAGCGGACGTCGCGCGAAACTCGTCGCGCAGGACCGCCAGATCGCGACTGGCCTTGAGCAACCGTCCGCCGCCGTCGAGCACCCGCAGATTGACGCTGAGCCAGGGCGGCAAGGCCACTGCGGCGACCTGCACGGGCTCGACGCGGATGCCGGCCTCCTGGGTCGCAAAAGCCGCGACGTGAGCGAACAGCGAACCCGTACCAAAGGGTGGCAGGACGGCCAGCAGCCGTTCAGCGGCGTCAGGAATCGGCACGATTTCGCGCCGCACTTCCTTTGGCAGTCCGCGCAGCAGCGCGATGACCTTGTCGCGCAACCATCCCGGAATCAGCCACTCGAGTCGCTGTGCGTCAAGCGCCCGCAGCAGCGGCACCGGCACGTCGAGTGTGACGCCATCGTCCGGCGTCGTCGCGTCGAAGCGATAGTGCAGGTGCAGGTCGTTGCCATGAACGTCGATCGACAACGGATAATCGCTGGCCCGTACCTCCGGCAAGTCCTGGACCAGGAACACTGGCTCCGCGGCGTCGAGCATGTGCGGCCTGGTACGCTCCTCCTTGCGCCACCATGTTTCAAACGCTCGCGTCGAAGCGATCGCGGGCGGAATACGTTCCAGGTAGAACCGCACGAGTGCGTCTTCACCGGCAAGCAAGTCGCGCCGCCGCAGGCAGGACTCGACTCGTTCGAGACGCGCCCGCATGGCCGTATTGCGCTCGAGAAACGCAAACGGCATCGAGGGCTGGCGGCGGACGAGGGCTTCCTCCACGAACATGCGTTGCGCTGCCGCCGGGTCGACCGACGCGAAGCTGACACGCCGCCCGCTGCTCAGCACACGGCCATAGAGCGACACAGTCTCGCGCGCAAACGCCATGCCGCGCTGCGCGTCCCATTCGGCGTCGCCGTAGGTGCGCTTGACGAGATGCGCTCCCGCCGATTCGATCCACGACGGCTGCACCTGCGCCACCATGCGCGCGTAGAGTCGATGCGTTTCGACCAGGCTGGCGGCGACGATCCAGTGCGGCGAACGCTTGGCGAGCGGCGTGCCGGGAGCGATGACGAATCGCGTATCGCGTGCCCCGAGGTACGTGCGGGCTTCGTCGAGTACGCCAATGCCGCCGAGGAATCCCGTCAACAGCGTCTGATGGAGCACGGCCGTACCGGCCGCGGACTTGTCGCCGGCGCCTTCCGCCAGCGGACGCGACATGTCCTCGAGTTGCTCGCGCAGGTCGCCCCATTCCCGCATGCGCACGAACGACAGGAAATGCTCCCGGCACCAGTGACGTAACACACGGTTGCCGCCCGCCGCCGGTTCGCGCGACGCTCGCCAGAGGTTGAGCACGCCAACGAAGTCCGAGCGTTCGTCCGCGAATAACGCGTGCTTATCGTCGGCGGCTGCCGTCTTGTCGGCGGGCCGTTCGCGTGGATCCTGGATGCTCAGGAACGAGACGAGCGCGAGCGCTTCATTCATGCAGCCCGTGCGTCCAGCCTCCACCAGCACGCGCGCCAGGCGCGGATCGACCGGCAACGCGGCCATCTGGCGCCCGAGCCGCGTGATCCGCCGCTCGCCATCGACTGCGCCGAGTTCCTGCAGCAGCCGGTAACCATCGTTCAACAGGCGCGCATCGGGCGCATCGAGGAACGGAAATTCCTGCGGATTGCCGAGCTTGAGGGCAGCCATCTGCAGGATGAGACTGGCCAGGTTCGTCCGCAGCAGTTCGGGTTCGGTGTAGCGCGGTCGCGCAAGGTAGTCATCCTCGGCATACAACCGCAGGCAGATACCTTCGCCTTCGCGGCCGCAACGCCCGCGACGCTGATCGGCACTCGCCTGCGACACGGGCTCGATCGGCAGCCGCTGGAATTTCGCGCGTGGGCTGTAGCGGCTGACGCGTGCGAGTCCGGCATCGATGACGAACCGCACGCCGGGAATCGTCAGCGACGTTTCGGCGACGTTGGTCGCGAGCACGACGCGACGACGCGTGTGCCCGGCGAAAACCTTGTCCTGGTCCGGACCGGTGAGCCGGCCGTACAGCGGCAGGACGTCCCAATCCACGCGACTGCGCACGAGCAGGTCGCGGGTCTCGAGGATCTGCTTCTCACCCGGCAGGAACACGAGCGCGTCGCCACGCAGACCGCGCGCATCCCGCTCCAGTTCTTCGAGTGCATCACGCACTGCTTCGGGCAGCGGTGGCGCCGCTTCGTCTTCCTCCGCGAGCGGGCGATAACGCACCTCGACCGGGTAGCTCTGCCCTTCCACGTCGATGATGGGCGCACCGCCGAAGAACTCCGCGAAACGCCGGGTCTCGATCGTCGCCGACGTCACGATCAGGCGCAGGTCGGGACGCTGCGGCAACAGGCGGTGGCAGACGCCGAGCAGGAAATCGACGTTGAGGTTGCGCTCGTGGGCTTCGTCGATGATCAGCGTGTCATAGCGCAGCAGCAGCGGGTCGCCTTCCAGCTCGCGCAGCAGCAGTCCGTCCGTCATCAACTTCACCAGCGTGCGCGGACTGGTGCGGTCGACGAAGCGCACCTGATAGCCGACGAGATCGCCGGTGGTGGAGCCCAGCTCCGCGCTGACGCGGTTGGCAAGCGCCTGCGCCGCGATACGCCGCGGCTGGGTGTGCCCGATCAGGCCGGCCGCGCCGCGCCCCATCTCGAGGCAGATCTTCGGCAGCTGCGTGCTCTTGCCGCTGCCCGTGGCGCCACTGACGATGATTACCTGATGCGCTTCAATCGCGCGGCGGATGTCGTCACGGCGTGCGTGGACCGGTAACGTTTCGTCGTAGACGATGCGCGGGACAGATGCGCGGCGTGTTGCGACGAGTTCAGCGGATGCCCGGACCTGGGTCTCCAGCCGGACCACCGCGCGCGGATCGGCCGCCGCGGGCTTGCGCGCCAATCGGTCGAACGTCGACTGCAGCCGACGCCGATCTCGCAGCAGGCACCCGGGGAGCAGTTCACGCAGGGCTGCGAGTCGTGCAGTGGCGGAATCAGCGGCAGTCACGGCAGTTCAGCCGAGTTCCCGCTTGGCACGGACCCAGAGCGCTTCGAGCTGCTCCATGTCGACATCCGCCGGGGTTCGACCCTCAGCGGCAAGGTGCGTTTCGACCTGGCGGAAGCGCCGCTCGAACTTGGCGTTGGCATCGCGCAGCGCGGCTTCCGCATCGACTCCGAGGTGACGCGCCGCCTGCGACAACGCAAACAGCAGGTCTCCCAGTTCTTCGTGCGTGCGGGTTCGATCACCCTTGTCGATCTCGTCCTGCAGCTCGCCGAGCTCTTCGCGCACCTTGGCGATGACGCCCCCCGCATCGGCCCAGTCGAAGCCGACTTTGGCGGCACGCGAACCGAGCTTGGCCGCGCGAATCAGCGCCGGCAGACCAAGCGTGACGCCGTCCAATGCGCCGACGCCCTGCCCCCGTGCCACGCGCTCTGCGCGCTTGTGCTGCTCCCAGGCCCGTGTCTGCGCCGCGGAATCCTCGATCTTCGCGTCGGCAAAAACGTGCGGATGACGGCGCTCGAGCTTGTCGGCGATCGAGGCCGCCACCGCGTCGAAGTCAAACAGTCCGCGCTCCTCGGCGATGCGCGCCTGGAACACGACCTGGAACAGCACGTCACCCAGTTCGTCACGAACCGCCTCAGGCTCGCCACGGGCGATTGCATCGGCCAGTTCGTACGCTTCTTCGATCGTGTGCGGTGCAATCGAAGCCCAGTCCTGCTCGCGATCCCACGGACAGCCGCCGGTCGGGTCGCGCAGGCGCACCATGATCTGGCGCAGACGATCGATGGCGCTCATGCCTGCACCTCGCGCAGCAGCCGCGCGAACGTGATGAGCATGCTGGCCGTCGCGCCCCAGATCTGCCGTCCTTCGTACGGGATTTCGTGCGTGATGACCGTGTGACCTGCAATGCTGCGATCGCGCGGCAGGTGGTTGCGCGCATCGAGCACGAACTCGAGCGGCACCTCGAAGACGTTTTCGACTTCGGTCTCGTCCAGCTGCAGGTTGAAGCCAGGCTGCACGAAGCCGACCGCGGGAGTCACCCGGAAACCGGAAATGACGAGGTGGTCCTGCAGGTAGCCGGCTCGCGTGACGAACTGTGGCTCCAGGCCGATTTCTTCCCGCGTCTCGCGCAGAGCGGCCTCCCACGGGCCCGCGTCCGCCGACTCGATCCGGCCACCCGGAAAACTGATCTGGCCCGGATGGTTCTTCAGGTGTGATGCGCGCTGCGTCAGCAGCACCTGCAGCCCCGTAGGCCGTTCGACCAGCGGCACGAGCACGGCTGCACGCGCGGGTTCTGCCGGAAACATTTTCCGCAGCAGGTCGATCTGTTCGGGCGTGAATTGCGCGGCGTAGGGAAACTCCGGGTCCCGGCCCGGTACCGTGTCCCGCAACAGGCTTTCGATCCGTGTGCGCAGCGGCCGGGCTGCGATGAGGTCGGGGACCGTCAACTAGCCTTCTCCCTTGCCCGGCCCGCCATGTTCGCCGCCACGCGTCAGCGCGGCCGGATCGAGCAGCTTCGCGAGACGCTGCTCGCCCAGGTCCGTCATCTCGCCTGCCACTTCGATGATCGGCCGACCTTCGGCGTAGGCTTTCTTCGCGATCGCCGCCGCCTTGTCGTAACCGATCACTGGATTCAGCGCAGTCACGAGCATGGGGTTGCGACTCAGCGCGAGCGACATCTGCCGCACGTGCACGGCGAAGCCTGCGATCGCGCTGCGTGCGAGCGTGCGCGACGCTCCTGCGAGCAACTCGATGCTCTGCAACAGGTTGTAGGCGATCACGGGCAGCATCACGTTGAGCTGGAAGTTGCCCGACTGGCCGGCGATGCCGATCGTCGCGTCGTTGCCCATCACCTGCGCCGCCACCATCGTGACCGCTTCCGGCACGACGGGGTTGACCTTGCCCGGCATGATGCTGCTGCCTGGCTGCAGTGCGGGGAGCGAGATTTCGGCGAGCCCGGCGAGCGGGCCGCTGTTCATCCAGCGCAGGTCGTTCGAGATCTTCATCAGCGCGACGGCAAGCGTGCGCAGGTGGCCGGACAATTCGACAGCCGTGTCCTGCGACGCGAGCGCCGCGAAAAAATCGCGGGCCGGGCGCAGGTCGAGTCCGGTCTCCTGCGACAACAGCGCCGCAACCTTCGGCGCAAACTGAGGATTGGCGTTGACGCCCGTGCCCACGGCCGTGCCGCCCTGTGCCAGCGCGTGCAGGCGCGGTCGGCAACTCTGCAGGCGCGTCACGGCGTCTTCGAGCTGGGTCCGCCACGCGCCCATTTCCTGCCCGAGCGTCACCGGCATCGCGTCCATCAGGTGCGTGCGGCCGGTCTTCACCGTCTCGCCGACGTCGGCTGCCTTGCGCGAGATCGTCTCGATGAGCTCCTTGAGTGCGGGCAACAGCGATTCCGACAGGGCCATGGCCGCACCCAGGTGAATCACCGTGGGGATCACGTCGTTGCTGCTCTGTCCGCGGTTGACGTGGTCGTTGGCATGCACGGGCACGGTCGAGCCCCCGGCGTACTCGGTGGCGAGTCGCGCGATGACCTCGTTGGCGTTCATGTTGCTGCTGGTGCCCGACCCGGTCTGAAAGACGTCGATCGGGAAATGGGCGTCGTGGCGACCCGCGGCCACTTCCAGTGCCGCCCGCTGGATGGCGAAGGCCCGGACCCGGTCAAGATCACCGAGTTCGAGATTGGCCCCAGCCGCCGCCCATTTGACGAGCCCAAGCGCGCGGATGAAGCCCCGCGGCACAGGCAGTCCGCTGATCGGGAAATTCTGGATCGCACGCTGGGTCTGGGCGCCCCACAGCGCCCCGGCGGGCACGCGGGTTTCACCCATGCTGTCGCGTTCGACGCGGTAGTCGGTATCGGCCATGGTGAACTCCGGGGAACCGCGCAGGCGCCCTGGGCGGGCCGTGCGGTATCATCCGGAATCGTAGCACCTCCCGGATGAACGCATGAGTCTCACCCCGCTGACCGCGCTTTCCCCCGTGGATGGCCGTTATGCGGCGCGCTGCGCCGACCTCCGCGAGATCTTCAGCGAGCAGGGCCTCATTCGCGCCCGCGTCCGCGTCGAGATTGCCTGGCTGCATGCCTTGGCCGGGGAGCGGCGCATCACCGAACTGCGCGGCGTCACCCCGGCCGACCTCGCTGTCGCCCAGCAGATCGTCGATGGCTTCGACCCGGCGGACGCCGCGACGGTGAAGGCGTTCGAGCGCGAGACAAACCACGACGTCAAAGCGGTCGAGTACCTCATCAAGCAGAAGCTCGGCGCGCACCCAGCCTGGCAGTCACGGCTCGAATTCGTGCATTTCGCGTGCACTTCCGAGGACATCAACAACCTGTCCTACGCGCTGATGTGCCAGCAAGCCCGTTCGAACGTGCTATTGCCGCGCATCGACGCGCTGCTCGGCGCGCTGCGCTCGATGGCCCACGCCCATGCCGACGACGCAATGATGTCGCGTACGCATGGCCAGGCCGCGACGCCCACGACACTCGGCAAGGAAGTCGCGGTATTCGTACGTCGCCTGCGCCAGGCACGCGATACGTTTGCGGCCGTGCCGATCCGCGGCAAGATCAACGGTGCCGTCGGCAATTACAACGCGCACGTAGCGGCCTACCCGGACGTGGACTGGCCGCAGCTCGGTCAGCGACTGGTCGAATCGCTCGGCCTGAAGTGGAACGCGTACACCACGCAGATCGAACCGCACGACTGGACGGCGGAGTACTGCGACGCCCTCGCCCGCTGCAACTCGATCCTCACCGACCTGTGCCGCGATTTCTGGGGCTACGTGTCGCTGGGCTATTTCAGGCAGAAGATCGTTTCGGGCGAAGTCGGCTCGTCCACCATGCCGCACAAGGTCAACCCGATCGACTTCGAGAACGGCGAAGGCAATTTCGGGCTGGCCAATGCGCTGCTGCGCTTCCTGTCGGAAAAGCTGCCGATCTCGCGCTGGCAGCGTGACCTTACCGACTCCACCGTGCAGCGCAACCTGGGCGTCGCGCTCGCGCATTCGGATATCGCTATCCAGTCCGTCGCACGCGGACTCGCCCGCGTCGAAATCGACCGTGCGCGTCTCGCCGACGATCTCGCGGCGAACTGGGAACTGCTGGCGGAACCAATCCAGACCGTGATGCGCCGGTACGCCGTGCCCGAAGCCTATGAGCAGTTGAAGGCGCTCACGCGCGGCCGCCGCATCGACGGGCCAGCGGTCGCAAAGTTTGTCGACGCGCTGCCGATCCCGCCCGCCGAAAAGGCAAGGCTCAAGGCCCTGACTCCGGCGACGTACATCGGTCTCGCGGCCCGATTGGCCCGCGAGGTCTGAGTCGCAAACGGCGACGTTTGACATAAGCCTGCCACCGCTCGCCGACATGTCTGCACAACCTGCCCGGGATTACGTCGTGCGACTCGCCACGTGGGAGCACGACCGCCTGCAGATTCAGCGCGTACGGCGGTCTGTTTTCATCGAGGAACAGCAGATCGCGGAACGCGACGAATGGGACGAACTCGATCCCGTCATCGCGCACGTTCTCGTTTTCGAACCCCCTGCTTCCGCAAAACGTGACGCGGTTGGCACTGGACGCCTGGAACCCACCGGTAAGATTGGCCGTGTCGCAGTACTGCCGCAGTACCGTGGGCTGGGAGCTGGCGTCGCCGTGATGCATCGCCTCCTGGATCTCGCCGCCGAGCGCGGATTCCACGAGGTGTACCTCAATGCACAGGTGTCAGCGGCCGGATTCTACGAGCGGCTGGGTTTCCGGGCCGATGGTCCGGAATTCGACGAGGTCGGAATACCGCACCAGCGCATGCGCCGGGCGGTCGGGAAGCGGGATGGAACATCGGCTGGACCTGACGGGA
>JAABQQ010000290.1 GCA_011391405.1 Gammaproteobacteria bacterium
CGTCGGCGTTCCTGCGCACTTCCGCATTCACGATCGCCTCGACCCGCTGCAACTCCTCGGGCGTGACGCCCGAATAATGCGAGAAATCGAAACGCAGGCGGTCGGGCGCGACCAGCGAGCCCTTCTGCGTGACATGCGTCCCCAGAACCTCGCGCAAAGCTGCGTGCAGCAGGTGCGTGGCGGAGTGATTCGCACGGGTAGCGTCGCGACGCACCCCATCCACCGTCGCAGCAACCGCTTCGCCGACCTTGAGCGTGCCGACCGCGAGCTTGCCGACGTGAACGTGTGCCTTGCCGAGCTTCTGCGTGTCGGTGACCGCAAATCGAGCAGTGGACGTCGAGAGTTCGCCGGTGTCGCCGACCTGGCCGCCGCTTTCGGCATAGAACGGCGTGACATCGAGGACAACCTGGCCCGCCTCACCCGCCTTCAGTTCGGCAACCGCGTCCTTGCCGCGGAACATCGCGATGACACGGCCCTCGCCGGTCTCGCCCTCATAGCCGACAAACGCAGTCTGGCTGTCGACGCTCAGGTCGCCACGCAGATCGACGTTGAACTTGCTGGCGGCACGCGACATCGCGCGTTGCGCATTCATCGCGGCCTCGAACCCCGGCTCGTCGATCGAGAGGCCGCGCTCGCGCGCGATGTCGTTGGTGAGGTCGACCGGGAAGCCGTAGGTGTCGTAGAGACGGAATACTGTCTCACCCGGAATTTCCTGCTTGCCGCCCAGCGTGCCGATGGCGGTGTCGAGTAAGGCCATGCCCTGCGTCAGCGTTTCGGCGAAACGCTCTTCTTCCTGCAGGATGACCTTCTCGATGTGCGCACGCTGCGCAGTCAGCTCGGGATAGGCGACGCCCATCTCCTGCTCGAGCGTTTTCACCAGCGTGTGGAAGAACGGCTGGCGCTGGCCCAGCATGAAACCATGGCGGATCGCACGACGCATGATCCGGCGCAGCACGTAGCCGCGGCCTTCGTTCGACGGCAGCACACCGTCCGCGATCAGGAACGACGTGGCGCGCACGTGGTCCGCGATCACGCGCAGCGAGTTCGAGGCGAGATCGCCGGTAGCCGTGGCTTTGGCCGCCGCGGTGATCAGGTTGCGAAACAGGTCGATTTCGTAATTGCTGTGCACGCCCTGCATGACCGCGGATACACGCTCGAGGCCCATGCCCGTGTCCACCGACGGCTTCGGCAGCGGCGTCATCGTGCCGTCGGCCGAGCGGTCGAACTGCATGAACACGAGATTCCAGATCTCGACGTAGCGATCACCGTCCTCGTCGGGCGAACCCGGCGGACCGCCGGCTACGTCGGGACCGTGGTCGTAGAAAATTTCGGTGCACGGACCGCACGGGCCCGTGTCGCCCATCGCCCAGAAATTCGACTTGGCGCCCATGCGCGTCAGCCGCGCTGGGTCGACGCCGATTTCCTTCAGCCAGATCTCTGCGGCGCCATCGTCTTCTTCGAACACGGTGACCCAGAGCTTCGACGGTGCGATGCCGAGCGTGCCGGTGATGAAGTCCCAGGCGAAGCGGATCGCGTCCTGCTTGAAGTAGTCGCCGAAACTGAAGTTGCCCAGCATCTCGAAGAACGTGTGGTGTCGCGACGTATAACCGACGTTCTCGAGATCGTTGTGCTTGCCGCCGGCACGCACGCAGCGCTGCGACGTGGCGGCACGCAAGTAGCTGCGCTTTTCCTTGCCGAGGAAGAGATCCTTGAACTGGACCATGCCCGCGTTGGTAAAGAGCAGCGTCGGGTCGTTGCCTGGCACGAGCGAGCTCGACGGCACGACGGCGTGGCCGCGGTCCTTGAAGAAGTCGAGGAACGCCGCACGCAACTGCGCGCTGGTCATGAAGTTGGCTGGGGGCTGGGGCTTGCTTGTCATAAGTCCGGGTCGTCTTCGCCGGGGCCAAGGGCAGCCCGGATCTGGTCCGAAGAAAACCCGCGATATTGGAGGAAGCGTGCCTGTTTTGCACGTTCACGGAAGTCGGCTGGAGGTGACAACCCGAACTTGCGCCGGCGGGCTTCCCGGGCCGCCTGGATCCAGTCCGTCTCCGTTGTGTCGAGTGCCTGGTCGATCGTTTCGGACTCGACCCCGCGCTCGCGCAACCCCATGCGGACGCGCAGCGGCCCCTGTCCGCGCCCCGCACGCTGAGTGACGAACTGCTCCGCAAACCGTTCTTCGCGCAGGAACCCTTCCTGCACGATAGCGGCCACCGCCGCCTCGACTACCGCAGCGCCATACCCCTTGCGGAGCAGGCGCTCGGTCAGTTCGTGGCGGCTGAAGTCACGCCCCGCGAGCAGGGCGTAGGCCGCGGTCTGGACGGTGCGTTGATCCGCCTCCGCCGCCCCTGGCTCAGGCTTCCGACGCTTCACCTGCGGCCGCCTCGCCCTTCTTCGGCACCAGCAACCTGGCCCGGACGGCGGTTTCGATTTCGCGCGCAGTATCCGGGTGCTGCGTGAGGTAGTTGCGGACGTTTTCCTTGCCCTGGCCGATGCGCTCGCCCTTGTATGAGTACCACGAGCCGGATTTCTCGATGATGTTCTGCGCCACGCCGAGCTCGATGATTTCGCCTTCGCGCGAGATGCCGACGCCGTACATGATCTCGAACTCAGCCTCGCGGAACGGCGGCGCGACCTTGTTCTTCACGACCTTGACCCGCGTCTGGTTGCCGACGACTTCCTCGCCCTGCTTGATCGCGCCGATGCGGCGGATGTCGAGACGGACGGACGCGTAGAACTTGAGTGCGTTGCCGCCGGTGGTGGTCTCGGGGTTGCCGAACATCACGCCGATCTTCATGCGGATCTGGTTGATGAAGATGACGATCGTGTTCGAGCGCTTGATGTTGCCGGTGAGCTTGCGCAGCGCCTGCGACATGAGGCGTGCCTGCGCGCCCATCTGCATGTCGCCCATCTCGCCTTCGATTTCGGCCTTGGGCGTGAGCGCGGCAACCGAGTCGACGACGACGATGTCGACCGCGTTCGAGCGGACCAGCATGTCGGTGATCTCGAGCGCCTGCTCGCCGTTGTCCGGCTGCGAGACCAGCAGTTCGTTGACGTCCACGCCGAGCTTTTCGGCGTAGGCCGGGTCGAGCGCGTGCTCGGCATCGACGAAGGCGGCCGTGCCGCCGCCACGCTGCACTTGCGCGACGACGGTAAGCGCGAGCGTGGTCTTGCCGGAGGATTCCGGCCCGTAGATTTCGATGACGCGGCCTTTCGGCAGGCCGCCGACGCCCAGCGCGATGTCGAGCCCGAGCGAACCCGTGGAGATGACTTCGACGTCGTAGCTGTTGGAGTCGCCAAGGCGCATGACCGAGCCCTTGCCGAACTGCTTCTCGATCTGGCCGAGCGCTGCGACCAGGGCCTTCTTGCGGTTTTCTTCCATTGCGTTGCTCGTGAGTCAGGCGTGGGAGCCGGGCTAGCCCGGCTCGTGAAAGGAGATCAGCGGAATGGCTGCATTATTCCACAGCCCTGCCCGCGGGCGGTCCGAAAAATTACCCGGAATCACCGGTTTCTCAGCCGCCTTCGACCGCATGATTCCACCAGTCCAGAGGCTCATAGCGTGAGCCTGCCGGATCGGTCACGGAACGCACGAGCGCAAAGCCGTCGGTACGCCACAAAAACGGTGGATCAAGCAGCGAATCCGCGGCTGATCGTACTTTGCGTGCAAGTGTCACGTGCGGGCGGAACGGTCGTGCCTCGATCGCGAAGCCTTCCCCGGCGAGCTCCGCGCGCAACTGCGTGACGAGCGCTGCGAGTCCCGTTGGCACACGGCTCGTTACCAGGCACACGACCCGCGGCTTGCGCCAGTACTCGACCTGATCGAACTCGATCGTGACGGGCGACTGGCTCACACGGTCGGCGGCGGCTCGCAACGACGGCTGACGTTCGCGGGGAACCTCGCCCAGGAATTCGAGCGTGACGTGCCACTGGTCTGGGCGCTGCGGCTTGCCACCGACCGACGTCGTGATCCTATCGACGCGCGCGCGCAGTGCCTGCAGCAGGGCGGGATCGGGCCAGAGCGCGAAAAAGAGCCGGTCGTTCATTCGGTGAGCAGCCGCTCCAGCGCGCATCGGACCGCCCAGCGCCGCACCTCGTCGCGCCCGCCCGGGAACCGTTCGCGGCGTGTTTCGGTTCGCAACGAACTGTCCTTTTCGCGCCAGGCCCAGGCCAACCAGACGGTCCCTACGGGTTTATCGACCGTGCCGCCGTCCGGTCCTGCCACGCCGCTCACGGCGACGGCCACGGTGCTGCCGGTGCGAGCCAGGGCCCCCGCCGCCATCGCCCGCACGACGGCCTCGCTCACCGCACCGTGCTGCGCCAGCAGGCTCTCCGGCACGTCAAGGAACGCGACCTTGAGGGGGTTTGAGTAGGCAACCACCCCGCCTTGGAACCAACGCGAGCTGCCCGCCACGTCCGTGCACGTCTTCGCGATCCAGCCGCCGGTACAGGATTCGGCCGTGACGAGCGTCTCGGCACGTACCAGCAAGCGGTCCCCCACGGACCGGGCCAGCTGCTGCAAGTCGACATCGGTGGGGGCCGTCATGCGACAATTCTACCGGCCCCTTGCGAGCAGCGGCACGCCGTCGCTATCGTTCAAGCCGAGGCTTGGCTATACCAACAAACAGGCAGGAACCCATGAAAATCGCTTCGCTTGCAGTGGCGCTCACCGTCGCTGCCTTCCCCGTCCTTACCCACGCGCAGGCCGCCCCTGCGACGCAGAGCGTCAAGGCGGACGAGCAGATCATTCTCAAGCAGGTCATGACCGACAAGCGGGCGGTCTACGTGCAGAACCTGCAGCTGACGGATGCGGAGAGCCGCGCCTTCTGGCCGATCTACGACGAGTACGAAGGCAAGGCCAAGAAGCTCAATGACCAGTTCCTGAAGCTGGTTGACGACTACGCCGCCAAGTACGGCGCGATGACCGATGCCGACGCCACGGCGATGCTCAAGACGAAGATGCAGATCGAGAAGGACCGCGAGGCCCTCAAGCAGACCTACACGAAGAAGGTCGCCAAGGCTCTGCCGCCGGTGAAGGCGCTGCGATACGCGCAGATCGAGACCCGTCTCGACAACATGCTGCGGCGCGAGGTCTACGGCCTGATCCCGCTCGCACAATGATCGAACCTGGAATCCACGGAGTCCCCTGCATGAAGAATTTCAAGATCGCCCTTGCCGCCACTGCCCTGCTGTCCATCACGGCGCCGTTCGCTGCGCAGGCGCAGTCGAGCTTCGACGACACGCAGCAGCTGCTCGCGCAGATCCAGGCCGACAAGCGCGCGGTGGTGCTCAAGGCCATGGCCCTGGACGATGCGCAGCTGACTGCGTTCACGCCGATCTACGACGCCTACCAGGCCGACCGCAAGCAACTGATGCAACGCGGCGTCGATCTCATCAATGCCTACTCCTCCAACTACGACTCCATGACCGACGACGCCGCCAAGGGTCTGCTGAAGGACTGGTTCAAGCTGCAGGACGATGAGCTGGCACTGGTCAAGTCCACCGTCAAGAAGCTGGACAAGGTCCTGCCGACGACCAAAGTGCTGCGTTTCGTGCAGGTCGAGAACAAGCTCAACACGCTGCTCCGCCTGCCGGGCATCCAGGCCATTCCGCTAGCCAAGTAATCCGCGAGGTAGCCATTCATGTTCAATCTACGTTTGACCCGCATGCCGTTCGTCGCAGCCCTCGTGGCGGCGGCAGCGCTCGCCGGCGGTTGCGCCAGCGGTCCGGACGTCCGTGGAGACTATGACCGTGCCGTCGACTTCGGCAAGTACAAGACCTACAACTTCCTGGCGGCTGCTGGCGGTAACCCTGCCGAATTCCAGTCGATCTCCCAGCAGATAATGCAGCAGGCGGCGTCGCGCGAAATGGAATCTCGCGGCTACACCAAGTCCGATAACCCGGACCTGCTGCTCAACTTCAAGGGCAAGCTTGAGGAAAAAACCGACATCCAGTCGACGCCGGCGCCGTATTACGGTCCGTCGTACGGGTATCGCGGCTGGGGCGGCGCACCTTACGGGGCCTACGGTTACGGCGGCACGGAAGTGACGACGCGCCGCTACAACGTCGGCACGCTGGTGATGGACGTCATCGACCGCGAAAAACGCCAGGCCGTGTTCCAGGGCGGCCTCGAGGACGTGGTCACATCCAAGATGATGCAGGACAAGGAAGGCACGATCACGAATGCTGTCACGGCGATCTTCGCCAAGTACCCGTTCGTCGCAGGCCAGTCGGCCCCCGTCGCGCCGGTCGAGAAGAAGTAGCAGTCGTTGCTCCGCCCCGTGCGCGGCGGAACGAAGCCGGGTCCCGTGACCCGGCTTTTTCTTTGGCTGCTGACAGCGAATATGTGAAATGGACCGGTCGGTATTCACCGCGGCTCGCGCGAACGGGCCGGGCAGGATAATGTGCCGACAAATTTCACCTCGCAAACGGAGTTGGCAATGAATCGCATGCTTGGCCTTACTGTCGCAGCCGCCCTCGCCTTTGGCGTCGCCGTCGCGCAGGCTGACGACACCCGGGGCTTCTACGTCGGCGTGAACGTCGGCGCGTCCAAGTTGGATATCGACAAGAACGCGTACGATGCCGCGCTGTCCGATGCATTGACGCAGGGCGGACTCACCGCGCTGTCGGCGACGTCCAGTTCGAGCGAGAACGATGCCTCGCTCGGCGTGTTCGCCGGCTACCGCTTCCTGCCCTACCTGGCCGTCGAGGCGGAATGGCTGACGCTCGGTACCGGCAAGTACGAAGCGCGCGGCGACGTGACCGACGGCACGACCACCGACACAATCGCGTTCGATGCAGAGACGGACTCGAAAGGCGTTGCCGCCTCCGCACTCGGCATCTGGCCGATCAACCGGTCATGGGATGTCTACGCGCGGCTGGGCGTAATCTTCGCGACTACGACGCTGACGGCACACGCGCGCAACAGCTCGCTCTCGATCAGGGACAACGTCTCGGAAGATACCCAGGACATGCTCTACGGCATCGGCGCGTCGTACCGGTACTCGGGCACCTGGAGCGTGCGGCTCGATTACCAGCACTTCGACGGGCTCGGCGATTCCAGCACCACGGGCGAGACGAACGTCGACCGGATCGCGGCCTCGTGGGTGTACACGTTCCGCTGACGTCTAACCTGCACAGCCCGCACCCGCTCGATGCGTTGCGCACCGAGCGGGCTGCAGGCCGGGGTGACCGGCCTATTTGGCGGACGCTTCGACGACCTTGATGGCGAGCGCTTCGGTGAAGGTCAAGTCGACCGTGTCACCCACGCTCACGCCTTCGAGTCTTTCGGGATGCAGCACCTTGATCGTGCGCGTGTTGCCCGCAGGCCCCTGGAACGTCACCGAGGGCACCGCCCGATCGATCGCCGTGATCGCGACCGTCGCAGTGGTCTGGCGCGCCAGCGCACCGGCCGGTCTCTGACCCAGTTCGGCTGCGCCGCCGGCAATCGCCGTCGCCGGCGCGGCGGTCGTGCCACCCTTCCTCACTTCGTACGCCAGCGCTTCGGCGTACACCACGTGCAGCACGTCGCCCACCTTCACCTGGGGGAGATTCTTGACGTCTTCGCTGGCGACGAAGGTGACCTCGGTGCCGTCGTCCTTCTTCAGCGTGACTTCACGCGTCGCCTGATTGATCGCCGTCACGATCGCCGTCACTTCGACGGTCGCAACAACAGTCTCGCCCCTTGGCGCCGCGGCCGGTGCCGGTGCTGGTGCCGGAGCAGCCGCGGGTGCAGCCGCTTCAGGAGTGCTGCAGCCCGAGGCCCATGCGAGGCAGAGGGCCGCGATCGAAAGCTTGACGAGTTTCATCGTTGAATTGCTCCAGGAGGAAGAAATCGTGGACAACGCACGACGAATCCTCAGCGGGGTCCGGGCGGCGTTGGGTTTTCAGCCCGCAATTCTAACCTCGCCAGCGCACTGCGGCTTTTCTTTAAGCGACACGGGTCATGGCGATTGCCCGCAATGCTGTGCAGCGGCGACCTGATCAACTCTCGAACCACGCATCCTGCATTTCGCGACAGGTCGGATTGCGGGCCGCCACGACCGCCAGCCACGCATCGATTTTCGGCAGCTCGAAGCCAAAGAAATAGCGTGCCGCCTGGAGCTTGCCGCGCAGGAAAGCGTCATCCTTGCCCGCAGCCGCGGCGACAGCTACACGAGCGACGTCGAGCCACAGCCAGGCCACGACGACGTGGCCAAACGCCTGCAGGTAGGGGGTCGCGTTGGCCAGTGCTTCGTCCGGCTGGCGAGTGCTCCACGCGGCGCGGGTCGCATCCAGCAGCGTCTGCAGTCCACGGGCGACCGCAGCGGACTCGGTTTTCAACTCAGGATGCCCATCCGCTGCCTGCACGGTCTGGCCGATGCGTCGCGCGAGCAGACCGAGCGCCTGGCCGTCGTCCATCAGCACCTTGCGCCCCAGCAGGTCCATACCCTGGATGCCGTGCGTGCCTTCGTGAATCATGTTGAGGCGGTTGTCGCGCCAGTACTGCTCGACCGGAAAATCACGTGTGTAGCCGTAGCCGCCGTGCACCTGGATCGCTAGGTTGTTCGCCTCGAGGCACCACTCGCTCGGCCAGCTCTTCGCAATCGGCGTCAGGATCTCGAGCAAGGCCTTGATCGCAGGCACGCTCTCGGCGGATCCCGTCCTTGCTTCATCGACCAGCCGGCCGCAATAAAGCTCGAGCGCCAGCCCGCCTTCCACGTACGCCTTCTGGGCTAGCAGCATTCGCTTCACGTCAGCGTGCTCGATGATGCTCACGGGAGGCGATGCCGGATCCTTGCCGGCCGGCGTCGACGGACGCCCCTGCTTGCGATTGCGGGCATAGTCGAGGCTGGCCTCGTAGCCCGCGTAGCCGATGCCCACGGCGCCGAGCCCGACGCCGATGCGGGCCTCGTTCATCATGTGAAACATGCACTTGAGACCGTCACCGGGCTTGCCGACGAGGTAGCCGACGGCTCCCGGCCGCCCGCGCACCGGGAACTTGCCTTCGCCGAAATTGAGCAGCGTGTTCGGCAGTCCACGGAAACCCATCTTGTGATTGAGGCCCGCGAGCGCGACGTCGTTGCGTTCGCCTGTGAGTTCGCCCGCAGCATTGACCAGCAGCTTCGGCACGATGAACAGCGAAATGCCCCGCACGCCGGGGACCAGCTTGCCGTCCGCAGCGGGAATCTTGGCCAGCACCAGGTGCACGATGTTTTCGGACATGTCGTGCTCGCCGTTGCTGATCCACATCTTGTTGCCGGTGAGCCGGTAACGCGGGCCGAGTTCGTCCTGCGCAGAATCGTCGCCGTCCGGAGTCGCGCGCGTCAGGATATCGGACAGGCTCGAGCCTGCCTGCGGCTCCGAGAGACACATCGTGCCGAACCACTTGCCGTCGATTTCCTGCTGCGCAAATGCGGCTTTCTGCCGCGGCGTCCCGTGCGCCATCAACAGGTTGGCGTTGCCGACCGTGAGCATGCCGCCGCCACCGAGGCCGATTCCTGCCTTGGCGAAAAAGGCATTGGCGGCCAGTTCGATGACGTAGGGCAACTGCATACCACCGACGTCGTAGTCCTGCGTTGCCGCGAGCATGCCCGAGTCGACGTAGGCACGTGCCGCGTCATACGCACACTGCGGCAGGATGACGACCCCGTTTTCGAGGCGCGGTTCCTGTACGTCGACGAGTCGATTGAACGGCGCGAACTTCTCAGCCGCGATGCGCTGGCAGGTATCGAGCACCGACTCGAAGGTTTCGCGGCTGTGTTCGCTGTACCGTGCGCGCTCGACCAGCGAGGCCACGTCGAGCCAGTCGTTGAGCAGGAAGTCGATCGTCTTGCGCATGCAGAATCCTCGCGGGCCAGACCGGCCGGGCATCCTAGTTTGGCCCATTCGGGCCGAGCCTACGAAGCGTGCGCCCCAGCCACCCGGCTCGTTC
>JAABQQ010000291.1 GCA_011391405.1 Gammaproteobacteria bacterium
CGCAGCGACGCTACACGACACGCCTGGCGCCCGGCATGGACCCCCACGAACTGGAGCGGCACCTGCGCTACGAGTGGTCAACGCTCGTCGACGAAGTGGCGCGCTGGCAACCCACGGCCTGGCAGGAAGCCATCCGCTGGATGCGCTGGCTACCCTACCTGCCGGCGCTGCAGAAATTCACCCGTGGCGGCCGACCTCCCGCATGGACTCGAGCGGATCCGGTGCTGGGTCACATCGTGGCGCTGGATCCTGCGCTGCGCGGCGCAGCACTCGCCGCTACACCGCTGCAACCGTTCCGCCCTGCGCTCGAAGCAGGCGCTGGCGACGTCACGGCAGCCTGGCTCGGCCATTGGCGGACGCTGTGGCCCGCGGGCAGTCGTCACGCACGCGCCATGGACCGGATCGCGCGCGATGTCGCATCGCTCGACGCGAAGCTGCGGGAAGCGGTCGGCGGAGACAGCAGGGAGCTGCACCAGGCGTTGTCGCACCGGTTGCTGCGCACCTTCCGCCGTCACCCACTCTCACCCGCGGCGGCCGTCGCGTACCTGGGTCTCGAAGCGCTCGGATTGCTCGGATTGCGCGGTGGCGTGATGCGTCGCGCCGTCGTCGTACCGGGGCCCGCATGAGCCTGCGCTCCGCCACCGCCCGCTGGTTCGAACTGCTCACCTCGCGCGAGGAACTCGGCGCAGCCCTTGATTGCCTCGCGCGGACACGGTCGGTCGAGCTGCAAGCCTACAGTCGTGCCGAATCGCGCCTGCCGCTCGGCGACCTGAAGCGCGTGCTCGACGAATTCGAATCGCTCGCGCGCCGCTTCCGGCCGTGGTGGCCGGCTGCGCTGCCCTGCACGGTGAATGCGGAGCACGCACTCCTCGATGCACCGCAGGCCGCGCTCGGTAAATTGCGCACCTGGGCGACTGCAGCGGAGCCTGTCGTCGCTGAACTCGAGGCGCTCACGCTCGAACGGACGGAAATCGGCACGCTCGAACGCTTGTCTGCAATCGCTGGACCGGCACTGCCGCGACTCGATCGCATGGCGTCGGCCGGACCCGTGCTCGCGAGCCGCATCTACGTGCTGCCGCCCGACACGCCGGCGCTCTCGTTGCCACCGGCATTGATCCACCAGTTGTGGACACCGGAAGCCGGCCGCGAAACCTACCTCCTCGCCGTTGGCCCTGGCGACGACATGGGTGAGCTCGATGCCGCATTGGCGGCGCGCAAGGTGCATCGCGTCGCGATCCCGGCGGACCTGCCGCAGAACCCGGGCGAATTGCGCGCGAACCTGCAGCAACGACGCACGGCACTCGACACCAGGGAATCCTCGGCACGCGCCGCGCTGGCCAGGCTCGACGCAGAGCACGAGGTGCCGGCAGCCCTTGGCGAAGTCGCGCTGGCCGCATGGGTCGTGACGCACGTGCCGGAACTTCCGGTGACGGAGCACTTCGCGTGGATCACCGGTTGGTGCGCGGCGCGTGACGATAGCGGACTGCGCACAGCACTCGACCAGCAAGGCCTGCACTACCTGCTGCGCATGACGGACGCGCCGGCTGGGACGGTGGCTCCTTCCGTCCTGCACAACCCGCGCTGGGCGCGTCCGTTCGAAACCATGACGGGCATGATGGGAGTGCCAGCCGCGGGGGATGCCGATCCGAGCCTGCTCGTCGCGATCCTTGCTCCGCTGATGTTCGGCTTCATGTTCGGCGACGTGGCGCAGGGCGCGATCGTCGCACTCGCAGGTTTCTTCCTGGGCAAACGCATGCCTGCGCTGCGCCTGCTGTTGCCGGGCGGGCTGGTCGCCATCGTGTTCGGCTTCGCCTTCGGCAGCGTGTTTGCGCGCGAAGACATCGTGCCCGCGCTCTGGCTCCACCCGCTGTCACAGCCGCTGCCGGTCCTGGCCGTGGCGCTAGGCTTCGGCGTCGCGACTCTCGTGCTCGGTCTGGCACTCGATGCGCTGCAGTACTTCTGGCGTGGACAGTTACGGCACTGGTTGTTCTGCGACGCGGGCTTGCTCGTCGCCTACCTCGGACTGGTCGGCGCCGCGATCGACCTGAGCGCCCTGTGGCTGCTGCCGCTCGGCATCGCGTGGTCGTTGGCTGGTGCAGCGTTCACCACTCCCGCGGCCCGCATCGCGGCCGTGGGGCGCGCTGCGGGCGAATTCGTGGAGCGACTGCTGCAGCTCGGCGTCAACACGGTTTCCTTCGTTCGCGTCGGCGCGTTTGCGCTGGCGCACGCGGGACTGTGCTCGGCCATCGTCGGCATGGCTGAAGCCGCGGGCCCTGGGTACTGGCCGGTCCTGATCATCGGCAACGCCGCAATCATTGCGCTCGAAGGCCTCGTCGTCAGCATCCAGACGACACGCCTCGTGCTGTTCGAGTTCTTCATCCGCTTCCTGACGGCGCGCGGCCGACGCTTCGAACCGCTCACGCCGCCGCCGGCTTCGCTTCCCGGAGGCTCGCCATGAAACTGCCCGCACGCTGGATCCTTGCCCTCGCCACGATGACGACGGCAACCGTCGCCGTGGCTACGTTCACACTCATTGCCGCGTGGCCCGCGCTCGCAGCGGAGACGGCTGCCGTACCACCCGATCCCGACGTAGTCCGCTGGGGCTTTGCCTCTGCTGCACTTGCAGCGGGACTCGCAGCGCTTGGCGCGGGCTACGCCGTGGCGCAGGTCGGCACCGCCGCCCTCGGCGCACTTGCAGAGAAACCCGACCTCTTCGGCCGGGTGCTCGTCATGGTCGGACTCGCGGAGGGCATCGCGATCTACGGCCTGATCGTCTCGATCCTGATCCTCAACCGGCTGGGCTGACGTGGCACAAGTCGTCTACATCGGCGGCGAGGCAACGGCGGCGGGCTTCCGGCTCGCCGGCGTCGATACTCGTGTTGCGTCGGCAGGCGACGCCGCCGAAATGCTGCGACAGGCATTCTCCGAGCGGCCCGAATGTGTCCTGTTCGATGGCACGCTGGTCGACTACGTGCCGGCTGCGGAACTCGAGCACGCCCTCGTCGCGCTCTCGCCGCTGTTCGCCGTCATTCCGGATGTCCGCGGACGAGGCACGCCTCCCAATCTCGCGCGCACGGTACGCAACGCGCTGGGAATCGACTGATGAACGACGTCGAAAGCCTGCTCGAAGCACAAACCACCGCGCTGCTGCGCCGGCTGGGGCGCGAACAGGAGTCGCGCACCCGGCACATCCGCGACGAAGCCGGGACGCAGGCGGCCGACATCGTGCGCAGGGCGAGAGTCGAGGCCAGGACGCGCGTGCACCAGGCCGTGGTCGACACCCGGCGTGAAGACGAAATGGCGCTGGCAAGGCGGCGCGCGGCACTCGACACGCAGGCGCGGCGCAGCCGGCAAGCCACGTTGCGCGAACTGCTCGACCGCGCATGGCAGGCCCTGCCCGCTGCATTGCAGTCGCGCTGGCTCGACGCCACCGCGCGTGAGCGCTGGTGTGACGCCGCCTGCGTGTCGGCGAGTCGCAGCCTGCGTCATCTGGATCGGCTGCAGGTGGAAGTCGATCCACAGTGGCTGGCCCATGTCGGCCCGCTCGTGCGGAGCCGACTCGATGGCCCGTCGAAGGTCGAAGTCACGGCAACGGATGGACTGGGCGCCGGACTCCGCATCCGGGCGGGCGACGCCTGCATCGATGCCACGGTCGCGGGCCTGCTTGCTGCGCGTGAGCGTATCGCCTCCGAGCTGCTCGCCGAGTTCGAGCGGCAAGCCGCGGCGCGACGGTCGGAGCGCGCTCCATGAGCGAAGCACGGATCACCTGGGTCGGCGGCCCGGTGCTCAAAGCCTGCGCCACGGGGCCCTTCAGCATCTTTGAGGCGCTCGCCGTGGGCGAGCGCCGACTGCTCGGTGAAGTCATCCAGCTGCGTGGCGACGAACTGGTCGCTCAGGTGTACGAGGATACGACGGGACTCGAGCCCGGCGTGACCGTGGTCGGGCTCGAACGACCCCTGTCCGTAACGCTGGGTCCGAACCTGTTGGGCGGCATCTTCGACGGCCTGCTGCGGCCGTTGTCGCGCGCCACGGATTTTCAGATCCAGCCGGGTGCGACCGAACGCAGCTTCGCGCGGCATCGCCTCGAATTCGCCGTACGGAACGGTGACGTATTGAGCGCCGGTGCCGTATTTGCCAGGACAGTCGCGCCGCGGCCGCAGTCGTTGCTGGTGCCGCCGTGGGCCAGCGGGCGCGTGGCAGCGCTGGTCGAACCAGGGGAGCATCGCGACGACGAGACACTGCTCGTGCTCGTCGACGACACCGGCCGCAGGCACGAACTCACGATGCAGCACGACTGGCCCGTGCGTCGGTCGCGACCGGTGCGCGAACGGCTTGGCGTCAACGCGCCGATGATCACGGGTCAGCGAATTCTCGACACGCTTTTCCCCGTCGCGCGCGGCGGTCGCGCCGCCCTGCCCGGCGGCTTCGGCACTGGCAAGACGGTGCTGCAGGAAGCGCTTGCCAAGTGGTGTGACGCGGACGTGATCGTGTACGTCGGTTGCGGCGAACGCGGCAACGAAATGGCCGAAGTGCTCGACGAGTTTCCGCAGCTCGAGGATCCGCGCACCGGACGGCCGCTTGCCGAACGCACGGTCATCATCGCGAACACGTCGAACATGCCGGTCGCGGCGCGCGAGGCGAGTATCTACACCGCGATCACGGTTGCCGAATACTTCCGCGACCAGGGCCTCAACGTCGCGCTGATGGCGGACTCGACCAGCCGCTGGGCCGAAGCGCTGCGCGAAGTGTCCGGTCGCCTCGGTGAATTGCCAGGCGAGGCCGGTTATCCCGCGTACCTCAGCTCGCGCCTCGCTGAATTTTACGAACGCGCAGCGCGTGTCACCTCACTGGCTGGCGCGGAGGGCTCGGTCACGATCATCGGCGCGATCAGCCCGCCGTCCGGCGACTTCTCCGAACCCGTGACGCTGCACACCAAGCGCTACGTGCGTTGTTTCTGGGCCCTCGACCGCCAGCGTGCGCAAGCCCGTTTCTACCCAGCCATTCATCCCCTGCAGTCCTACGGCTCGGACGTGCAGGAACTCGCCGACTGGTGGAAGCGCTCCGGCAACCCCGACTGGCTCGTGCAACGGCAGCGCGTACTTGAACTGCTCGAGGCGCAGGCACACCTCGAGCGCATGGCCCGCATCGTCGGCCGCGATGCGCTGCCGGCACAGCAGCAGGTGCGGCTGCTCTGCGCGGACCTCGTCAACGAAGGGTTCCTGCGGCAGTCGTCCTTCTCGAAGGTCGACCGCTTCTGCTCGCCTGCCCGGCAGGTCGCCATGCTCTCGGTGCTGCTGCACTTCGCCGATCGCGCCGACGCCGCCGTGGCGGCCGGCGTGCCACCCGCCCGGCTCGCGGCCATGCCGATGCTGCGGCAATTGCAGCGGCTCGGTGAAGAGTTCAGCGAGGACGACCTGCTGCGTCTGCGGCAACTGCCGCGCCAGATCGATTACGAGTTCGACCAGCTGCAGACGGTGGCCAGTCATGCAGGCTGACCTGTTGCTCGAAAATGCAGTGACCCGCATCGAGGGCCCGTTGCTCTTTGCACGGCGCGAAGCGCGCGTAGGCCTCAACGCCGCGGTCGAAGTGCTGGCCGGGAATGGCCCGCCGCGGCTGGGGCGCGTGGCTGCGCTCGACGAGACCTCGATGGTGATCGAGGTGCTGGAGTCGACGGCGGGGCTCGCGCTGCGCGGCACGCGCATTCGCCTGCATCCGGAGCCGTTGCTGTTCGGGGTCGGCCCGCATCTGCTCGGCCGCGTGTTCGACAGCGTAGGCCGGCCGCTCGACGGTGGACCGCCCGTAGCTGCACGGTCTCGGCGCCGCATCGAAGGTCTCGCGATCAATCCGGCCTGGCGCGCCTTGCCGCGGGATTTCATCGAAACCGGCATCGCGACCATCGACGTGATGAACAGCCTCGTGCGCGGACAGAAGCTGCCCCTCTTCTCCGCGGGTGGCTTGCCGCACGACCGGTTGGCCGCAGAGATCGCCCAACGGGCGCGACTGCGCGGAACCCAGGGCGAGGAGAGTTTCGCGGTCGTCTTTGCCGGCATCGGCGTACCGCACGACACGGCCGAACAGTTCCGGCTCGCGATGGAATCGAGTGGCGCACTGGGTCACACGGCCATGTTCCTCAATCTCGCGGACGAACCGGGCATGCAGCGCTTGCTCGCCCCGCGCTACGCGCTGACGGCTGCCGAATACCTCGCGTTCGAGGAAGGACGGCACGTGCTGGTCATCCTCACCGACATGACCAACTACTGCGAGGCCCTGCGCGAGGTGTCTGCGAGCCACGGTGAGATCCCGGGTCGCAAGGGATACCCGGGCTACATGTATTCCGACCTCGCGTCGCTCTACGAACGGGCTGGCTGCATCCGCGGCCGACCCGGCACCTTGACGCAGTTGCCGATCCTTACCATGCCCGGCGACGACATCGGGCACCCGATCCCGGACCTCACGGGGTACATCACCGAAGGCCAGATCGTGCTGGACCGCGAACTCGACCGTCGCGGCATCTACCCGCCGGTGCGAGTGCTGCCGAGCCTGTCGCGGCTGATGGATGCCGGCATCGGCGAAGGATTTACCGACCCGGACCATCCGGCGCTCGCACACCAGTTGTTCGCCGCCTACGCGCGCGCATTGCGCGTGCGCGTGCTCGCGAGCGTGATGGGTGAGCAGGGCCTGCCCGAATCCGACCGCAGGTTTCTCGCCTTCGGCGAGCGCTTCGAGCGTCAGTTCGTCCACCAGGCCAATGCGCGCACGCTCGAAGAAAGCCTCGAGACTGGCTGGGCCGCCCTGCAGGGCCTCCCGCACAGCGAACTCACGCGCTTGTCGAATGCGCAGATCGGCCGCCACCTGGGCGCAGAAGGGCATGCCTGACATTGGCGAAGTTGCGGCAACGCGGGTGGCGCTGCTCGAGCTGCGCGACGAGCGCCGGCTGGTGCAGGAAGGATACGAACTGCTGGACGAGAAGCGCGTGATGCTCGCGACCGAGATCCTGCGTGACCTGCGGGCGCATGAAGTCGCGCAGACGACGCTCGACCGGCTCTGGCTCGAGGCCCGCGAGGCACTGGCGGGCGCGGTCGAAATCCACGGTTTCGAGGACCTTACGGTCGAGCCCCCGTGCCTGCTCGACACCGTGCTGTTGCGACAGGCCCAGCGCAGCTTCCTCGGCCTACGCCTGGCAGAGGCCTCGCTGGACGTGGCGCCCTGCGTACCTGCCTCCCCCCCCGTGCGCAGCACCCCGGAACTCCAGCGTTGCGCCGGCGCGTTTCGCCAGCTGACAGGCGAACTGGTCGCACAAGCGGCCCGGGCCGCGAACCTGCGTCGGCTGATCGACGAGTACCGGCGGACGGAGCGGCGCGCCCGTGCGCTGGAAAACGTGCTGCTGCCGGAAATCGACCACTCCCTGAAGTTCATCGAGGAACAACTCGACGCCGTTGACCAGGAGGAAGCCGTCCGCGTCCGCAACGCCGCGCGCGGGCGTTGAACCGGCCCGTACGTTGCCGGGCTTGACCTGTGGGGTAGCGGGTCGCTAGCTTGCGGCCTGACCCTGGGAGGACACGCATGATCAAGGACGCCGTTTCACCGCTCGAACCTCGTTACGAGGACCTGGCAGGCAACGGCTTCGGTCGCAAGGCACGCCGGCACTTCCTGGCCACGCGACCCAAGTTCCTGACGGCCTCCGTCCTGCCCGTGCTGGTCGGCACAGCCTGGGGCGCCACGGTCGCTGGCGGACTCGAACTGGGAGTCGCCCTCCTCGCCCTGCTGGCCACCGCCCTGGTCCATTGCGCCAGCAACGTCATCAACGACGTCGGCGACGACATCACCGGTACGGACCGCGACAACGTCGACTACATCCATCCCTACACGGGCGGCTCGCGGTTCATCACCAACGGCATCATGTCCGTCCAGGAGATGCACCGCTGGGGCTGGATCCTGATCGGCATGGCTTCCGTGCTCGGCCTCGCCCTCGCGCTGCTGAAAGGCCCGATCGTCATCGCGCTCGGGCTCGCGGGCATCGCCATCGCGTGGCTGTATTCCGCGCCCGCGGTACAGCTGAGCGGTAAGGGCGTCGGGGAGTTCTTCCTGATGATCGCGTTCGGCGTGCTGCCCGTCTGCGGCGCCGCGTGGCTGCAGAGCGGTGTGTTCGACTTAGGCAGCCTGCTGATCGCGATTCCCGTCGGCATCTGGGTGATGCTGATCCTGTGGATCAACGAAGTGCCGGATCGCAAGGCCGACGCGGCGAACGGCAAGCTGACGCTCGTGGTCCGCCTCGGACTCGACCGTGCGCGCCTCGGCTACCGGCTGCTGCACGTCGCCGCGTTCGCCTCGATCATCACACTGGTCGCGATGAGCTCGTTGCCCTGGTGGACCGCGGTCGGTGCAGCCGCCATCCTGGCAGGAGGTTTCAAGGCAGCCGCGGGCATTGGCGAGCAGGTCACGCGCCCCGTGCTGACCAGGAGCATCGAAATGACCATCGGCCTGCAGGCCTTGGGTTCGATCCTGCTGTTCGTCGCCGCAATTTTCTCGCACTGATCCGGGAATGCCCGCCGCCGAAGTCGGCTCACTGCAGCTCGTCTTCGGCGCGAGCGGCTACATCGGCACCCACCTGGTGCCGCGCCTGCTGGCCGCCGGCAAGCGCGTGCGAGCGTCTGCCCGCAACGTCGAGGTGCTCGAGGCCCGCGGCTGGCGCGACGTGGCGTGCGCCAGTGCCGACGCCCTGAAACCGGAGACTCTCGCGGCCGCCCTGCAGGGGGTCGATGTCGCGTACTACCTGGTGCATTCGATGGCCGCAGGCCGCGGCTTCAGTTCACTCGACCGCGAAGCGGCGCGCAATTTCGGGGTGGCAGCGTCCGCGGCGGGCGTCCGACGCATCGTCTACCTCGGCGGGTTGATCCCCGCGAACGCCAGGTCGGAACATCTGCGCTCACGCGCGGAAACCGGTGACGTCCTGCGTGCCAGCGGTGTCCCTGTGACCGAACTGCGCGCCGGCATGATCATCGGGCCCGGCTCCGCCGCGTACGAAGTCATCCGCGACCTGGTCAATCACCTGCCCGTCATGGTGACGCCACGCTGGGTCAAGTCGGTCTCGACGCCGATCGCGCTCGACGACCTGCTCGCGTACCTGGTCGCGGTCGCCGACATCGACGCCGCGGCAGGCAAGACGCTCGATGCCGGCGGGCCTGACACCGTGACGTACGAAGCGATCATGCGTTGCTACGGCGACCTGGTGGGACGACACCCGCTGATCGTGCCGGTACCGGTGCTGACCCCGCACCTGTCGTCGTACTGGCTGCGGCTGGTGACGACCGTGCCTGTCGGCGTCGCACAGGCGCTGGTCGAGGGCCTCGAGCACGATTTCGTCGCCCACGATGACGAGCTGCAGCGCCTGGTGCCGAGAGCGCGACTGGGGCTCGAGGACGCGATCCGCGCCGCGATCGCAGCGGACCGGCAGCACGCCGTGATTGCGCGCTGGGTCGAGGGCTCGATCGCTTGCCGCAACTTCCGGCCCGAGTATGCGTTCTACGCCAAGCGCGAAGGCGCGACCGCGCAAGGCGCAGTCGACCCCGGACGGGTGTTCGCCACCGTGTGCACCATTGGGGGCGAGGACGGCTGGTTCTACGCGAACCTGCTGTGGTGGATTCGCGGCGCCTGCGACTGGATGGTCGGCGGCCCGAGCTTCCGCCGCAAGCGCCGTCACCCGACCGAGCTGCGCGTCGGTGACGTCGTCGACTCGTGGCGAGTGATCGCGCTCGAACCGGGACGGCGGCTCACGCTGCTGATGGAAATGAAGGCGCCCGGCGCGGGGGTGCTCGAATTTGTAGTGCAGCCACAGGGCACGGGGGCGAGCGTCTCAGCCACGGCCTACTGGCATCCTGCCGGCGTGTGGGGGCTCGTCTACTGGTAC
>JAABQQ010000292.1 GCA_011391405.1 Gammaproteobacteria bacterium
GAAGGACGCCGCCGACAGGTAGTCGCCCGCAATCGCCCAGCCGTTCTGCAGACCAGTGACGCCGCCGCCCGCGGTGTAGAAATCGGAGGCCGACTTCACCCGCTTCGAGGCGACATAGGTGACGTACATCGTCAGGCAGATGATCGCGGCGAAAACCGTGAAGGTGAGCCAGCGATATTCCGGCGTGACTGCGCCCTGCGCGTAGGCTGTCGTGCACACGACCGGCACCAGGCCGACGAGTCCCCAGGCCAGCGCCTTGCGGTTCGGGAAGTTCATGCCGTCACCTTGCCTTTCTCGTAGTCCGCGGCGATCTCGTGCGCGAGACGATCGAATTCTGACCCCGCCCGGCGCGAGTAGTAGAACGCGACTCCCCAGGCGACGATGAACTGGACCAGTGCGAACACCAGCCCGAAGTTGACGACGCCCCAGACCTTGATCTTGTACAGGTCCTGGAAATAGGCGGCGCCGATCGGCAACAGGAAATAGAAGACCACCGAGAAGATCATGAGGCGGGTCAGGAACCCCTGCTTCTTACGGTGCAGCGCCTGGAAGCGCTGGTCGTTGATGACGGCGTTCCAGTCGATCGTCGGCGGTGCGGCCATGAAGCTCTCCCCGTGTTCGATGGGCACTGCCCGGCAATCTAACAAGGACGACCCGCGGCGGAACTGAGACATTGGTCTAATATGGCCAGCCTATGACCACCCAGCCATACGACGTCGTCGTCTTCGGCGCCACGAGCTTCGTGGGCCAGATCCTCACCCGCTACCTGTTCGAGGAGTTCGGCCTTGACCGCAAGTTGCGCTGGGCCGCGGCTGGCCGGTCGCTGCCGAAACTGGAGGAGGTCCGCAGATCGCTCGGCAAAGGCGCCGGCAAGCTGACGCTCATCCAGGCCGATGCCGGCGACGACACCTCACTGCGGAAGCTGTGCAGGAGCGCCCGGGTCATCGTGTCCACTGTAGGCCCCTATGCCTTGTACGGCGAACCACTCGTGCGCGTCTGTGCCGAGACCGGCACCGATTACTGTGACCTCACCGGCGAAGTGCAGTGGATGCGGCGCATGATTCACAAATATGAAAAGACTGCGCAGGCCTCGGGCGCGCGCATCGTGCACAACTGCGGGTTCGATTCGATTCCGTCGGACCTTGGCGTGCACTACCTGCAGCAGCAGGCGCGGGAACGGTTCGGCGAGCCCTGCACCACCGTGAAGATGCGCGTTCGTTCCATGCGTGGCAGCTTCTCTGGCGGCACCGTGGCCTCGGTGCTGAACGTGCTGAAAGAGGTCAAGTCGAATCCGGCGTTGCGCAAGGAACTCGCCGATCCCTATTCGATCTGCCCCCAAATCGACGGCAAGGGCAGCGCCAAGCGTGTCCGGCAGGCAAACGTGGGTTTCGCCGAATACGACCCCGACTTCAGCGCGTGGATTGCACCGTTCGTCATGAGCGCGATCAATACGCGCGTGGTGCATCGGACCAATGCGCTGCTGCGACATGCGTACGGGCCGGAGTTCCGGTACGACGAGGCCGTGCTGACGGGGCGCGGCTGGCGCGGCCGCCTGGCCGCCACGGCAACGAGTGCCGGCCTCGGCGCATTCATGGTTGCCGGTTCGATCGGCACCGTGCGCTCACTGCTCGAAAAGTACGTGCTGCCGGCGCCGGGCGAGGGCCCGAGTCCTGCAGCGCAACTCAAAGGCGGCTTCGACCTGCGGTTCCACGGCCGCACGCAACGGGGCGACGTCCTCCGCGCGCGCGTCACGGGTGACCGGGATCCGGGGTATGGCTCGACCGCGAAGATGCTCGGTCAGGCGGCTGCGTGCCTGGCGAGCGATATCTCTAAAAAACAGCGGGCGGGTGGGTTCTGGACACCCGCGGCCGTCTTTGGTGACCGCATCGTCGAACGGCTGCAGGCTCATTCCGGGCTGACGTTCGAAGTACTCGACAAGTAGCCAGCGCAACACAACGACACCAAGGGGACGACCGATGCCGACCACCACTGACTTCCTGCTGCCCGTCCTGGCACTCGTGGCCTGGACACTGGTGATGTGGTTCTGGATGTATGCCACGCGGATCCCCGCGATGAAGCGCGCAGGAATCGATCCGCAGGAAGCGGCACATCCGGGCACGTACGCTCACCGGATGCCTGAACACGCCCGGTCCGTCGCTGACAACTACAACCACCTGCACGAGCAGCCCACGGTTTTTTACGCGCTGATGGTCTTCATCGTGCTGACGGGTGGGGCCACCGCAGGCACGCTGAGCCTGGCTTGGGGCTACGTGGGCAGCCGTGTCGTGCACTCGGTGGTGCAGTCCACGATCAACAAGGTGGTCGTGCGGTTTGTGATCTTCGCTTTCGGCTCGCTGCTGCTCGTCTGCATGACGGTGCGGGAACTGAGCCGCGTCCTGGGCTGACGGGCGCGCGACCCGCCATTTTGCGGACACCCGGTCTTAGAAGCCACTTTCGCGCTGTTCCTGGAGATTCCTGATGCGTGGTTCGATTGCTGCCTTGATAGTGACAGTTCTGCTCTGTGTCGCGCCTGCGACGACCTGGAGCAAGGACGAGACAGTGACGGACCCGGCGGAGAAAACGCAGCCGGCAACGGACGCGAAGCAAGCAGTCCCCGCCTCGTCCGTGACGAGGCATCAGGCGATCATCGACGGCAAACCGGTCAAGTACACCGCGACCGTCGGCTGGTTCATCCTCAAGGACCCGAAGGACAATCCGATCGCGCGCTTCGGCTACACCGCCTACACGCTCGACGGCGTGAAGAACCTGACGCAGCGGCCGGTCACGTTCGCGTTCAACGGCGGCCCCGGCTCGTCGTCCATCTGGCTGCACATGGGCATCATGGGTCCACGGCGCGTGGTGGTGAACGATGGTGGCTATGCGCCCCCGCCGCCCTCGCAGCTCGTCGACAATGCCTATTCGCCGCTCGACGTCACCGACATCGTGATGATCGATCCGGTCGGCACCGGTTTCAGCAAGCCGCTCGGTGACGCAAAGTCCGCCGATTTCCACGGCGTGGACGAGGACATCAAATCCGTCGCGCAGTTCATCAAGCGTTACGTGTCAGAGAACGGGCGCTGGGGCTCGCCCAAGTACGTGCTCGGCGAAAGCTACGGCGGCATGCGCGGCGCGGGACTCGCCTACTACCTGCAGGCGAACATGGGCATGAACCTGAACGGGCTCGTCCTCGTCTCGCCATTCCTGAACGGCGCCACCGGCATCGACGGCGAGGGCATGGACCTCGGTCAGGTGACGTACTTCCCGACGCTCGCGGCGACTGCGTGGTACCACGGGCTGGTCGCGGACAAGCCGGCCACCGTGCAGGAATACATGCGCGAGGTCGAACAGTTCGCGCGCGATGAATACGCACCGGCACTCGCGAGGGGATACGTCATCCCGGAAGCCGAGAAGAAAGCGATGGCAGCGAAGCTGGCACGCTACACGGGCACCAGCCCCGAGTACTGGGAGCGTGCCGACCTGCGCGTGAGCCATCCGCAGTTCCTGCAGGAACTGAAGCGCAACGATCGCCTGATTGCCGGCCGCATCGACTCGCGCTTCGTCGGCCCCGCAATGAATCCGCTAGGCGAAGAGATGGATTACGACCCGTTCTTCCCGTCGGTCGGGCCGGCCTACACGTCGGCGTTCCTCGGTTACCTGCACGACGAACTCAAGTTCGGTCGCGACGAGGAGTACATGGTCTCTGCGTTCGACATTGACTGGAGCTGGAAGCACAAGGTGCCGGGCAAAGGGGGCTGGATGTCGCCCGTGCCGACGACCGTGCCGGATCTCGCGGCGGCCATGACGATGAACCCGGGGCTGCACGTGCTGGTGCAGCAGGGCTGGTACGACCTGGCGACACCTTACCTGGCGACCCGGATGGACCTCGAGCATCTGCACATCACGCCGGAGGCGCGCAAGCGCATCCAGCTCGAGCATTACGACGCCGGCCACATGATGTACCTGCACGAGCCGTCGATGCGGAAGTTCCGCGACGATCTCGTCGGTTTCATCCGGGCGACCGACCGTCTCTGAGCCGGCGCCGCTGGTCCACTGCAGGACCGGATTCCCGATTTCCTGCAGCGTCACTCGCGGTAGTGGCAGCCTCGACTCTCGGGGTTCACCCATGCGGCCAGTGTCACGATGAGCGCCACGCGCACGGCGTTGCGCAGGCCGATCAGGTCGTCGGTCATCGCAGCCGCGCGATAAAAGCGCTCGACCTCCACTTCGAGGTTGCGCAGCGCCTCGATCGCACGCAGCAGCCGGCGCGTGGTACGAACCAGGCCGACGTAGTTCCACATGATATGCCGCAGCGAACTCATGTCCTGCGCGATGAGCGCCGGATCGGGTGCTTCCGTGCCGGTGTCCTGCCAGGGCGGAATGTCGTCGAAGTGCAAACCGTTGCTCGCGGCCAGCTGGCCCACGATGCGCTGTGCCGAGCGGTGACCCCAGACCAGGCCCTCGAGCAGCGACGTGCTGGCGAGCCGGTTGGCTCCGTGCAAGCCGGAGCAGGCTACCTCGCCGATGGCGTACAGCCGCCCGACCGTCGTCGTGCCGTCGAGGTCGATCCACACACCGCCACACGAATAGTGCGCGGCCGGTACGACCGGCAACAGATCGCGCGTGATGTCGATGCCGTACTCGAGACAGCTGCGATACATCTCGGGGAATTCAGTGCGGATGCGCTCGGCCGGAACGTAATTGGCGACGTCCAGGTAAACGTTGGGCACGCCCTGTCGCAGCATCTCGGAGTGGATGCTGCGCGCGACGACGTCGCGCGGAGCGAGGTCTTTCCACTTCGCGTCGTAGCGGTCCATGAACGGCTGCCGCTGCTCGTCGACCAGGCGCGCGCCCGCGCCCCGTACGGCTTCGGTGATCAGGAAGCAGGGTGCGTTGCGGTGATAGAACGCCGTCGGATGGAACTGGACGTATTCGGTGTTGATCACGCGCGCCCCGGCACGGTACGCCATCGCGAGTCCGTCGCCGCGGGAGCCAGCGGGATTCGTCGTGCGCAGGAAGATCTGGCCGAGACCGCCGGTCGCCAGCACGGTGGCCCGGGCGAAACAGCGGCCGATCTTGCCCGTGCGCTGGTCGTAGACGTAGGCGCCAACGCACGAAAGCGGATCGTACACTGCACGCCGGTCGCGGCCCTGGTGCGCGGGCGTCAGCAGGTCGACAGCGGTGTGGTGCGTGAGCAAGCGAACGCGTGGATGCGCGCGCAGCGCCTCGATGAGTTTGTCCTCGATGGCGCGGCCGGTAGCATCGGTCGCGTGCACGATGCGGGCGATCGAGTGCCCGCCTTCCCGGCCGAGCGCGAGTTTGCCGTCAGGCGTGCGATCGAACGGCACGCCCAGCTTGTCGATCAGGATCGACTGGACGAGCGACGGACCCTCGTTGGCAAGCGTGCGAACCGCCTGTTCGTGACACAGCCCCGCACCGGCACTGACGATGTCATGCGTCAGCGATTCGGGCGAATCGCTCTCGCCGCGGAAAATGATGCCGCCCTGCGCCCAGTACGTGTTCGACTCACCGGCGCGATCGGCGCGCGTGATCACGGTGACGTCGAGACCCGACTCCGCGAGCTCGAGCGCAGCCGTGCCGCCGGCAATGCCGCAGCCGATGACCAGGACGTCGCTGCGCAGCATCTCGCTCAATCGATTTTCGGTCCGACGGCCAGCATGCGTTCGACGGCACGCAGCGCGCGCACGCGGATGTGCTCGGGCACGTCGATCTCCCAGCGCATGAACTTCAGCGAGTCGCGTGTCTGCTCGAGCGTGATCTCGTGCATGTGCGGGCAACGATGGCTGCAGAGGCGCAGCATTTCCTTGCCCGGATTGGCGGCGACGATGTTGTCGCCCATCGAGCATTCGGTGAGCAGCAGGAAGCGTTTCGCCTTCGATCTTTCGACGGCCCTGATCATGGCCGTCGTGCTGCCGGAGAAATCCGCCTTCGCGGTGACTTCGGGGCTGCATTCGGGATGCGCCAGGATCATCACGTCCGGGTATTGCTTGCGGACAACGTCGACGTCTTCGGGCGTGAACAACTCGTGCACTTCGCAGCGACCCTTCCACGCGATCATCGTGTGCTCGACGGTGGTGTCGTCGCGATTGGCCGCCAGGACTCCCTTGCGCAGCACCGTCGGCACGATGACGTGGCGACCGGTCTCGCGCGCCACGTTGCGGGCGAGGAACTCGTCGGGCAGGAAGATCACCGTGTCGGACTTCAGCGATTCGACGACCGCGGCCGCGTTGCTCGAGGTGCAGCAGATGTCGCACTCGGCTTTCACGTCCGCATAAGTGTTGATGTACGTGACGATCGGCACGCCCGGATAGGCTTCGCGCAGCGCGCGGACGTCGGCGGCCGTGATGCTCTCGGCCAGCGAACAGCCGCCTTTCTCCGTTGGCAGCAGCACCGTCTTGGTCGGGTTGAGTATCTTCGCCGTCTCGGCCATGAAGCGCACGCCGCAGAACACGATGACCGACTTGTCGGTCTCGGCGGCACGACGGCTGAGCTCGAGCGAATCGCCCTGGAAGTCAGGCACCGTATGGAACAATGCCGGTTCCATGTAATTGTGCCCGAGGATCACGGCGTCCCGCTCCACCTTGAGGCGGAGCACTTCGGCGGCGACCTCCGCCTTGATGAACAGTTCGGCGTCCGGCAGGACGTCTCCCAGGCTCGATTGCAGGTCGCGATAGATATCCTGGGCGGTCTTCAAGGGCTGGCCCCATTGCGGCTGCCCGTTGCAGCCTGTGCCCCCATTCTAGCGGACCGGGGTTGTGACGGGGCGTCCCGGCCGCGGCGGGGCCGTTCCGCCACCCCACCCGCAGTTGCCACGCTATGATCCCGGGTCCGCTCGACTGCAGCCAGAATCCAGTTCAGTCCGTCACCGGCACGCCGGCCGCCAGCAACTCGTCGATCAGCGGCTGCAAGCGTCGCTCGAACCGACGCCAGCGGCCGACGCTGCTGGCATAAAGCGGCTGCCGGACCTGCACCGCACTCGCCGTGGCCACGGCATGCTCATTGCGATCGAAATGGAGGCACGCCTCCTCCCAGGGCAAGCGGCAATGCGCGAGCAGCCGTTCGGTCTCGACACGCTGATCGGCGACGAGCGCCTCGTACCGGACTTCGTGCACCCGCCCCGGCAGCGTGGCCTGCCAATGCGTGACGAGCCGGTCGAACTGCACGTAGTACCTGCCGATGTCGCGCAGGTCGCGCGCGTATTCGTAGTACGAAAATCCGGTGGCGAACAGCTGGCGGAAATTGCTGAGCCCGGTATCGAGTGGATGACGGCGCAGGACGACGATGCTCGCGGCAGGCAGTGCACGAGCGATGTGCCCCAGGTAGAAGAAATTGAGCGGCAACTTATCGACGAAGCGCGGTCGCGCCTGGCCCGGGGGTCGCGTGCGCTCGACGTAATCGCGACCAAGTACCTGCAGATCGACGCGCAGCGATTGCGCCAGCGTGGCTTCGTCGAGCACCTGTGGCGACTGCGTCCGGCAGGCTCGCTGCAGCAACACGCCGAAATTCTGCGATTCCCCGGCGGACGCGACCTGGGAGTGGCTCGAAAGAATCCGTTCGACGAGCGTCGTGCCGGTGCGCGGCATACCCACTACGAAGATCGGTGCGCTGGTGATCTCGTCACGCGCCAGGTCCGCGTGGGCAGGACCCGGCAAGACCCCCGGGAAGAGACGCATGACCGCGTCGAACAGGCTTTGGTCCCGCTCGAATCGATACCCTGTGGTCGCATGCTTGCGAGCGTTACCGACGAGCAGATGCCCAAACGCTTCGTCGTCCCGCCCCAGGTCTTCCAGCTCTTTCGCGAGCGCGTGACGCAGGTGCAATTCGGCGTCGGGTTCGAGCAGACCAGTCGTAAGCAGCCGTTCCAGCCGAGCGAGGTGGTTACGCTCGGGCGTCTGCAGTCGAGTCGCCGCAAGCGCCGAGTGTGCGCGCCAGAATCGCGGGTCACGGCGAATGCACGCCTCATACGCCGCTTCCGCCTCGGTAAACCGCCCGAGAAACTTCAGCGAAGCTGCGTGATTGAAATGCGTCCCTGCGCGGTCGGGCTCCAACGCAACGGCACGCTCGAAACACGCAACGGCCTGCTCATGGCGACCAGCGCGGCTCAGGACGACGCCGACGGTGTCCCAGCACAGCGCCGATTGCGGCACGAGCGCAAGCGCTCGCGCGACGGCCGCCAGTGCTTCGTCGTTGCGGTTCAGCCTGGAGAGCCAACGTGCCAGTTGCGCCTGCGGCTCGGGATTGCCCGGGTCGACCGCGCAGGCCTCACGGATCTGTGCGAGCCCTTCGGCGATGCGGCCACGCTCGGCTGCGCGGACACCGCGCTCGAGCATCGACGACGCCCGTTGCACGGCTGCCAGGCCTGCCTCAGAGATCGAAGCGGTACGTGACTTCCAGGCCCATGGTGCGCGGCCGCAGCATGCTCTGGAAATACGTGCGTGAATCAATCGGCGTCAGGTCAGCGCGCTCGATCTGCCGGATGTAGCTGGGATCCCGGCGCACCGACGTGATCGCATACTTGTCGAACAGATTGTCGACATACAGACTCGCCGCCCACGGGCCCACGCCCAGCCCGATCGAGGCCCCGTGGAGCGCATACCCAGGCAAGGCTTCGCCGTTGTTGCGCAACCCCACCTTCGTATAGACGTCGCTGACCGCGGTGAACGAGTAGTTCGCGTTCAGAGTCCAGCCGTTGTCGAGCGGTCGCGTGTAGTCGAGCAGCAGCGTGCCCTGCTGTTCCGGCGAACCCGAGAGGCGGTCCCCGTCGAACGCGTCCTCGCCGTCGACGAGTCCCGGAGCATCGCTGGTGAGCTGGGCATCGTTGAAAGCGATGCTCGCCATGAGCTGAAGGGAGTCCGTGATGGCCCATTGCGTCGACAACTCGATGCCACGGGTCTCGGCAGTGCCGCCATTGACGGTGATCGGAACCTCGCCAACGTCGCTGGTTCCGGCCACCTGGATGTCGTTCCAGTCGATCTGGTAAACAGCGGCATTCACGATCAGCCGGCCGTCGAGCCACAGGCTGCGCAGTCCGACCTCGTAGTTGGTCGTCGTGTCCGGCTTGATCAGGACTTCTTGCTCCTTGAGGCAGAACGACTGCTCGTCGGGGATGGGGTCCTGGCACGGCGGGCCCGAGTTGAGGCCGCCCTGGCGGTAGCCCTCGCTGATCGTCAGGTAACCCATCACGTCCGGCGTGAACTTGAACGACGTGTTGAACTTGAAGATGGCGTCGTTGTCACCGGTCTGGTTGCTGTCGTTCAGCACAGTATCGAAGAACGGGAACGAGGTTTCGACCGCGAGCGCGTCGTCGTAATCGAACCAGCGCGCCCCCATCGTCATCTGCCAGCGCTCGGTCAACTGGTATCCCAGCTCACCGAACAACGCCATTTCTTCGAACGTGCGGCTGGAGACGGCCAGGTATTCCAGGTCGGGGAATCCGTCAGGCAGTCCGTACCATTCCGGAATGCCGGGCGTGTACTCCGAGGCGACTCCGTCGCCTTCGTAACGGTTGTAAAAAGCGCCCACGATCCAGTTCCACTTCCCCGTGCCCTGGGAGACCAGGCGCAGTTCCTGGTTGAACGTATCTTCTTCGATCTCGTCGGTCGCGTAGGCAGCGAATTGGGGAAAGTCCTCGTAGCCGTAATCGAGGTCCATCAGGAAGTCGGTCTGATCGCGTTGGCCGAACGACTCGAACTTCGAGGCTCCCGTGGCCGACGTCAGTTCGGCGAAGCCAAGATCCCACGTCAGCTCGAGCGCCAACAGGTGATTGGTCTT
>JAABQQ010000293.1 GCA_011391405.1 Gammaproteobacteria bacterium
GGCTGCGCAGCGGCGACTACGTGCGCCTGCGCAATCAGGACGGCGTCATCAGCGACCGGGTGAAGGCTCGCGTCACCGCGGCGATCCGCCCGGACTGCGTCTACATGGTGCACGGCTTCGGGCACACGTCCAAAGGCCTGCGCAGCACCTTTGGCAAAGGCGCGAGCGACGCGCAACTCATGACGCGTTACGCCGTGGATCCGCTGATGGGCGGGACCGGCATCAACGTGAACTTCGTGACCATCGAACAGGGAGCGTGAAGCGTGGCGCGTTTCGGCATGGTCATCGATACGAAGAAATGCGTCGGCTGCATGGACTGCGTCGTCGCGTGCAAGACAGAGAACGACGTTCCCGACGGGCACTGCCGCGACTGGATCAGCCAGCGCCTGCAGGGCGAGATGCCGCACCTGCGGCTCACGATCACCTCGGAGCGCTGCAACCACTGCGACTCTCCGCCCTGTGTCACCTGCTGCCCGACGGGTGCGAGCCACGTGCAGGAATTCGGCAAGGTCGTGCTCGTCGATCACGACAAATGCATCGGCTGCAAGGCGTGTCTTGCCGCGTGCCCGTACGGCGCCCGCTTCATCCACCCCGACGGCTATGCCGACAAGTGCACGTTCTGCATGCACCGGGTCGAGCGCGGCCTGGCGCCAGCCTGTGTCGACGTCTGCCCGACCCGCTGCATGCATTTCGGCGACCTCGACGACCCCGAGTCCGAGGTCAGCCGCCTGATCGCCACGCGTCGTCATTTCGTGCTCAAGCCGGATGCGGGTACCCGGCCGCGCATCTTCTACCTGGAGTGACGCGGCGATGATCGAACTGCTCACCACCCGTCACAATCCGCTGGTCGATCCCACGCTGCACGTGTGGGAATGGCAGATTCCTGTCTACCTGTTTCTCGGCGGCTGGGTCGCCGGCTCGATGGTGCTCACCGGTTACCTGCAGCGGCAGGCGCGCGCGCCGGGCCAATCGAGCGTCAGCGACCGGCTCCCCTGGATCGGCCTGCTGCTCATCAGTCTCGGCATGGGCGCGCTGTTCCTCGACCTCGAGCACAAGCTGTACGTCTGGCGGATGTACCTGACGTTCCAACCGTTGTCGCCGATGTCCTGGGGCGGCTGGATCCTGCTGCTCGTGTATCCCGTACTGGCGCTTGGTGCGCTGGCGACGCTGGCGGACGGCGCGCTCGACCGCTGGCCGAGGCTCGCGGCTTTTGCCCGGCAGCTGCAGTCGCACGCCGCGACGCGTTGGCTGAGTCTCGCCAATATCGTTGTCGGCATTGCGCTCGGCATCTACACCGGAATCCTGCTCAGCAGTCTCGGTGCCCGCCCGCTGTGGGCCAGCGCGGTGCTCGGTCCGCTCTTTCTCGTCTCGGGCTTGTCGGCAGGCGCAGCGTTTGCACACGTCATCGCTCCGGGCCATGCAGAGCAGGAGCAATTGCTGCGTTTCGACAACCTGTTCCTGATGACGGAACTCGGACTGATCGCGTTGTTCCTGATCGGGCTCCTGACGGTGGGTGCAGTGCACGCGCAAGCCGCGCAATTGCTGCTCGGCGGCCCCTTCACTGCCGTGTTCTGGGTCCTCGTCGTCGGACTCGGGATTCTGCTCCCGCTCGCGATCCAGTCACTGATGGTGGCGGGGCGCATCCCGCACACGGTCATAGCGCCGCTGCTCGTGCTGCTGGGCGGGCTCGCGTTGCGCTTCGTCATCGTCTACGCCGGTCAGTACAGCGAGTGGATCTCGCCGTGACCCACAATCGCGTCCATCCCCCTGGAGGTCAATGACGTGTCGAGCGACCATCATCCCGCCGTGATGCGGGGGTCCGGCCGACCGGCCAGCCCCTACTGGAATCCCTACCTCGCCGGCATCGGCCTCGGGCTGGTACTGCTCGCGGCGTTCGTGCTGGTCGGCCGCGGCCTCGGCGCTTCCGGCGCATTCAGTTCCACCGTCGCGTGGCTGGTCAACCTGGTGGCCCCGGCGCACGCGCAGTCCAACGAGTACCTGCAGGGTTATCTCGGCGACGGCACCACGCATCCGCTCAAGGCCTGGCTCGTCTTCGAGGTGCTGGGCGTCATGGCCGGCGCGCTGTTCTCGGCATTGCTGGCCGGGCGGGCGCGCATTGCCGTGGAGAAAGGTCCGCGCGTGTCGACAGTGCTGCGTCTCCTGTGCGCCTTTGCCGGCGGCATCCTGATGGCGTTCGGTGCGCATCTCGCGCGAGGTTGCACGAGCGGGCAGGCCCTCACCGGTGGCGCGTTGCTCAATGTGGGCAGCTGGGCCTTCATGCTGATGGTGTTCGTCGGCGGCTACTCGGTCGCCTGGTTCATGCGCTGGCAGTGGCGGTAATCATGGCTCCTTTCTACAAGTACGGCTTCTTCGGCGACGAGATGTCTCTCATCCTCGCCTTCGTCCTCGGCACCGGCTTCGGCTTCTTTCTCGAGCGCGCCGGCTTCGGCAGCGCGCGCAAGCTGGCGGCGCAGTTCTACCTGTACGACATGTCCGTGTTCAAAGTGATGTTCACTGCGATCGTCACGGCCATGCTCGGGGTCACCTACCTGGGCTGGCTCGGCTGGCTCGACCTGAGCCTGGTCTACCTGGTGCCAACGCACCTCGTGCCGCAGATCGTGGGTGGACTGGTGCTCGGCGTGGGTTTCGTCGTTGGCGGATATTGCCCGGGCACGTCGGTGGCTTCGCTCGCAACCGGCCGGATCGACGGATTCGTGTACGCGTTCGGCATCGGTGCGGGGACGCTCGTCTACGCCGAGGTGTATCCCTGGATCAAGGGCTTCGTGAACTCGAACGGGATGGGGCAGGTGACACTGCCCGAGGTATTTGACCTGCCATGGGGGCTGGTCGTGTTTGCGGTCGTCCTGATCGCCGTCGCTGGATTCTCTGCGGCGACGCTCGTCGAGCGCCGTTTCGGGGACGAGGCATGAAGCTTCCTGCGCTGACGACGAACCAGAAGCTGGCGACCGTGGCTGTCGTGCTGGGTGCGCTGGCTTTGTTCAGCGTTCCACACCGTGGCCCCGTGGTCACGCTCGACACGCGCGAGCTGGCGCTGATCGTCGACAAAGAGGTCGATCACGTCACTCCCTCGGAGCTTGCAGCCTGGATCGTGCAGGGCCGCTCGGACTATCGCCTGATCGACCTGCGCGCCGAGTCCGATTACGCTGCGTATCACATCCCCACGGCGGAGAACGTCACCGTCGCTGCGTTGCCGGAGTTTCCGTTCCTGCGCACCGAAAAGATCGTGCTGTACTCGGACGGCGGCATCCACGCAGCACAGGCGTGGATGCTGATGCAGGCACAGGGCTACCGCGCGGTGTACACGGTGCTGGGCGGCCTCGAGGGCTGGAAGGACGACGTGCTGTACCCGGCATTGCCCGCGCAGGCGTCGGGCGTGGAGCGCGCTAGATTCGAGCGGGCGGCTGCGCTGTCGCGATTCTTCGGCGGCGAACCGCGCGCGGAGGGTGGGACGGTGGCCCCGTTACCCATGGGGCTGCCCAAGCTGGCAGCGCCGGTGTCTTCAGGTGCCGTGTCTCCGGTCGCGCCGCGCAAGAAAAAGAAAGAAGGCTGCTGACGGGAAATTGGGGACGCTCACCTATTTCCTGTCGGAAATAGGTGAGCGTCCCCAATTTCCTGAGCGTCCCCAATTTCCCCTATTTCTTCAGCACTTGCAGAACTGCTCGTGCAGCGTGTGCATGAGCGCGGTCGCCTCCTTGCTCGCCAGGCTGTACAGGATCGACTGACCCTTGCGCCGCGTCCGCACCAGATGCTTGCCGCGCAGCACCGCTAGATGCTGCGACAAGGCGGATTGGCTGAGGCCGATGAGCGGCTCGAGTTCGCCGACCGATTTCTCGCCCTCTGCCAGGTGGCAGAGGATCAGCAGGCGCGAAGGATTCGACATCGCTCCAAGCACGCCACAGGCGCGCGTCGCGCTCTTTTCCATACGCCGCACTGTTGCACGATCCATGACTATCGCCGGGGCCGCTGTCGCCCGGGCCACGCTGCGGGATTTCATCCGCATCCAGCAAAGCCGTCGGCGGTCATCTTCGCCTCATACGGTCCGGCGACCTGTGTTCCCGCCAAGAGTCCGCCCTTGACGCTGTCCCAGTCTTCCGGCTTGAGGATGATCAACCAGCCTTCGCCGTAGGGATCGGCGTTCGCGATGCTTGGTGTCGCGGCGAGAGCTTCGTTAATTGCGACCACCGACCCGGCGGCGGCAACCTTGGCCGGGCCGACCCATTTGCCGCTCTCGACCGTCGCGCAGGACTTGCCGGCCTTGACGTCCTTGCCCACGCCCTTGGGGGTGTAAGCGACCAGCTTGCCGGCCATCGCAGTGGCGACGGCCGTCATACCGACCCGGACAGTGCCATCACCGAGTTCCTTGAACCAGATGTGATTCTCGACGTCGTACAGAAGATCGTCCGGGAGATTGCAACCTTTCACCGTCGCCATGATCCAGCCTCCTCAAGCCTGTCCGGAGCGCGCCACGCGGCTGCGTGAGGCGGCGGACTCAGTATGACCTGTTGCTAATGTTAGACGAGTTCGTGCCCGCACGCTGCCCGGCCGGCTGCCTTGTCCACAGTGTTATTTTCATCCGCTAACACGCACCGACAGCGCGTCGCCGCCGTCCGGATCCAGCACGTGCACGGCGCACGCGATGCAGGGGTCGAAGCTGTGGATCGTGCGGAGAATCTCGAGCGGCTGGTCGGGATCGTGCAGCACGTGCCCGGCAAGCGCCGCTTCATAGGCGCCAGGCTGGCCGGTTGCATCGCGCGGGCCGGCATTCCAGGTGCTCGGCACCACTGCCTGGTAGTTGTCGATCCGCCCGTCCTCGATGACGATCCAATGGCCCAGCGCGCCGCGTGGCGCTTCCATGAAACCGGCGCCACGGGCCTGCGCCGGCCAGGTTGCCGGGTCCCAGTACCGGTCATCGAACGTATTCGTGTCGCCAGCCTTCACGTTCGCCACCAGCTGGTCGTACCAGCCCTGCATCGCATCCGCGATGATCTTGGTCTCGAGAGTCCGCGCAGCAGTGCGACCGAGGGTTGAATACAGGCCCGCGAGCGGCAGCTGCAACGTCGTCAACGCCTGGTCCACGAGCTCCTTCGCCTGGTCGTGCCCGGTGGCGACCAGCATCAGCATGCGCGCCAGTGGCCCGACCTCCATGGCTTTGCCGCGCCAGCGCGGCGACTTCATCCACGAGTAGCCCCTGGCGACGTCGAGCTGCGAGTACGGCGGGGGCGGGCCAGTGTAGTTGAGCGTTGTCTCGCCCTCGAACGGATGCAGGCCGCGGTCCTTGCCACTGTCGTAGTCGTAGTACGCGTGGCTCACGAACTCCTCGATCTGCGTCGGGTCGTGGAGGTCGACTTCCTCGATGTGCGACAGGTCGCGATTCAGGATGACGCCCCGCGGCACCAGGAAGCCTGCAGTTTCAAAGATCGATCGCGCCGGAAAGTCGCCGAAGCACAGGAAGTTGCCGAGACCTTCGCCCTGCGTCGCCCAGTCCTTGTAGAAGCCGGCGATGGCCAGCGTGTCCGGGACGTAGACCTCGTCGACGAACTCGCGCATGCGCAGGATGATGTCCTGCACCTGGGCCAGGCGCTTGGCGTTGATCGCCGAATCGGACTCGAGGTCGATCGGGTTCGGCGCGCCGCCGACCACCAGATGCGGGTGCGGATTCTTGCCGCCGAAGATGGCGTGCAGCCTGGCGATGTCGCGCTGCCACGCGAGTGCATCGAGGTAGTGCGCCACGGCCATCAGGTTCGCTTCCGGCGGCAGCTTGTAGGCCGGGTGCCCCCAGTAACCGTTGGCGAAGATCCCGAGCTGCCCGCTCTCGACGAGACCCTTTACGCGCTGCTGCACGTCCGCGAAGTACCCGGGCGAGGAGCGCGCGTAACTGCTGATCGACTGGGCGAGGGTCGAGGCGGCCTTCGGGTCCGCCTGCAGCGCCGAGACCACGTCCACCCAGTCGAGCGCGTGCAGGTGATAGAAATGCATGACGTGGTCGTGCACGTATTGCGCGCCGATCATCAAGTTGCGGACGAGGTTCGCGTTCTGCGGAATCTCCCAGCGCAACGCATCTTCGACGGCGCGCACCGACGCGATGCCGTGCACCAGCGTACAGACGCCGCAGATGCGCTGCGCGAACGCCCATGCGTCGCGCGGGTCGCGCCCGCGCAGGATGATCTCGAGACCCCGCACCATGGTGCCGGAGCTGTAGGCCTGCGTAATGCGGCGGTCTGCGTCGGTGGCGACTTCAATGCGCAGGTGCCCCTCGATGCGAGTGACCGGGTCCACCACGATGCGGCGTGATTCGGTGCTCATTGAGCATCCTCGACCAGGTTGTCGGCGACGAGTTCGAGCAGGCTGTGCATGGTCTTGTCCCACTTGAAGTGCGCTTGCCCGTCGTCGAAGGTCTGCCGGCAGTTGGCACAGGAGGTCACCGGCAGCTCGGCGCCGGTCTCCTCGATCTGTTCCATCTTGATCTTGAACACCTTGTGCCGCAGTTCATCGGCGCGGTGAATGGCCACCACGCCGCCACCCCCGCCGCAACACCAGTTCGCTCCCTTCGTCGGATACATTTCGCGCAGTTCGACGCCCAATGCCTGCAGGACCTCGCGCGGCGCCTCGATCGCACCGCCCCGGCGCACCAGCTGGCACGGGTCGTGAAAGGTTACGGTCTTGCCGAGCTTGCGCAACCTGAGCTTGCCGGTGCGCACCTGCTCGGCGAGGAACTCGGCGATGTGCAGCACCCTGAACGGCAGCGGCTTGCCGTACATGTTCGCGCCCATCCAGCGCAGCGCCGTGTAGGCGTGACCGCATTCCGGCAGGACGACCACCTTGGCGCCGCAGGCCACGGCCGCATGGACGATCTTGAGTGTCAGTTCCTTCTGCGCCGCCGCATCGCCCGTCAGCAGGCCGAAATTCGTCGCTTCATAGCCGTCCAGCCTGAACGTCCAGTCGGCGCCGACGTGCCGCATGATCCTGGCCGTCGCCACCACCGATTCCGGGTACTTCATGATCTCGATCGAGGACATGGCGCACAGCACGTCCGCGCGGGGTTTGTCGATCGTGATCTCGACGTCGTGTTCGTCCGACAGCCACTCACAGCGGTCGGCGAACACCTTGGGCGTGGCTCCAAGCGGGCTGCCTTCGCGCCGCGCCCGCTCCGTCACCGCGGCGAGTTCGTGCGGCACGAGCCCGGCCTTGAACATGCCGTGCCGTGCCTGTGAAACCAGGCTGGCGATGTCGATACCCATCGGGCACATCAGGGAACAGCGGCCGCAGACGGTGCAGGAATCGTAGAGGAGGTGCTGCCACTGCTGCAGTTCGTCCACCGTCACCTTCGGCTTCAGGTTCAGCGCGCGGTACACGAATGCGAATGGGCCATACTCGCGCTTGTAGGCCTGTTTGAACGGCTCGAGCTTCCAGATCGGGGTGTACTTCGGGTCCTGGGTCACTTCGTAGAAGTGGCAGGCCTCGGCGCACATGCCGCAATGAATGCAGGACTCCATGTACACGGCGGCCGTCCGGCCGAAATCGCGAACGAAGCTGTTCATGGCGCGCTCGACGCGAGACGCGTCCGGCGTCTCGCCCTGCGAGTCGAATCGATGCTCGGGTTTCCGGATCGAGACGCGGGGCTTGTCGAACTCCAGCGGATCGGGCTCGCGCGTCGTGGGTGTCGTTTCGGTCACAGCGAGGCTCCCTTGCGTTCGAAGAGCATGCCCGTCGAGCCGCGCGCGACGAAAATCGTGAACGCGTGCATCAGCTTGCCGAACGGGAACCACACCAGCAGCAGTTCCGCCGAGAGCAGGTGGACCGCCAGCAGCCGCTCGTACGGCCATCCGCCCAGGTGCGCGAACGCCGCCATGCCGGTCGCGAGCGGCGCGATAGTGACCAGCCAGCTGAAGTAGTCGTCGAAGTTGGAGATCAGGCGCTTGACCGGGTTCACGATGCGGTGAATCAGCACCGCCACCAGCGCGGCGATCGAGATGGCGCTCAGCAAGGTCACGACGCCGTTCGGCAGCGTCGGCCAGTGCAGTCCCGTCAGACCGTGCAGGTCGGTGCCAAACAGGCCGCGCGCGATGTCGGCAAAGAACAGCACGTGCGGAACATAAAAGAACAGCGTCAGCAGGAAGCCGATGTGAAAGGCGTAGCCCATCACCTCGCCGAACGCCGTGCCGCCCAGGAACTCCTTGCGCGGCCAGGATCGCAGGGCGATCAACCTGAGCCCTTTCCACGCTGCAGCCTGGCGTGGCTCCGAGAGGTCCTTGCGCGTCCGCAGCAACAACACGCCGAGCAGGCGCCAGAGCACCCCCACCACGAAGATGACGAGCGACCACTGCAGCGCAGGGCCCCGTGCGAAGTCGAGCAGGTTCATCTCAGGCACCCTCCGCGTCCTTCTGCCGTCTGCGGGCCAGCGCCGCGGATGCCACGCCGAGTGCCGTGCCCACGCCAACCGCCGTGCCTAACGTCCGTGCCGAGCCCCACTGGCCGGTGGACAGCGGCTGGTAAAACCCGCCTTTGTCCCAGAATCCGGGCTCGGAACACCCGATGCAGCCGTGGCCTGCCTCGATCGGGAAACTCGTGCCGTCGTTCCACTTCACGGTGGCGCAGGCGTTGTGTGTCGTCGGTCCTCTGCAGCCCAGCTTGTAGAGGCACCAGCCCTGCCGCGCGCCTTCGTCGTCGAAGCTGTCGGCGAACTGTCCCCGTTCGTAGAACGGGCGCCGGTAGCAACGATCGTGGATCGTCTGGCCGTAGAAAGACCTGGGCCGGCCGAGGGCGTCGAGCTCGGGCAGCTTGCCGAATGTCAGGTACTGCGTGAGCACGCCCGTGATGACTACCGGGATGGGTGGGCAGCCGGAAACGTTGATGATCGGCTTGTCCTTGACGATCGCCGACACTGCGACCGCGCCAGTGGGATTCGGATCGGCACCCGGGATGCCCCCGAACGCTGCACAGCTGCCGAGGGCGACGATTGCGGCGGCGCCGCGCGCCGCTTCCTGCAGCAGCGAGAGATTGTCGCGGCCGGCGATCGTGCTGAAGCCTTTGTTGCCGGTCGGGATCGAGCCGTCGACGATCAGCAGGTAGCGGCCCCAGTTCTCCTGCATCGCCGTCTCGCGCGCACGCTCCGCGGCGTCACCCGCGGCGGCCTGCAGCGTGTGCTGGTAGTCGAGCGAGATGCCCTGGAAAATCAGGCTCTCGAGGGTCGAGCCGTGTGCCCGCGTGATGGATTCCGTGCATCCCGTGCACTCCTGGAACGGCAGCCAGATCACCGAGGGTCGCCGTGCCTGCGCGAGTGCGGCCGCGACGCGCGGCACCATCGCCGACGACAGTCCCATCAGCGCAGCAGTGGTAGTGCAGAACTGCAGGAAGTCGCGGCGGGTGACTCCGTGCGAGCGCAGGAATTCGCCGAGCAGCGGTGACGACATGACGCTTTCCCTCAACGCTCCTGTCGGCGCTCCTCTACTCGCCGTCATGCGAGGGGATAGGCATGGTCCGTCAGGGCGTATTAGCTTGCCCTGATGTATTGGTGTGAAACTGTACGTAACTGCCGCAACTTCGCGACGGCCGCGGCAAGGCTAGTCGCTGCGGGCGTCCGACTGCCACGCCTCGAGGATCGTGCGGGCGTGCGCGGCCGCCGGCGCAATCGACGCCTGCAGCGACGGGCTGAGCGACGAGCCGATCGCCACCCGCTGCGGCTGCACGCCGACGAAAGCCCTCCGTGTGGGCAATGTGCCGGTGAGCCGGGCCGCATCGAGCAGGTCGCGGATGCCGACCTCGTGGACCGAGCCGCGGGCGTTGCGAAAGAAGGCATCCATGTCCGTGCCATGCAGCACGCGCAGGTCGCCCGGGGCACCGCCGAGCTGTGCCGCGTCGAGTACCAGCACTGCATCACAGTGCTCGAAACGCGGCAGTAGCAGCAGGCTCAGGGTACCTGCATCGAGGTAGTCGACGTCGTCGAGCGCCGGTTGTTGCCCTGACAGAGCCTCGAGCACACGCAGGCCCACGCCGTCGTCGGACATCAGCGGGTTGCCGACCCCGAGTACGAGGGTGCGCATTCCGGTGTTCCCGTCAGCCGATCTCTTGCGGTTCCGCCTGCTGCCGGATCGGTCGGGACGCGCAACAGAAGTCGCCGAGCGCCGCAACCTGCATCTTGCCGGTCACGAACAGGAACAGGTGCCTGGCCACCAGCGTCATCATCATCTGCCGTTGCGGCGTTTCGGGATGCTGCGGATCCGACGTGATCAGGTTGTGGTGGTAGGCGAGTTCGCGGCAGGTTTCACGGCAGGCATTGAAACTGGGGTCATCCGTGCAGCCCTGGCGGTGCAGGGCGAGCAGGCGAAAACCCTCGCGGGTTTCCTGCGTGGGCACGAGGTCCTTGGCACTGACCCAATGTTCCAGCACTGCCTCGCCGAGTTCCACCAGCTCCGCCGCGGTGCCTGGGCCGGGACCACTGGCGCCGGCCTCGAGTGCGTCGAGGCGTTGTTCGATCTCCGCGAGCGGCTTCACGCGATGCCTTTCTCACGCAGGAACGCGAGCGAATCCGAGATGTTCTCGTGCACGCCGACCTCTCGCGGGGACAGCCCGAGCGCAAGGCCGAGCAATTGCGTGAAGTAGAGGATCTTGACCTTCGTCGGCTGGTTGAACTTCTTCTCGGCCCGCACCTGGTGCATCTCCAGGCCGGAGTGGCACGTCGGGCACTCGGTGGCGATCACCTCGGCGCCGGCGGCTTCCGCGGTGCGCAGGATGTTCAGCACGAGCTTGGTGGAGGTGTCGCTGTCCGAGAGCGTGTGCGCACCGCCGCAACAAGCCGTCTTCAACGGGAACTCGACGTTGACGGCGCCGGCGGCGCCGAGCAGGTCGTCCATGAAATGCGGCTTGAAGGTGGACTCGGTGCCTGGGCCCTTGTCCTTCTCCGGGAAGATATGTCGCGGCCGTGTGTACATGCAGCCATAGTAATTGGCGACTTTCAGCCCCTGCAGCGAGCCCTTGAGCCGCTGTTTCAACCCGTCTTCACCGATGCCGTGCATGATCCAGTCGAGCGCGTGGATGGTCTCGACCTGGCCGGCCTGGTAGGTCGCGTGCCCCGCCTTTTGCGACAGGCGATCGACCACTTCTACGCTGGTCGGGTCGTGCGCGAGGTCGTATTCCGCTTTCTTCAGATTGTGGTAACAGCCGTTACACGGCGCCATCACCACGTCCATCTTCATTTCGGTGGCGGCGATGGCCATGACCCGCGACGACAGGTACGTCTGCAGCTTCGGGTCGATGTTCTTGACCTCCATCGCGCCGCAGCAGTTCCAGTTCTTCACTTCGACGAGGTCGAGGCCGAGCGCCTTGCCGACCTGCTGGGTCGACCGGTTGTAGGAGTGCGCTGTGCCTTCGAGCGCGCAGCCCGGGTAATACGCGACCTTCTGGTACTTGTCCTTGGCAGTGGTCATGAGCGCGCTCCTTCGCCTGCCGTGGCCGGCCCGGCATCGCGTTTCGCTGCCTCGATCAGCGCGTCGAGACCGAGTGCCCGGCGTCGCTTGTGTTCCTGCTCGTGGACGTACTCCTCGATGGCGGCGCGGGCACCGGACCAGCCGCTGGTGCGAGGCGCAACGAGTGTCGCGAGTCCAAGCTTTGTCAGCATGCCTACGGGCAGGTGCCGCAACATCCGCTTTATCATCTCGATGAGCCATGGCTGGTTCAGGCTCTGGCCCGTGCGCTTGAAGAAGCGCTGCATGACCCGGCCTTCCTCGATCTTGCCGTGCTGGAAGACCTGCTCCGAGAACACTTCGTCGAACACCATCGAAGGCGACGGTTTGACGTGGCCCTTGAGTTCCAGCCAGTGGGAGAGGGCCTTCATCACGCCTTCCGGCACCACGTCACGCGGGCAGGCGTAGGTGCATTTGTTGCAGGAGACGCACTGCCAGATGATGTCCTTGTCGCGCAGGATCTCCGATTCCATCCCGATGCGGACCAGGTAGATCCAGTGACGCGGGTTGAACTCGGGGTTGATCGCATTGACGGTGCAGGAATTGGTGCAGGAACCGCACTGCCAGCAGCGGTGCACGTTCTCGCCGCCGGGCAGCGCAGCGATCTCGTCCTGCATGGCCTCGTTGTAGTCCGAAACCACCCGGGTCTGGATGAACGTGCTCCAGTGGCCGGAAACATCCACCCCGTCCACCACGAGCTGGTCGTGGGTCGTGAGGTTCTCCGGGCGTATCAGTGACTGCTCATGGATGGGCATGGGCTTGCCTTTTCAGCCGGAGACCGGCGGGCTGGATGGGTCGGCGACGCTGAGCGCCTCGCCGTCGATGGTCTTGATTCGCAGGCGGCCAGTGCCGGGACGGATGCCGTCGAGTCCGAGCAGGCGCCGCGAGTGCAGCATCGGGTCCTCCGGTGCGGTGAAGTCCGTGCGCAGGTAACTGCCGCCCTGCTCGCCGATGTATCCCGCGTAGACCTGCGCGCAGAGCATGTCGACAAACTGCAGCACGTCGCGGAATACGCCGTTGCCGCTCAGGAACTGGCTCAATTCCGCGCGCAGGACCAGGAACGTCGCGTAATCGTCGCGTGCGGCGATCGTGACGTGGTCGACGTCGGGGGCGTGCCAGATCTCCCGCAGCACTCCGGTGTTGATGCCGGCATCCCAGACCCAGCGGGTCATGAGTGGATAGCGTTCGGGGTCGCTGTTGTGCAGCAACTCGGCCGCGAAGTCGCGCGTCCAGCGATGCGCGTCGTCCTGCGGGAAGCCGGCGCAGAACGCCCGGATTCGCGTATCCGTACCGGACGTGTCGTCGGTGGGTTCGAGCAAGGTTGCGATGGCACTGCGCAATCCGCTGAACAGGGGCTCCGCAAGCCAGGGCACGATGCGCCGTCGTACCGTTGGCAGGAATGCGCAAAGCGGCATGAATGCCGCCGCTTCGATCTGCCGTGCACGCTGCCCATCCTGGGAGAGGAGCGCTTCGCGGAAGAGGGTTTGCTTGAGCTTCAATGCGTCGACGTAGCGCTCCACGCCGCCGTGGTCATCGGCGCCTTGAACGAGGGCCTCGAACGCCCGTCGCAGGCGCGGGCCGCTCAGGTCGAGTTGCGGCCCTTCCGGCACCACCGGAACGCTCGCGCGGGATGAACGGCCGAACATTCCGCCTGCCGCCGTCAGGCGCGCGCGCGCGCCGGCTGCAGCAAGCCGAGCGCAGCCAGCGCGGCCGCATGACCCTGCGCGATGGAGTCGTCGATCGTCTCCGGTCCGCATGCCGCACCGGCGACGAACACGCCGGCACGCGAGGCTTCCGCCGTGTTGCCGTAGGCGTTGCCGCGCGCGACGTAGCCGTGGCGCTCGAGGTCGATGCCGAACGTCGAGGCGATCGACTTGTTGTCCACGTTCGGATCCATGCCAATGGCGTGGACCACCATGTCGAACGGGATCGTGATCGGGCGCTTGACGAGCGTGTCCTCGCCCTTGACCACGAGTTGTTCGCCGTTGGACGTGACCTCCGCAATGCGCGCCTTGATGTACTTGACCTTGAATTCCTCCTGGCTGCGCCAGTAGTACTTGGTCTCGTACAGGCCGTAGGTGCGGATGTCCATGTAATAGATGTAGACGTGGCAGTCGGGGAGTTCCTCGCGAATCTCCATGGCCATGTTCGCCGACACGGTGCAGCAGATCTTCGAGCACCACTCGCGGCCGATCTGGCGGTCACGCGAGCCCACGCACAGCAGGATCGCCACGCGCTTCGGCTTGCGGCCGTCCGACGGGCAGCGCACACCTTTGCCGGAGGAAATCATCTGCTCGACCTGCGTGGTCGTGACCACGTCCGGGAACGTGCCGAAGCCCCATTCCGGCTTGTTCACCGAGTCGAAGTGCGTGAAGCCGGTGCACAGGATCGCGGCAGCCGCATCGACGCTGGTGCCGTTGCTGAGCCGGGCACTGAAGGCGCCTGGCTGGCCCGCGAAGGATTCCACTTGCGCGCCCGTCTGCACGTCGACCAGCGGGTCGTTGCGCACGCGATCGACCATGCCGCCAATCGCATCGCGGGCCCACTCGCCCGACGGCACCAGCTTGGCGTACCCGGACAGGATCGGCGCGCCGCCGAGCCGGTCCTGCTTTTCCACCAGGACGCTGTTCTGTCCGACACGGGCGAGCGCGTGCGCGGCCGCAAGGCCCGCCGGTCCGCCCCCGACGATGAGGATTGGCTTGTTCATTTTGCTGCTTCGATCTGCTTGTAGCCTGGACCCGAGGTGATCATTCGCCGCGGGTCGTAGAGGGTTTCGATGCGTCCCGCCGCCACTTCCTTGAGGTAGGCCTCGAACTCGGCCTTCTTGGCGCGCCAGTCGATGCCGATTTTTTCCATCAAGGTCTCGGTGGATGAGGCGTGCCAGTGCGACTGCACGATCTTGTACGGATGCGCGCCGCAGACCATGGCGGCGAACTGGCAGTCGGCAAGCACAGGCACGTCGACGGGATTGCCGCCCGCCTTGCTGATCCACTGGTTCTTGTCGAGCGTGGTGATGCAGCCCGTGTCGTGGCCGATCATGACGTCGGCATGCGCCTCGTCCTGCACGACCCGGAGCTTGCGGTCGATGGCGAACGAACGCGTGAACTCGCGCTCGGAAATGATGTGGCGGAAGCCGAAGCCGCAGCAGTCGTACCACGTCCGGTAGTCGATGACCTGGGTGCCGAGCGACTGCATGATGCCGGTGGACACGGCGACCCGGTTGCCGTCGAGCACGTCGTCGTCATAGACCACGTCCTCCGGCACCATCTTGTAGACGTGGCATGCGGGATGGATCGTCGCGCGGATGTTGCTGCAGTCGATCTCCTGGTGGTTTACGACCTGGCCACGCATGACGTGCAGCCACTCGGAGTAGTGCACGACCTCTTCCGGGATGAGGAGCTTGCCGTCGACCAGGCGGCCGAGCTTGCCGAGGATCCTGGTCACGCTCTCGCGCAACTTGGCCGAGCGCAGCAGGTAGCCGCGGACTTCCTTGTAGTTGCCGAACGAGGTTCCGCAGTGCACCAGCGGGTAGTAATAGCTGGCCGGCAGCCCCTGCGCCTTCGCGGCGACGTAGGCCTGGTGGAAATTGCGCAGGAAGACGGCCGCCAGGCTCTCGATGTTGCCGATGCCGGAGCCATGGTAGTTCCACGCGGTGCACGAGGTCTGGTCCGTCTCGTCCAGGTACTCGATGCCCATCTTGTTCATGAGCCAGAGTAGCGAGGCGGGGTAGCCGGGAATGTTGCCGCACTGGCCGCAGGATTTGTGGTGCCAGAGACGGGTGGTCGGGATCTTCTTGTCCCACCCATACAGTGTCTTGACCATCACGGGCTGGTGCTCGTCGCTCACCCGGTGGACGACGATCTCGCCTTCCTTCTCCAGCTGCCACATGAGGTCGCGCACGTCTTCCACGCGGTCCTTCTGCGTCAGCATCGAACGCTTGTCGATCACCTGCTCGACCCAGGCCGTGGCCGTGTTCGCGTCCTTGCGTGTCAGTTTCACTTCACGCCATTCGGGGCCGTGGCCCGTGAAGCGCTCACCAGGAATCTTGCTGTCCGTCGTCATGGTCCGTCTCCTCCCAAGCGTGTCTGCGTCAGGGTCATGGCTGCAGGTGCGTGGCCTGCTATTCCTCTGCCTGTTCCTCGAGCCATTCCTCGAGCTCGTCGCGTTTCTCCTCCATGATGTCGGCGATGACGTCATGCAGGTTCTTGTCGATCGTCTTCAGGCTGCCGAGCACGCCCGTCTCTTCCCAGATGGTGTAGAGCTCGACGGACGTCTTGAGATTCACTTCCCAGGCCGTCTTGGTCGTGTGCAGCGTGGGCATGGGGATCGCCTTGCGCAGGATCGCGAGCGGCGCATCTACCTTGGAGATGTTCGGCCCCCAGTCGGGGAAGCCTTCCTTGTTGATCATGTCCGGCGCGAGCTGGTTGCCCGTCGAGATCAGCTTGAGCATCACGCGGCTGAACGGCCGCAGCACGTTCTTGGCCGACTCCATGCCGTGCTTGATCGCCACCTCGCGCATGACCATGACGAGGCCGCCCGGCGAGTTGCCGAAGGGACAGCGCGCGGCGCAGGTGTAGCACTGGGCGCAGGCCCAGATCTTCTCCTGCATGGCGTCGTAGATGCCCTCCAGGTTCTCGGTCCACAGCAGCTGGACGATTTCGCGCGGGCTGTAATCGTAGTAATGCGCGGAAGGGCAGGTGGCCGTGCAGATGCCGCAGTTGAGGCAGCCGTTCAGCTCGTGGTCGAAGCGCATGTCCGACTGGATGTCGGAGAAGATCGCCTCGAGCTGCTTACGGTCGACCGCCGGCGTGTCCGAGACCGGGTCGCCGATGAACTCCTGTACGCGTGTGCCGGCGTGTTCCATGTCCCCTCCCGATCCGCTACGGCCGCAAGCTCAGTACGTCAAGACCTCGGAATCGTCTTCCATGACCCGCTCGATCAGGTACGCGCCGCCGATGATGCCGTCGCATTCCGGAATCAGGTCTTCCTTGGTCATGTCGAAGAGATCGAGGTTGGGCGAGCAGCAGTAGAACTTCACGCCCGCTTCGTGCGCGTCCTTGATGAAATCGTAGACGCTCTTGGGCGAGCCTTCCTTGACCCACAGGCGCTCGGCCACGCCTTTCTTCATCAAGCGCCCGGCGGTAGCCGTGCAGATGACTTCGACCTCGAAATCCATGGCGGCAGCGACTGACGCCTGGAAGATCGGCGCGCCGATTTCCTCGCCGTTGCGCGGGTCACTGTTGGCCATGACGATGATCAGCTTCTTGTCTGCCATCTGGCATTCTCCGGTTCACAATGACGCGGCGCAGCACGCACGGGCGTCGAAAAGTATTAGTGCACCCTAATTTAATTGTGCGCCTCTCGCAATACGCATTGCGGCGAAGGATCAATCCATCAGTGCCAGCACCCTGACGACGCCAGTCATGATCGGCACCAGCGCATCCTCGATGCTGCGCTGCAAAGTACGCAAGCGCGCGAGGTTGGCGGCAGGATCTGCCGGCCCCTCGTCAAACTCCATGATCAGGTCCTCGACGATGGCGGCTTTTGTTCCGGGGTGCCCCGTGAAACCCAGCGCGTTCGTACCGACCTGGAACACCGCGGGTCGACCCTCACGATCGCGCGCGAGAATCCGTGCGGTCTGCGGGGGTTCCGGCCGGTCGCGACCGTACACGACCAGGGGAAATCGTTGCGGCAGGTAGCCCGCCAACGCATCCGTCGCGGTGCGCTCCGCTTCGCTCACCGAGAACTCGAGAGGCGATGGCGAAGACCCGCCGCCGGCCGCAATGGCCAGGATCTGGGCTCCCAGTCCGATGCCGAGTACCGGTAAGCCCTTGTCCAGCGCCGCCTGGGTCAGCGCAACCTCCTGCGCGAGCGTCGGCACGTTGCGCACGCCAGCACTGCCCCAGGGTCCGCCGCCCAGCAGCACGAGCCCGTCGTGCAACCCGTCAGGGCCGGGCACCCGTCCGCCCGTGGCGAACGGTCGTGCATAGCGGAATCGAATGCGCCGACCCTCGAGGTGATCCTCGAGCAGGCCGAGGTACTCCGCCGAGGTGTGCTGGACGACCGCGAGCGTCTTCACGGGCGCTGGGCATTGGCGGCAACCAGCGCGCCGTCGAGCGATGCCCGGAAATCGGCGGCCGTGACGCTCAAGGCGTTGATCGGTCGTTCATGGAAAAATCGCTCCATGATCTCGCCGGCGTCAGCGACATAGGCACCTCGCAATGCCGCCTCGAGGTCGAACACCACGCGCGGCGGCGCCACGAAAAAGTCGCCCGTGATGAGGGCCTGACCGATGCGCTTGCGTGCGACACCTTCGAGCCTGACGTAGGTGGTGACGGTGCCACCCGCGCCGGTCTGCGTGCCGATGGCGAAGTCGCTGTCGCTCGCGGGATCGTCGACCTGCGCAACGAACTCGTCAGTGCCGATCTCATCGCGGAAATGCTCGCGGGCGAGGGTCTCCTCGGCCGCAGTCAACGGCTCCGAGTCCCAGGCCAGGTCGAATCGCTCGCCGAAGGCCTCGAGCAGCGCGCTCTGGATGGCCGGCAGGCCGGGCGTCGCCGGCCCCAGCAGTTCACGCAGGGTGACGACGCGCTGTGCTGCCGAGTCGAGTTGCCGCTTCTCCAGCTTGGCGCGCGGGACGCGCAGCGCGGCCACCATGGCGCCGGGATCCAGGTCCACCAGCACGGTACCCTGGTAGATCAGCGTGTCGCCGTCGAAGAACCCGCCCGTGCCGCTGATCTTGCGACCGTCCACCTCGATGTCGTTGCGGGGCCGGTAGCGTGCGTCGACACCCAATCGGCGCAAGCCGGCGGCCACGGCCTCGCAGATGTCGCTCGCCAGCCCGGCGAGGCACGTGGCTCCCAGCGCCTTGCGCTGGAACACGAGGCCCCAGCCCAGCTGACCCTCGTCGAGGTAGATCGCACCGCCGCCGGTGATGCGCCGCACGATGCCGATGCCATGGGCGCGGCAGTGATCGACGTCGACTTCCTGTCGCAGCGCCTGGTGCCGACCGATCAGCGCCGTCGGCGGAAAGCGCATGAAGCGAAACGTGTCGGGGATGCGTCCGGCCTGGTGCTCTTCAATCATCGCCTGGTCGATCGCGATGTTGAACCGGCCCTCCAGGACCCCGGTATCGACGACGCGGAATCGCCCGGCCATGGCGTATCAGCCCTGCACGACGGGGATCTTGAGCTGGCGGCGGATTTTGCGCAGGTCCTGCTTGTTCGGCTGGAACGGATAGCTGGCGATGTTGCTGGGCGGCGAGTCGCCGTAGGGCCGGTCGCACGCGGAGACGTCGTCACGGAACTTGCCCGGGCAGCCCGAGGTCCGGAACGCGACGCCTTCGGCGATCACCTGGTCGACCTCGGCCGGTGCCAGGCCGTAACCCGTCACGCGTCCTTCCGCGTCGAACGACATCTGGTCCACGCGGACTCCCGCGTAATCGATCAGGTAGCGTGCCAGCTGCACGCGTCGCCACTGGTCGCGCGGCGTCGCCGGCAGGTGGTCCATCAGCGATCCCTGCTCCGGGAAGAAGCAGAACAGATGGCTGTGGCCGCCGAGGTCGACCAGTTGCTGCACCAGCTTCAGCACCGCGTGCTCGGTCTCGCCCATGCCGACGATGATGTGGGCGCCGAATTTCTGCGGGCCGAAGATATCGCGGGCGTGCAGCAGGATTTCCCAGTACTGCTGCCACTTGTGCGGCGACTGCACGCCCTTGCCGCGGGTGCGGTCGAAGATTTCCGGCGTTGCGGCATCCAGTGCCACGGTGAAGATGTCGGCGCCGAGGTCGCGCAGGCGTCGCACGTCGTCGCGCTCCATCGTCGTGGGATTCGACAGGATCGAGACCGGGATCGTCGCCGGGTCAATCCGTGACGTCCACGCCTTGAGCACCGCCACGGAGTCCTCGTCGGAACGCGGATGGGTGATCATCGAGATGCACATGCGATGGAACGGGCTCTGGTCGCCGCTCTGCGCGACCTTGTCGACGATCTCGGCCATCGGCACCGCAGGCCAGTCGACGCGGATGAAGTTACGGTCGGCATAATCGCGATCGGCCTCGCGGTGCCGCGCAAGGCCGCAGTAGGCGCAGTTCGCGCGGCAGCCTTCCGGGTAAGTGAGCAGCAGGTTCAGGCACCGCGTGCAGCCGCAGCGGTGCATCTTGCCCCCCATGATGCCGAGCGTGATCGCGGCCGCGTTCGACATCTGCACGTACTCGGGCGAGCGCATCTGCGGCGTCAACACATTGTTGTTCGGCAGGTACACGCCCTGCGGCGGGACGGCCGCGTCTTTCACGCGCCGGCCGTTGCGGGCCTCGACGGGCGTAGCGAGCGGCATTCGCGGCTGCATGTCGTCGAACGCATTGAAGGATCGATCCCCGGCCGGCATTGCGTCCACGGCATCCGTGCTCTGCTTGATGCAACTCATGTTCGTAGTCCTGCGTGTGATCCGCGCGCCGTCAGGCGGCGCAGGTGCGGGATTGCGCGGGCCGCGGGGCGGCTCCCAGCTTGATTGAACAGCAGGCGTGTTCCTGGTGGAACGGCCGCCCGATCGCGTTTGCCACCGCGACGACCCCATCCGCCGGGAAAGCGATGCCGTCGAGGCCCGCCATCACCGCGTAGGCGTCCGTTGCCCGCTTGTGCAGGCCGGGAGGCCGGGCGCAGCCGAGCAGCACCTGTCGGTCGGCGAGACGCCTGCGTGCCTCGAGGAAAATCCTGCCGACATCGCTCGTGTCGGGTACGGCGTAGAGCCCCGGCTTGGCGTAGAAGGGCATGACGACCACCAGCACGAGTGCGTTGAGCGCATAGCGGCTGACGATGTCCAGCGCGTTCGGCTCACCGAGGATGTGGCCGTAGTGCAGGCCGATGACGATGTGCGGACTGATTTCCATCGAGGTCGCGCACAACGCCGCCAGGGTGGCTTCGAAGTCTTCCACCGGGCGGTCGAGGTGATAAACCTCGCGGATCGTCGCGTCGGCGCCGATCACGTCCATCATCGCCGTGTCGACACCCGCGGCCTCCATCGAGCGTGCGCCACGCTCGTCAGTCAACGCGGTGTGGATCGCGATCTTCATGTCAGGAAAATCGCGTTTCAGCTGCTCGACGACCGGGTAGTAGCGCTCGTAGGGGATTTCGTTGCGCCGGTTGGAGCCGCCGGAGAGCAGGAAGCCCTGCAGTCCCTGGGTGGCAACCAGGTGGCGCACCTTCTGGTCGAGCATGGCCGGCGAGGTGGCGGGCAGCATCGGCTTGAGGATTTCCGCCCGGCAATGATCGCAGTTGAGGCCGCAGGCGCCTGCCGTGATGGAGAAGGACGGAAAGCTGTTCTTCGAGCAGCCTGCGAGTTCAGTGCTCGCGTAATCCTTGAACGTCGGCGTGGAGAAGCGGATCGGGCGTGCCGGTGAACCCGCTGCGGCGGCCTCGAACTCCGCGACCAGCCCGGCGTCGAGTCGGACATCCTCGAGGTCCTCGATCCGTGCCATGGATTCAAGCCAGTTCATGCAGCCTCCGTCGCTCGTGTGTCGCCACGAGGTCGCTTACGTCCTTGCGCACCGTTCCCACGTTCGGTGAATCCGCCAGCGTCGTCAACCACTCCGGGCGGACATCCTCGTCGTCGACGAGGTCGCATTGCAGGTCGGCCAGAATTCGTCCTGCCGCGGACGGCAGTGTCGCCGGGATATCGCGTCCGGACAATCGGCCCCACAGCCCGGTCCAGCACCGCGCCAATGTCCACGGGTTGTAACCGCCGCCGCCCAGTACCACCGCCGGTCCGACCGGCTCGATGAGGCGTTCAACCGCGCTCCACAGCGCGCCATTGCTGAGTGCAAGCCGTGACAGCGGATCGCCGTCCAGCGCATCCGTGCCGCAGGTGATCACCACAGCCTGCGGCTTGAAGGCCTCTGCCCCAGGCAGCACCAGGTGCTGCAGCAGGAATTCCAGTTCGCTGTCGTTGAACCCGGGCGGTACCGGCAGGTTGATCGCATTGCCGCCGCCAGTGTCGTCAGCCCCGCCCGAGTGCGGCCAACGGCCTGTTTCATGCAGGGAAATCGTCAACACCGCCGGATTGCCGGCAAAGGCATCCTGCACGCCGTCGCCATGGTGAGCGTCGAGATCGACGTACAGCACGCGCTGCATGCCGTGCTCGAGCAGAGTCATGATGGCGAAGACCGGGTCGTTGAAATAGCAGAAGCCGCTGGCCCGGGCTGGCCGGCCGTGGTGCGTGCCACCGGCCGGGTGAAACACGACGCGGCCGTCGAGCGCGAGTTCGGCCGCAAGGATCGATCCGCCAACGGCCGTCGCGGCGCGGGCGAACACGCTGGGAAACAGTGGATTCTCCAGGGTGCCAAAGCCGAAACGCTCCCGCACGGCGGCGGTGACCTGTCCGGTCGCGTCTGCGTCGCGGAGTGCGGTGACGTACTCGTGATCGTGGAATCGAACCAGGCTGGCGAGATCGGCAGCGGGCGCTTCGCACATCGACGACTCGTCGACCCAGCCAAGTTCCTCGCACAAACGCAGTACCGTCGCGACCCTGGGAATGGCCAGCGGGTGATTGCGTCCGAAGCCTTGTGCCCGGCAAAACACACTGCCAACGAGTACAGCCGGCGCGCTTCCCGCCATTGCGGCGATGTTGCAATGCCGCAAGAATTGCTGCGGAAAACACCTATCGTTCACGGACCAAGGGTAAGTTATTCGACTTTGCTAATAAAGAGGTCTCTGTTAGTTTGCCCGGAGATCCAACGAACATCCTGCGGGGAATCGTCCATGACTGATTCGTCTGGCACCAAGAGCCTGTCCATCATCGTCACCAAGGGTTCGCTCGACTGGGCGTACCCGCCGTTCATCCTGTCAACGACGGCGGCAGCGATGGGGCTCAACGTTACGCTGTTCTTCACGTTCTACGGCTTGTCCCTGCTGCTCAAGGACCTCGACTTGAAGATGACGCCGCTCGGCAACCCGGCGATGAAGATGCCGATGATGGGTGGGCACATGGGCATGCCCAACTTCGCCTCGATGATCCCGGGCGTCGACGCCGGGGCCACCGTGATGATGCAGAACATGATGAAAAAGAAGGGGGTCGCCTCGATCCCCGAACTGCGGGCGCTCGCTCTCGAATCCGAGGTGCGCATGATCGCCTGCCAGATGACGATGGACCTGTTCGAATACACGCTCGACGACATGATTCCCGGCATCGAAGTGGGCGGCGCCGCGACCTACATCGAGGTCGCGACCCAGTCCGAGATCAACCTGTTCATCTGATCGATCCACGACCACGGAGCCGAACTGCACCATGGCTGACCAGACACTGGACGCGAAAGGGCTGAACTGCCCGTTGCCCATCCTCAAGGCCAAGAAGGCGCTCACTGCGCTGCCTCCCGGCGCTACCCTCGAGATCCTGGCGACCGATCCCGGCGCCGTGAAGGATTTCGCGGCATTCTGCCGCACGACCGGCCACGAACTCGTCGAGCAATCCGTCGACGGCAACGTCTACCGCTTTGTCCTGAAGCGCAAGGCCTGAGGCCGGCATTCGTTGCCTGCAGGCAACGGTTGCTGGATCAAGCAGGCAGGTAATGGAAAACCCGAGTAGCGGCGGAACGTCGCTCACGCCGACAATTTAGCGTTATCTAATTTATCTCACACGCGACCGCAGGTACGGTCAGAGGGATCCTCATGAGCAAGCTGCAAGGCCGAAACCTCGTCGGGCTGTTTGTCGCGCTGACACTCGCCGCGGGCAGTGCGTCCGCGACCAACGGCTACTACACCACCGGCACCGGTACCAAGAGCAAGGCACAGGCGGGCGCGGGCACAGCCAATCCGCAGGAAGTGATGTCGCTCGCTACTAACCCGGCCAACATCGCATTCGTGCCGGACAGCATCGACGCCGGCCTCAGCATCTTCAGCCCGATGCGTGACTATGAGACATCGGCCAGCCTGGCCAATGGCAATGGCGGCGCGTTCACGATCGGCCCGAACAGCATCGACAGCGAAAATGAGTTCTTCCCGATTCCCTTCGTCGGCATGAACCGGGCCCTGAGCGACGTGGATTTCCTCGCCGCCGCCTTCTATGCGCGTGGCGGCATGAACACAAAATGGGAAGGTGGCACGGCCAGCTTCGATCCCGACGGCCCGGGCCCGGCGCCGGTGATGACTTTCGACGGAACGTACGGTGGTGGCACGGCCGGCGTCGACCTGATGCAGGCGTTCCTGAACCTCACGTACGCGCGCAAGTTCAGCGACCAGTTCTCACTCGGCGCATCTGCGATCATTGCGATGCAGCGTTTCGAGGCTCGCGGCGTCAGCATGTTCGCGCCCTACACCGAGACTTTTGCCCGAAGCGGCGGCACGGTCATGCCGAGGAACCTGTCCGGCAATGGGCATGACATGTCCTATGGATATGGCGCGTCGATCGGCTTGCAGTGGAATCCGGTGGACATGTTCAGCTTCGCCGCCGCCTACACGACCAAGATGTCGATGGGAGAGTTCGGCGACTATGCGGACCTCTTCGCCGATCAGGGCGGATTCGACATGCCCGCGACGGCGACGGTTGGTATCGCCATCAAGCCGAACGACCGCCTTGCGCTGATGTTCGACTGGCAGGAGATCTGGTACAGCGACGTCGGCGCGGTCGGCAACCCGATCCAGAACCTGTTCCAGTGCCCGACCGCGGGACAAGGCGGCACGGACTTCGAAGGCTGCCTCGGCGGCAACCGCGGCGCAGGCTTCGGCTGGGAAGACATCAGTGTCTACAAGTTCGGCGCATCCTATCAACTCGACGATACCTGGACCCTGCGCGGCGGCTACAGCGTCACCGACCAGCCGATCCCGAAGGACCAGATGACGTTCAACATACTCGCGCCGGCGGTGATGGAGGACCATTTCAGCGTCGGCTTCACGAAGAAGCAGGCCGGCGGCAACGAATGGAACCTGTCGTTCATGTACGCACCCGAGCAGACGCTCAAGGGACCGAGCAACTTCGATCCGACGCAGACGGTCGAGTTCAGCATGCACCAGTTCGAACTCGAGGTGAGCTACAGCTGGAAGCGGTGAGGCCGTGCCCGCGGGGCGGCGCGCACCCGCGCGCCGCCGGTGATGAAAAAAATCGAGACTCCACACCATGAATGCCATCTGGGGATTCCTGCTCGCCCTGTTCCTTGCGCTGACCGGCGAGTACCTCGCAGGCGTGCTTGCCCCCGCGCTCGGCCTGCAGAAGGGCGCCATCAGCGGCATCATGATGGCGATCCTGCTCGGCATCCTCGTCAATAACCTGTTCAAGCTGCCCGAGTTCCTGCGGCCGGGCATAAAGTTCTCCGTAGTGCGGATCCTGCGCCTCGGCATCGTGCTGCTCGGCATCCGGCTGTCGATCGTGGAGGCGGGAGCCATCGGCCTGAAGGCCCTGCCCGTCATCATCGGCACCATCCTCGCCGCGATCGCGATCGTCACCTACGTCAGCCGTCGCGTCGGCCTCACCGACCGGCTCGGCACGCTGATCGGCGTGGGCACCAGCATCTGCGGCGCCACGGCCATCGTCGCGATGTCTCCCACGATCGGTGCGAAAGACGACGAGACCGCCTACGCGGTGGCGTGCATCACGCTGTTCGGCGTGGTTGCCATGCTGGCCTATCCGTTCGCGGCGCACTGGCTGTTCGACGGTGATGCGTTCCGCTCCGGCATGTTCCTCGGCACAGCGGTGCACGAAACAGCACAGGTGGCCGGCGCCGGACTCGTCTACCAGGAGTATTTCAAAGATCCGCAGGCGCTCGACGTCGCCACAGTCACCAAGCTGGTGCGCAATCTGAGCATGCTGGTCGTGATACCGATCATGGCGGTGCTCTACCATCGCCGCTCGAGCGAGGGTGGCACGGCGCCCAAGTGGTACACGATGATCCCGCTGTTCATCGTGGGCTTCGCGGCCATGAGCGTCCTGCGCACGGTCGGCGACATGGGCGAGCGTGCTTTCGGCGTGCTCGAGCCCGCGCAGTGGAAGGAGGTTGTAGGCTTCGTCAAGCAGGTGGCGACGTACTGCCTCGCCATCGCCATGGCGGCAGTGGGTCTCGGCACCAGTATCAAGGGCCTGCGCGCCATCGGCCTCAAGCCGCTGGCAGTGGGGCTGTTCTCTGCCGTGCTCGTGGGCATCGTCAGCTTTACGCTGATCTCTGTCCTGTACTGAGCGACTGCCGAACTGCCGTCAGGGCGCCGCTGGCGCGCCTTTGCCGTAGTGGGTATCGAGATAAGCCACGACGGCAGCGACGTCGTCTGCCGTCATCGGTGCGCCCATGACCTTGACCATCTTGTTGACGGTCTTCTCCCAGGCCGCCTTGTCCTGGAAGGGCGAGTTCATGAGGATGTAGTCGAGGCTGTGGCACATGGAGCAGCTTGCCTGCACCTGTGGCAGCCCCGCGTCTTCGGTCAGCCTGATGCTGCTTTCGTCCGCGGCCGCTGTTGCAATCGACGCAGCCAGCATGACGGACGTGACCGCTCTGCGCACGGCATGCTTATGCGACATGGTAGTCCACCTTCTGCACCACGTTGTGGTGATAGCCGGCCGGGTTGTGTACGAGTGTATCTGTCTGTGTCGACCCGTCGCGCGCGTGAGCGCGGGCCATCAGGGTCATCGCACCCGCTTGTTCGGGCTTGATCGCATAGCGCCACTGCCGCCACGAGTAGCGGCCGAGATCGCGCTGCAGTTTCGCGTCGCGCCACGTCTTGCCACCGTCCAGCGAGACCTCGATGCCGCGTATGCCTGAGCCACCGTCCCAGGCGATGCCAAGCACTTCGATGCGTTTGCCGCGCTCGAGCACGGCACCCGGTGCAGGATCGACCACCAGCGAGTTCACCTTGATCGCGGTGATGGGCGAGTTCTGCTCGGTGTCCTGCGATTCGAAGCCGCTGGCGCCGAACATGCCTTTCGGCACGCGATAGGCGGTTTTCATCCAGAATCCTTCGAACGGCTTGTCAGTCACGGTCAGGTCCGCGAGAGCCTTGATCCAGTAGGTCGCGGTCCAGCCCGGGGCGACGAGTCGCGCCGGCGCGCCGTTCCATGTCGGCAGTGGCTCGCCATTCATCTCGAAGGCGATCAGCGTGTCCGGATCGAGCGCCTTCCACATGGGCAGGCTCTTGACGAAGTCGGGTCCGGTGAGCGTCGGTGCATCGGCACCGTTGCCCACTACCTCCAGTGCGCTCGCGGTGAGCCCGGCATCCTCGAGGACGTCTTTCAGCCGTACTCCACTCCACACGGCATTGCCCATGGCCCCGAATCCCCATTGCACCCCGGCAACGTGCGGATTGAAGAGCCCGCGCCGGTTGCCCGAGCACTGGTTGACGGCAGCGACCTCGGCGGACTTGAACTTGCGCCGCAGCGTGTCGTGCGTGAACTCGCGTTCCGACTTCACGCCGGGTCCGGAGATCCGCAAGCGCCAATCCGCCAGCGCGACGTCCGGTACCGCTGAGTGCCAGCGCACGTAGAAGGCATCGTTCGGCGTGAATGCCTCGCGAAAATAACTGACGGGCGTTTCGTAATTCGGCGGCCGGAAGCTGCGCTTGATCAGCGGCCGCTTGCCCGGCAACGCGTCGAGGATACCGGAGGCTACGGCGCCGGCCGGCAGGTCTTGAGCTGTCGCACTGCCAACGATTCCCGGCAAAAACAAGCCGCCTGTCAGCGCACTCGTGGATCCGAGAATGAATTTTCGCCTGTCCATGTTGCCCCCGTTTGCGCCGCATATCAGCCGCATCTAATTTGATGCCAATGCAGGACTTCCTGCAAGAGCCCGTTCGGGTTCAGTGCATCAGCCTGGGTCCGGCATCTATTGCAACGAAGAGTCCCATCACGACGAGAAAGATTCCAAACAACCTGCGCAACGAGGACTGCGGCAGTCGCCGGCCGAGGCGATTGCCTGCGAAGCTGCCGATCACACCGATGGCCGCGATCAACAACAGCACGTGCCAGTCGAGTGCGAGTCCCTTGGCTGCCAGTACCTGGTGGTACTTGCCGAAGCCGGTGAACGAATTCATGGCGATGACGGCGAGGCTGGTGCCGACTGCGCTCGACATGGGCACGCCGGCCAGCAGTACCAGGGCGGGCACGATCAGGAATCCGCCACCCACTCCGACCAGGCCGCTCAACACGCCAACGGCCGCGCCGCCCGCGATGATGGCGACGAGGTGCGGTCGGTGGTCGCCAGCAGCGACCGGCGCGCTCCGCAGCATGCGCCATGCGGCTACGAGCATGACGAATGCGAACAATGCGAGTTGTGCCGTACCCGGCACCCAGCGCGCCAGTGACGCGCCCAGCCACGCACCGAGCATGCCAGGCAGGCCGAACCACAGCACGTTGCGCCAGTCCACCTGGCGGGCTATCGCATAAGGGACGCAGGCTGCGGCGGCGATCAGGCCAACCACCAGCAGCGAGCCACCGATGGCTACCTGCTCCGGTTGCTGCAGCAGGTAATGCAGCACCGGCACGGTCAGGATCGACCCGCCCGACCCGAGCAGGCCGAGACTGAGGCCGATCGCCAGGGCCCCGAGAACCGCGGCGAGCAACGTCAGCTGTCCATGACAGCGAATGGCGGCGCGGCTGCCATTACTGGCAGGGCGTGCGCGGCGCCGGGTCGAGGTCCTCCGGCGCGGGCGGAACGCTGCAATAGATGTCCTGCAGCAACGCCATGATGCGGGTGACTGCACCCGGCGGCAGCGAGTAAAAGATGGATTGCGCTTCGCGCCGCGTATCCACCAGCCCGCCCTCGCGCAGCAAGGCGAGGTGCTGGGAGAGGGCCGACTGGCTGAGTTCGAGCCGTTCGTTCAGCTCGCCGACCGAGAGGGGCCTGGCCAGGAGATGGCAGAGGATGAGCAATCGCTGTTCATTGCCCAGTGCTTTCAGCAGGTGGGCGGCATCGGCTGCGTGCGCGTGCATCTCTTCGATCCGCGTCGAGTCCGGCGTCTGTGGTCCTGCGGTAGGTGGTCGGGCAGCGCGAGGCATGCGGCGGGTCTCCAGTCCAGTGGCCGCATCGTAAATCAACATTGACTAATTTAGCAATCCCTAATATTGTGCCGACCACTCGAGGACAGCCACCCCATGCAACCTGCAGTCAACGCGTTCCACCACAAGCCCACCGGGTCCTGGACCTACGTCGTGATGGACCCAGGCACGCGCGCAGCCGCCGTGATCGATCCGGTACTCGACTATGACTGGCGTTCAGGTCGCACCGGCACCTCCAGTGCAGATCAGGTCATCGCGCACTGCCGCGCGGCAGGCGCCAGCGTGCTCTGGATCCTCGAAACGCACGCCCACGCCGATCATCTTTCCGCAGCGCAGCACCTGCGCTCGACGTTGGGTGGCAGCGTCGCCATCGGCCGCGGCGTGCTCGATGTGCAGCGGACGTTCAAGCGCATCTTCGGTCTCGAGGCCGGCTTCGCCGCGGACGGCAGCGATTTCGACCGGCTGCTGGCGGACGACGAGCGGCTGTCGCTCGGCCAGCAGGAGATCCGGGTGCTCCCGGTTCCGGGCCACACGAACGACAGCGTCGCGTACCTGATCGCCGATGCCGTGTTCGTCGGCGACACGATCTTCATGCCGGACGGCGGCACCGCACGCTGCGATTTTCCGGGCGGTGACGCCGCTGCGCTGTATCACTCGGTGCAGCGCCTCTATCAATTGCCGCCGGCGACGCGTGTGTTCGTGTGCCATGACTACTCCCCAGGTGGGCGTGAGCCTCGCTGCGAGAGTTCCGTTGCGGAACAGCTCGCCGCCAACATTCACGTGCGTGACGGGGTCTCCGAGCAAGCCTTCGTGCAGATGCGCCGCACGCGTGACGCGACGCTCGACGTGCCAAACCTGCTGATCCCCGCCGTGCAGGTGAACATCCGTGCCGGCCGGCTGCCTCCCCCCGACGCGGACGGCGTGAGCTATCTGCGAGTGCCGCTCAACGTCCTCGGCCGCCCCCTCTGACGCCCCCGCTGACGTCCAGCAATCACCACCAGCCACTTCCCTGAAGGTTCCAATGACTCACCACGACAGCCATGTCACCGACGCCACGCCGGAACAGGTCCGCGCCTGGCTTGAAGCCGGCGAGATCCTGCTCGTCGACGTCCGCGAAGTTAACGAGTACGCCGTCGAGAGAATCCATGGCGCGTTGCTCTATCCGCTCTCGACCTTCGACCCGAAGGCCCTGCCACTCGAAGGTCGCAAGCTGGTCCTGCAGTGCGGTTCGGGCAAGCGGTCGCTGATGGCTGCCCACAAGCTGCAGGCAGCAGGATTCGGCCATCTCACGCACCTCGCGGGCGGCATCCAGGCCTGGAAGGCGGCTGGCCTGCCGCTCATCCGCGTCGATCCCCAGACCGGCCGCGTTGTCGACGACGGTCGCCGTTGATACGCAGGAGTTCACGACCATGAGCATCGACAGATTCGTCCTGGCGTTCGCTGCCTGCTGATTCCTGCCGGAGAACGCAATGAGATGGACTGATCCCGCGGCGGCGTTGGTGGCATTGCTGCTCCTGACCGTTTCGAGCGCGCCGGGCTTCGCCGCGCCGAAGCTCGCGACCGTCAGGGTCGGCGAGGAGGCCGCGCCGATGGAGCGGATGCTCGACGGCACCGTCGAGGCGGTCAACCAGGCGACCGTTTCCGCCCAGACCGCCGGCCGGGTCACGGAAATCAAGGTGGACGTGAACGACTACGTGCCCGCCGGCACCCTGGTGATGCGACTGCGCAGCACGGAGCAGGTGGCAGGGCTCAGCCAGGCACAGGCAGCGCTCAAGGAAGCCACTGCCCGCGAGAGCGAGGCGCAGACCCGCTATGACCGGATCCGCGACATGTACTCGCGCCAGGTCGTCGCCAAGGCCACGCTCGACGAGGCGACGGCGGCGCGGGACGCCGCTGCGGCCCGGTTGGTGGCGTCGCGGGCCGGCCTTGATGCGGCCCGGGAAGGCGTGTCCTACACCGAGATCCGGGCTCCCTACGCAGGTGTCGTAACGCAGAAGTTCGTGCAGGTGGGTGAGACCGTCGCACCGGGCACGCCACTGCTCGCGGGCGCGTCCCTCGATGCGCTGAGGGTAATCGTCGAAATTCCGCAGAGCATCGTCGAGCACGTGCGCGCGCAGCGTAAGGCTGCCGTGTACGTGGATGACCGGCGGATCGAATCCACCGCCATCACCTTCTATCCGTCCGCTGCCCCGCAGACCAATACCTTCCGCGCCCGGATCGACCTGCCAAAAGACCTGCGGGGTCTCGCACCAGGCATGTTCGTCAAGGTTGGCTTCGTCACCGGTGAGTCACAGCGGTTGCTGGTGCCACGTGCTGCGATCGTCGAACGCAGCGAGATGCGTGCGGTCTATGTCGTCGCGCCGGACGGCCGGGTATCGCTGCGACAAGTGCGGCTCGGTCATTCAAGCGTTGACCGGGTCGAAATCCTGGCAGGGCTCGCCGCGGGCGATCTCGTCGCGCTCGACCCGGCGGCTGCGGGTGTCATGGCACGACAACCGGCGCCGAAGCATGACTGAGAAGCTCGGCATCAGCGGCCGGCTCGCCGCGTTCTTTCTCGACAACCAGTTGACGCCCCTGCTGGGGCTTTCCGCGTTGTTGCTTGGCGTTTTCGCCGTGCTGGTTACGCCCCGCGAGGAGGAGCCCCAGATCAACGTCACGATGGCGAACGTCATCGTGCCCGCCCCTGGGGCAAGCGCCAACCAGGTGGAGACCCTGGTGACCACGCCGATGGAGAAGGTCCTCGCCGAGATCTCCGGCGTAAAGCACATCTATTCCGTCTCGCGTCCCGGCGCCGCGGTGCTGACCGTGCAGTTCGAAGTCGGCGAGGACCGGACCAGCGCGATCGTCAGGCTCTATAACGCAATCTATTCCAACCAGGACTGGCGCCCGGCGGACGTCGGCATCCTCCAGCCGCTGGTCAAACCGAAGGGCATCGACGACGTGCCGATCCTGAGCGTAACGCTCTGGACCAGGGATCCGCAGCGCGGCGCGTACGAACTCAGGCAGGTCGCCCACGCCATCGAGGCCGAGATCAAGCGTGTTCCGGGGACTCGCAACGTCTACACGATCGGCGGTCCCGACCAGACGGTGCACGTCAGCCTCGATCCGCAGCGTCTCGCGGGCTACGGCCTTACCGTGAGTGAGCTCGTTGCCGCGCTCCAGGCGGCCAATGTCGTGCAGCACGCAGGCACGCTCGTCGCGAACGGCGGCAACGTGCCGGTGCAGGCGGGTGAATTCCTCGCCGACCGTGACGAGGTCGCGCAGCTGGTCGTTGCGGTGCGCGAGGGCAGGCCGATCTACCTGCAGGACGTCGCGACCATCACCGCCGGCCCCGACCAGCCCGAGCAGTACGTGACGTTCGGCGCCGGCCCGGCGGGCGCGCAGAAGGGCATCGACCTGGCCGGGACCGCGCCGGCTGTCACGATCGCGATATCGAAAAAGCCTGGCGAGAACGCCATTGACGTCACCAATGCAGTGCTGCGGCGGATCGAGCAGCTGCGTGGTTCCTACATCCCGGAGGGAGTGGAGACGACGGTCACCCGCAACTATGGGGAGACCGCGAACGACAAGGCGCTGAAGCTGATCCAGAAGCTGATGTTCGCGACGGCCTCCGTCGTGCTCCTCGTGTGGCTCACGGTCGGCTGGCGCGAGGCGATCGTCGTCGGCGCCGCCGTCGTGATCACGCTGGCAGCGACGCTGTTCGCCTCCTGGGCCTACGGTTTCACCATCAATCGCGTGTCGTTGTTCGCGCTCATTTTTTCGATCGGCATCCTGGTGGACGACGCGATCGTCGTGGTGGAGAACATCCATCGCCACATGGGATTCGGCAGCGGTCCGCTGGACCAGATCATCCCGCGCGCAGTGGACGAGGTGGGCGGCCCGACGATTCTGGCGACGTTCACGGTGATCGCAGCCCTGCTGCCGATGGCGTTCGTCAGCGGCCTGATGGGCCCGTACATGAGTCCGATCCCGATCAACGCCAGCATGGGCATGCTGATCTCGCTCGCCATCGCGCTGGTGTTCACGCCCTGGCTGTCGAAGCGGATGCTCGCGCATGCGGACGTGCATCCCGCCGGGCATGGCGACGATACGCGCCTGCAGCGCTTCTTCGAGCGGATCATCGCGCCATTCCTGCGTGGCGATGATGCGCGCCGCCGCCGACACCGGCTCTACCTCGGCACGCTTGCCGCGATCCTGATCGCCATCTCCCTGGTCGCCCTCGAGTGGGTCGTCATGAAGATGCTGCCCTTCGACAACAAGTCGGAGTTCCAGGTGGTCGTCGACATGCCCGAAGGCACGGCGCTCGAGGAGACGGGCCGCATGCTGGACGAACTCGCGGCCGAGATCGTCAAGCTGCCAGAAGTCACGGACTACCAGGTCTACGCCGGCACCGCAGCGCCGATCAATTTCAATGGCCTCGTCCGGCAGTATTACCTGCGCTCCGGCCACGAGCTCGGCGACATCCAGGTCAACCTGGTGGACAAACACCACCGCGACAGGAAGAGCCACGAGATCGCGCTCGCGGTGCGCCCGGCGCTGGCCGAGATCGGCCGCAAGTACGGAGCGGCGGTGAAGATCGTCGAGGTGCCGCCCGGCCCACCGGTGCAGTCGCCGCTCGTGGCCGAGATCTACGGTCCTTTCTACGGCGAGCAGCAGCAACTGACGCGCGAAGTCCGCAAGGTGTTCGACGCGAAGCCGCAGATCGTGGACGTGGACGACAGCCTTGAGGCGCCGAACCCGCGCCTGGTCGTGCGTATCGACCGGCAGAAGGCCGCATTGCTGGGCGTGAGCCAGGCCGAAGCGGTGCAGGTGCTGGCAGCGGGGCTCGGCGGCCTCGATGCCACGTACGTGCAGATCGGCCGTGAAAACTATCCGATTCCGATCCGGCTGGAACTCGACGTGCCGGACAAGGCCGACCTGTCCAGTGTCCTGGCGCTGCAGGTCCGCACACGGGGCGGCACGAACGTCGCGCTTTCGGAGGTCGCAATCGTCGAGCGCAAGCCCTGGGACAGTGCGATCTATCACAAGGACCTGTTGCCACTTACCTTCGTCACGGCGGACTCCGTCGGCGAGACCGACAGCCCGCTGTACGGAATGTTCGACCTGGTCGGGGCGCTCAAGCGCCAGCTGCCGCCGGGCGTGGAACTGGAGCAGCGCTTCTTCAGCCAGCCGGCCGACCCCTATCGGCCGAGCCTCAAGTGGGATGGCGAGTGGCAGATCACGTACGAGACGTTCCGCGACATGGGACTCGCGTATTCGGTGGGCCTGATCCTGATCTACCTGCTGGTGGTCGCGCAGTTCGGCTCCTATGCCGTGCCGCTGGTGATCATGGCGCCGATCCCGCTCACGATCATCGGCGTGATGCCGGGACATGCGCTGCTCGGAGCGCAGTTCACCGCGACCTCGATGATCGGCATGATCGCGCTTGCCGGGATCATCGTCCGCAACTCCATCCTGCTCGTGGACTTCATCAACGTCGAGCTGGCGCAGGGGCGGGACCTGGCCGATGCGGTCATCCGTTCGGCGGCCGTGCGTGCGCGGCCCATCGCGCTCACCGCGTTGGCCGCCATGATCGGCGCGTTTTTCATCCTTGACGATCCCATCTTCAACGGGCTCGCCGTGTCGCTGATCTTCGGCATCCTCGTCTCGACAGCGCTGACGCTGGTGCTGATCCCGATCCTCTATTTCAGTTATCGCAACCGCACGATCAAGGCCGCGTGACGGCCAGGGGGAATGCAGTCATGGCAAAAGTCGCAATTCTTGGCGCAGGTCTGGGTGGCGTCGCCTGTGCCTACGAAATGAAGAAGAAGCTTGGCGCGGCGCACCAGGTAACGCTGGTCGGCAGTTCGCCGTACTTCGAGTTCACGCCGTCGAATCCGTGGGTGGCCGTCGGCTGGCGCAAGCCCGAGCAGACCCGGGTCGAGCTTGCCGGACCGTTGGCCGACAAGGACGTGCGCTGGCTGCCGAAGATCGTGCAGGCCATCGATGCGGCCAATTCGAAGCTCCTGCTGCAGGACGGCACCGAAGAGCCGTACGACTACCTCGCCATCACGACCGGTCCAAAGCTCGCCTTCGACGAAGTGCCGGGTCTCGGTCCGAACGGGCATACCGTCTCGATCTGTACGCAGGCGCATGCGCTGGCGGCCTGGGAGCAGTACCAGGAGTTCGTGAAGAATCCCGGACCGATCGTGGTGGGCGCTGCAGGCAGCGCCAGCTGCTTCGGTCCCGCCTACGAGATGGCGATGATCCTCGACACCGACCTGCGCCGGCGCAAGATCCGGGACAAGGTGCCGATGACTTACGTGACGTCGGAACCGTACATCGGCCACATGGGGCTCGGCGGCGTGGGCGACAGCAAGGGGCTCATGGAGTCGACGCTGCGCCAGCGCCACATCCAGTGGGTCACCAATGCGAAGGTCACCTCGGTCGAGCCCGGCACGGTGCATGCGGCGGAACACAACGACGACGGGACCGTGCGCAAGGAGCACAAGCTGCCGTTCAAGTTCGCGATGATCCTGCCGGCGTTCAAGGGCGTCGACGCCGTCGCCGCGGTGCCCGACCTCTGCAATCCGCGCGGCTTCGTGCTGATCGACGAGCACCAGCGCAGCAAGAAGTACCGGAACATCTTTTCGGCCGGCGTCTGCGTGGCCATACCGCCGGTCGAGGCGACGCCCGTACCGACGGGGGCGCCGAAGACGGGGTTCATGATCGAATCGATGGTGCATGCGATCTGCGAGAACGTCGCGGCTGACATTGCCGGGAGCGCGGCCGAATTCCGCGGCACCTGGAACGCGATCTGCCTGGCGGACTTCGGCGACACCGGCGCCGCGTTCGTCGCGTTGCCGCAGATCCCGCCGCGTAACGTGACCTGGGCGCGCGAGGGCAAGTGGGTGCACCTGGCCAAGGTTGCGTTCGAGAAGTACTTCCTGCGCAAGGTGCAGACGGGATCGATCACGCCGGTCTATGAAAAGTACGTCCTCAAGACGCTGGGGATCGAGGCCCTGAAGCAATGACTCGGCGCCGAATGATCCTGCGTTGGCCCGTCGTACTCGTCCTGTCCGGTGCAATCGCCGGAATGGCGAGCGCCGAAACGCTGACGGATGCATGGGCGTTGGCCTTGCAGCAGGATCATTCGCTCGCGGCGGCGCGCCACCAGGCCGAGGCCGCGGGCTTCGAGGCGCAGGCGGCGCGCGCGCAGCGTTGGCCCACCGTCGCCGTGGGAGGGTCGTACACGCAACTGGACGACTCGCCCGCGTTCGACTTCGCGTTCACCGGGCTGCCGCTGACGCCGCCCGAACTGTTCGAGGACGACAAGTATGTGATGGGCAGCGCTTCGCTCACCATCCCGCTGTTCACGAGCGGGCGCATTTCCTCGAGCATCGCCGCTGCCGAGGCGCGCGAGCGCGGCGTCGGCGCCCAGGTCACGGCTGCGACGGCGGACGTCAAACTGGCCGTGGCCGATTCGTACGTCGAAGTACTGCGAGCCCGCAAGGCGCACGGCGTCGCGAGCAGCAACGTGCAGACGCTCGAGGCGCTGACCCGCGATACGACCAGCATGTTCGAGCGCGAGCTGGTGCCGAAGAACGAACTGCTGGCCGTGCAGGTGGCGCTGGCCGATGCACGCCAGAACGAATTGCGCGCGGGGAATGCGGCGGAAGTTGCGGCCGCGGCCTACAACCGCCGCCTTGGCACGCCGCTGGACCGGCCGGTGGAGTTGAGCGAGACGCTTGCCGTGCCGGTGGAACTGTCGCAAGACCTGCCGGCGCTGGTGGAGCAGGCGAAGTCGCGACGCACGGAACTTGCCGCGTTTGACGCGCAGGCGGAAGCCTACGGCCAGCTCGCGCGCACCGAACGCTCGCGCGTACTGCCGCAAGTCGCCCTGAGCGGTGGGTACCAGTACCTGGAGAACCAGTTCCTCGATGACGAGACCGTCGGCATGGCGGGCATCGGTGTGCAGTGGGCACTGTTCGACGGCGGCCAGTCGCGCAAGCGGGCGGCGGCACTTGATCGTAACCGCCGCGCGACGGAGCAGCAGCGCGCGGACGCGTCCAGCCAGATCGAGTTGCAGGTGCGGCAGGCATACCTCGGCATCCAGGAGTCGCGCCAGCGGGTGATCGTCACCGCGCAGGCTGCGGAGCAGGCTGACGAGAATCTGCGCATTGCCCGCGAACGCTACACGGCGGGCTTGGGCACGCAGACGCAGCTGCTCCAAGCTGAGTCGCTGCGGGTGCAGGCGCTCAGGAACCGGGACGACGCGTCACTGGACGCCGGGCTTGCGCAGCTGCGGCTCGCTCGCGCCGTCGGGGCGCTCTGAAAGCGGGAAATAGGGGACGCTCACCTGAAATAGGGGACGCTCACCTATTTCCGACAGGAAATTAGGTGAGCGTCCCCTATTTCCCCTATTTCCCGCTTTCAGAGCGCCCGCAATGCGCGGCCTAGCCGCTTGCGGCCGAGCGCCGGCGTGAAGTCCGTGCCATCCCAGACTTGTTCGCCCGCGATGAACACGGCTGCGACCACGCCATCCGAGCGATTGACGAGCTGCTCGTGCTCGAAGATGTCGCGATAAATCATGCAGCGGTTCGCGTCGGTGTCGTATTTCCGTAGCGCCTCCGGATCCAGGAGCACGATGTCCGCTTGCGCTCCGACATCGAGCCGACCCGCGTCCACCCCGAAGAACTCTGCCGGCTCGCGCGTCAGTCGCCGCACGGCCTTCGCGACCATTTCCAGAGATTCGCGGGCTGCGATCTGCAGCGTGAGCAGGTTGCCGTCAAAAAACGCGAGATTGATCAGGTGTGCGCCGCTGTCGTTGAACCCCGGCAGCAAATGCGGGTGGAACAGCAGGTCGCGCAGGATTTCGGGACGGTCGTTGGCGATGGTGAACCACCAGCGCAGGTCACGGTCGTAGCGGCGGAACAGGTGCAGCAGGAATTCGCCTTCCTTGCGCAACGGACTCGGAAACGAATCAAACGCGTCGGATTCCGTAGCGCTGCGCGCTGCGGAGCGATCCCCCGTCTGGAACCGCAGCAGGCGTCGATGCACCGCACCGAACGACTCGCCGCACCACTCCGGGACGGGCACGCGCTCCATGTGGAGTGCATCAAGATCGCGATTGAACGTCGAGACCGCGCCCGAGTCGTGCCATTCCCGCACGAACAGCGCGCCGAAGTCCGCCGAGTCCATTTCGCGCTGCCGGCCCGAGGCGTTCTCTATTTCAAGCGCCATCAGCCTGCGTGACGACTCGAACTCCTCAAAAATCGGGCAGATCGCGCCTTCGGCAAACATGCGGAACGGAGTGCCGAGCACCTGGAAGTGAAACCTGCCGTTCACGAGCCTGGAATTCAGCAGGTTCGCGATGATCGGGAACAGCTTGTGCGTATTGCGCTCGTGCGTGAGATCGACGGCCGTCAGCGCACTGGTCTTGAGCGGTTTGCCGAACAGGCGGCCGCTGGTCAGCAAGAAGCGAAAAAATGTCTTGATGCGATTCGCAGCGTCCGGGGTGCACTGCCAGACGCGATCGTGGCTGCGAACCACGTCGAGCAATTCCTTCAACTCGGACCACGATGCGTGCTGCGCGGGAATGCGCGCGCTCCGGTGCGGATCGTTGGCGAGGTAATGGAAAGGAATCGAGTCCGTCGACAGGCCCGCGTAACCCTGCGACATCGCTTCGTCGAGCAGGGAGCGCATGCGCTCGCGTTCGGTTGCGGTGGGCTCGCGCGTAACTGCGGCGTCCGTGCTGCCCATGGCTTCGATGCGCAGCATCGAATGCGGTAGCAACGGCACGATGTTCGGGCCGAGTGGCAACTGGTCGAGGTGTGAAAAATACTCGCCGGTCGTGTGCCAGTCGATGCGGTCCACGACCTTGCGCAATACGGGCTTCGGCATGTTCTCGACGCGCGTAAAGCAGTCGAGGATCGGGTCGTCCCCGTTGCGGCGCTGTGCGCCGAATGCGGTGCCCAGGCTGCAGTTGCCGACGACGACCGTCGTCGTGCCGTGTCGAACTGATTCCGGCAGGCCGGGAGCGAGTTCGACCTCGAGGTCGAGGTGTGTATGGATGTCGAGCAGCCCCGGCAGCAGCCAACGCCCGGTGGCGTCGACGACCCGTTCGGCGCGGTCGAGTGGCAGGCCATGGCCGCGAGCTGCGATCTTCCCATCTGCGATCGCGATGTCTTCCACGGCAGACGGGCCGCCCGTGCCATCGAACACGCGCGCGCCGCGAATCAGAACCTGCCAGTCCGGGTGCATGAGGTGGCTGTCTGCTGTACGTCGTCGGGGGATCGAGGATTGACTGCGGCTCAACTCGGCAGCACACGCCCCGGGTTCAGGATGCCTTGCGGGTCGAGCGCCTGCTTCAGTTTCTGCATCAACGCAACTTCAGCTGGGCTGCGGCACAGGTTGAGCCACGGCCGCTTCTCGCGACCGATGCCATGTTCGGCCGAGACCGACCCGCCCCGCGACGCCAGCGGCTCGTAGACGCAGCGCTCGATGCCATGGCGCGCCTCGGCGTTGGGCGGTCCCGCCGCGATGATGTGCAGGTTGCCGTCACCGAGGTGACCAAATACAAACCGGCAATACGCTGGCCACTCGCGCTCGAGACGTCCCACCACTTCGGTGACGTACCCTTCCATCTCTGCGAGCGGCAGGCTGACGTCGAACGCTACCGGCATCCCGAGCCGGAAAAACCCTTCGACGTCGTCGCGCAACGCCCACAACGCATCGCGCTGGGTCTCGGACGAACACACGACGGCATCGACCACGAGTCCCGCCTCGATCGCGGCGGCAATCGCTTCCTCGAACTGCGCCTGGTCCCGCGTCGGGTCGCCACCCGCGCTTTCGACCAGCACGTAGTAGTCGTACGTCTGCGGCAGGGGCGGAGTTCCCTTCGACGGCGGTGTCGTCACCATCCGGTAGAACTCGTTCCACATCAGCTCGAACGCCGACAGCGAGCCGCCGAGCGCGCCGTCGATGTGCTTCAGGAATCGAGTCACGTCGGCGAACGTCGGGCATGCCACCAGCGCCGACTGCGTGCTGCGCGGGCTTTCGCGCAAGCGCAGCACCAGCCGCGTGATGACGCCCAGCGTTCCCTCGGTGCCGATGAACAGCTGCTTCACGTCGTAGGCCGCGTTGTTCTTGATCATGCGGTTCATCGCGGGGATCACCGTGCCGTCGGCGAGCACGGCTTCGAGTCCCAGCACCGATTCGCGTGTCATGCCGTACCGGATCACGCCATTGCCGCCCGCATTGGTGGCAGCGCTGCCGCCAATGTGCGCCGAACCGCGCGCGCCAAAGTCCACCGGATACAGCAGCCCGTGCTTTTCCGCTTCTTCCTGGATGCGCTGGACGGGTACGCCGGCTTCGACCGTCATCGTGCGGCCGATTGGATCGACTGATTCAATGCGGTGCATGCGCTCCAGCGAAAGCGCAATCTCGTGCTCGCTGGCTACGCTGCCCTGTACCAGGCCGGTGAGGCCGCCGAACACCACGACCGGTTGACCGATTGCGTGGCACTCGGCCAGCACGCGCGAGACTTCATCCGTGCTGCCGGGCCGCACGATCGCCTGCGCCTGGCAGGGGCGACGATCCGCCCAGCCCACGGCGCGCGAACGAACCTGTTCGCCGGTGAGGACGTTCGCGTCGCCAACGATCGCGATGAGTTTCTTGATCAGCATGCGGTGGACTCCAGACTATTCAAGGACGGCCGCCACGGCGTACGCATGCCTGCGCCTGAACCAGGTGACGGCAATGCCGGCGGTGGCAAGCATGATGATGCCGTAGAGCGCGGCAGGCACGGACGCCACCTCGCTTTCCAGCACCGTTAACGCTACGAAAATCGCGACAGCTGCATTGTGGATACCGATCTCGAGCGAAATCGACGTGGCCTGCGCTACCGGCAAACCGATGATGCGAGGAACGGCATAGCCGATGGCCAGCGAAACGAGGTTGAGCGTGATGCACGCAAGGCCCACCGTGCCGAAATGCTGCAGCATTGTTTGGCCGGAGTTCGCCAGCGAGATCGCCACGACCAGGGCCAGCAGCAGGACTGACGCGATGCGGACTGTGCCTGTCGCGCGCCGGGCGGGTGCAGGCCAGGCGTAGCGCACGAACATGCCGATCAACACCGGCAGAATGATCACGGTCGCGACTTCCAGGATCTTCTGCGTTGGCGCCGGGACGTGGAGTTCGGCGCCGAGGAACTGGACCAGTGACCAGTTCATCACCAGCGGCAGCCAGACCAGGGCCAGCACCGAGTTGATGGCCGTGAGCGTGATGTTCAGCGCGACGTCGCCGTGGGCGAGGTGGCTGAAGATGTTGGCCATCGCGCCGCCCGGCGACGCGGCCAGCAGCATGAAGCCGACCGCGAGCAGCGGCGGCAGGTCGAACAGCTGGGTGATCGCGAAGGCGACCGCCACGAGCACGATCGTCTGTACCAGCAGACCGACGATCACGGCGCGCGGAAACTGCACGACGCGGGCGAAGTCCACCGGGGTCAAGGCGAGGCCGAGCCCGAACATGATCACGCCGACAGCAGCCGGCAGCAGAACGGTGGGGATGAACGTCGGGTCCAATTCTTCTCCCTGTCATGCCCCGGACTGGCGCAGAGACCTCACGACACCAGTGCGTCGGTCACTGCCGCGAACGCGTCTTGCAGCCGGTTGACCTGAGTCTCCGTGGTCGCCGGACACGCCAGCATCATGTTGTGGAACGGTGCGATGAGGCAACCCCGGTTCAGCAGCGCAAGGTGGATTGCCTGCTCCAGTGCCGGTGCGTGCGCTGCCTCTGCCTGCGTGCCGTTGCGCAGGGGCCCGGGTGCGCAAACGAACTCCACGCGTGCGCCGACGCGCACGACGTGCCAGGGCAGCCTGCGCGCGGTGATCGTCGCCTGCAGGCTGTCCGCGAGTAGACCGGCCAGTCGTTCCATGTGCCGGTAGGCCTCCGTCGTCATGACGTGCTCCAGCGTTGCTCGCATCGCGGCCAGCGCAAGTGCGTTCGCCGAAAGCGTGGTGCCCATGCCGGAATGACCGGGCGGTGTCTGCGCCCGCACATCATGCAGGCGGCGGGCCACGTCGTCGGTGAAACCCCAGACGCTCGCGGGGACGCCGCCGGCGATGGGTTTACCCAGCACGAACAAGTCGGGCTCGAGCCCATGTGCGCGGGTGTAGCCGCCGGGGCCGCTCGAAATCGTGTGCGTCTCATCGATCAGCAGCAGCGTACCCGTCTCGTGCGTGCGAAGCCGCACCTGGTCGAGAAAGCCAGGCTCCGGCAATACCATGCACGAATTCGTGAGCACGGGTTCGGTGATCACGCAGGCGACGTCACCATGTGCCAGTTCATGGCGCAGTGCGTCGACGTCATTGAATTCGACGACGCGTGCGAGTCGTGAAAGGTCGGTGACCTGGCCCAGCAATCCCGGGCGATGGACGACCCGGCCGTCGATGAGGCGCACTAACGTTTCGTCGACCGTGCCGTGGTAGCAGCCGTTGAAGACCAGAATCTTCGGGCGCCCCGTCACGGCGCGTGCCACGCGCAGCGCGAAGCGATTGGCGTCCGTCGCCGTCGTTGCGACCTGCCAGTGTGGCAGGCCGAAACGCTCCGCGAGCAACGGTCCGATCGCAATCGCGTCTGCCGTCGGCAGCATGTATGTCAGGCCTTGATGGGCCTGCCGCGCGATGGCTGCTGCAACGGGCCCGGGGGAATGGCCGAACATCGAGCCGGTGTCGCCAAGACAGAAGTCGGCGTACTCGTTGCCGTCGATGTCGCGCAGCGACGCGTCCCGGGCCGACTCGACGACGAACAAGAAGGGCATCGACCAGTCGCGCATCCAATGCATCGGCACGCCGTCGTAGAAACCGGCGATGCCGCGACCCGTCCGCTGCAGCGATCGCGGGTGTGCGTCCACATAGCGATGCCGCTCGGCGGCGAAGAGTTCGCCGATCCGCTGCAACGCCACCCCACCAAGATATGCCGCCGTCACTGCGCCCCCCATTTTGGACGACATGATTCTAAGGCAGCGCCTGAACGCTGACGGCAGCGAATGAGTCCAAGGCAAGTCCTGTGGGTTCTGGCAATGGCGCGCGCAGCCCTTCCTGCCCCTTCTTGTCCTTCCTGTCCTTCCTGTCCTTCCTCTCCCTTCCTTGACGGTCCGCGCCCGCCCGTGGATACTGCAATGCGAGATGAACGTAACCGCGCAGAACACGCTGAATACCCGTTGGTGGTGGCGCCACTTCTAGGAGTGGGGCCGGCCGCGTCAGTCTCTTTCGCAGGATTCCAGGACCCATCTCCGCGCAGCACCGTGGGATGGGTTTTTTGTTGTCCGTCCCCCGCGCCCCCGCGACAGAGGAGCCGCAGGTGACGACGACCTTGTTCGACATTGCAGCCGACCTCGACACACCGGTGTCGGCTTATCTCAAATTGAAACCTTTCCGCCCGCGCTTCCTGCTGGAGAGCGTCGAAGGCGGCGAGCGTCTTGCCCGATATTCGTTCATCGGCTTCGGCGACTGCATGGAGTACCGGCTCGATGCCTCCGGCCTGACCGTGAATGGCATGCGCGAACCCCGGCCGGCCGACCAGGCTCAACTGCTGGCCTCCCTGCGGCAGGCCCTCGCGCGTTCACCCCGGCCCGACGTGGCCCAGGCGGGTTTCCCGCTGCTGGGCGGCCTGGTTGGGGCAGCCAGCTACGACCTGGTGCGCTATTTCGAACGGCTGCCGTCCAGGGCACGGGTCGAAGGGGATGTGCCAGACGCGCATTACGTCGCGCCGCGTTCGGTCCTGGCGTTCGACCACCTTACGCGCCGAGCGGCATTGCTGCACGCGGGCCCGGAGCAGGAGCGGCTGGCGCTGCGTCGCGAAGTGATCCAGGCCCTGCGGGGCGGGTTGCCGGGCCCGGTCCGTGCAACGAAGTTCGGGCCGGCCACAGCCAGCCTGTCCGAAGAGTCTTTCCTGCAGAACGTCGCCCGCACCAAGGAATACATCGCGTCCGGCGACGTTTACCAGCTCGTGCTGTCGGTATGTTTCGCAGGCCGTTGCGACATGGATCCGTTCGAGGCGTATCGGGCGTTGCGACTGCTGAATCCTTCACCCTACATGTACTTCTGCGAACTCGGTGACCGTGTCATCGTCGGTTCATCGCCCGAGGCGCTGGTGAAGCTTGAAGGCGGCGTTGCGCACCTGCGGCCGATCGCAGGCACGTTGCCGCGCGGCGCCGATACGGCGCAGGACCTCGCGAATGAAGCCAGGCTGCTCGCGGATCCGAAAGAGAACGCCGAGCACGTCATGCTGGTGGACCTCGCGCGCAACGACCTCGGTCGCGTGGCGGCAGCCGGCAGCGTGCGCGTCGATCCCTACCGGTCGATCGAGCGCTACAGCCATGTCATGCACATCGTCAGCGGCGTCATCGGCCAACTCGCGGCGGGCCGCGACCAGTTCGACCTGTTCGCTGCCGCGTTCCCGGCCGGTACGCTCGTCGGTGCACCCAAGGTGCGCGCGATGGAAATCATCGACGAACTCGAGCCGGTACGACGTGGATTCTACGGCGGCACGGTGGGCTACTTCGGAGCGGGTGGCGACATGAACCATGCGATCACGATCCGCACGATGGTGTTCCACGGCGACAGCTACAGCTTCCAGGCCGGTGCGGGCATCGTGGCGGACAGCGTGCCGATGAACGAATACCGCGAGGTGTTCGCCAAGAGCGATGTGCTGCGGCGCGCGCTCGAGATCGCGCGGGAGGGGCTGTGATGACCAAGCCCGTTCCCCGCCTGCTGCTCGTCGACAACTACGACAGCTTTACCTACAACCTCGTGCAGGCGTTTCTCGTGCTCGGCGCCGAGGTGCTCGTGCATCGCAACGATGCGATCACGATCGAGCAGGCACGGGCATTGCAACCGACGCACCTGTGCATTTCGCCGGGTCCCGGTACGCCGCACGGCGCCGGGGTGTCGATGGACATGATCCGCGCGTTCGCTGGCCACATTCCCGTACTCGGTGTGTGCCTCGGGCACCAGTCGATTGTCGAAGTGTTCGGCGGCGAAGTCGTGCGCGCCGGGCGCCTCATGCACGGCAAGGTCTCGCCCGTGCAGCACGACGCAAAAGGCGTGTTTGCCGGTGCGCCGCAGCCCATGGCAGTGGGCCGCTACCATTCGCTGATCGCGAAACCCGAGACGCTGCCATCGATACTCGAAGTCACGGCCCGCACGGCGGAAGGCGAAATCATGGGCGTGCGTCATCGCGAGCTGAACGTGGAAGGCGTGCAGTTCCATCCGGAAAGCGTGCTCACGCCTGAAGGTCCGCTGCTGATGGGTAACTTCCTGCAGTTCACGGGAGGCCGGCGCTAAGCCCGATGCACGATGGCGGAACTGCGCGAGACACTCGAGCGACTGCTCAACCGCGAGGACCTGACCGAGCCAGAGGCTGCTGTGCTGCTGACCGCGCTCACCGATCCGTCCATGGCGCCCGCGATGGCCGGTGCGCTACTGGCAGCGTTGCGCAGCAAGGGCCTGACGGCCAACGAAGTCCGTGGATTCGCGTCCGCAATGCGCCGTCTCGCGCGCCGACCGACCCTGCCACCCGGACCGCCCGCCATCGACATCGTCGGCACCGGTGGCGACGCGTCGGGCAGCTTCAATATTTCGACGGGCGCGGCGCTGCTGACGGCCGCGATGGGCGTGCGCGTCGTCAAGCATGGCAACCGCTCGATCTCGAGTCGATCCGGCAGCGCGGACCTGCTCGAGTGTCTGGGCTTGCCGCAGCCGCTCGACGAGAAGCGTTCGGGAGAGTGTCTTGCGGCGACGGGGTTCACGTTCCTGTTCGCGCCGCACTACCACCCGGCCATGAAGGAAATCGCGCCGGTGCGCCGTGCGCTGGGCGTGCGCACCGTGTTCAACCTGCTCGGTCCGCTGACGAATCCGGCCGAGCCACCTTTCGGGCTGATCGGCGCGTACAGCCGGGACGCGGCACGCCTGATGGCGGAAACGCTGGCCGGCATGCCGATCCAGCGAGTGTTCGTCGTTCACGGTGAGCCCGGTTGGGACGAGCCGACACCGTGCGGTCCCTTCGAGTTGTACGACGTGACACCGGGGCACGTGGTTCGTACGGAGCGCGATCCTCTCGACTGCGGGCTCGCGCGTTGCACGCCGCAGTCCCTCGCCGGCGGCGACGCCGCACACAACGCCGTCGGGATGCGTGCCGTGTTCACGGGGCAGGATCGCGGCCCGCACCGGGACGCGCTCGTGCTGAATGCGGCGCTTGCATTGGAAGTGACAGGCACCGTCACCGACCCGCACGCGGCCATCCGCGCCGCCACTGATGCGCTCGACCGAGGCGATGGCGCGCGGTTGCTGGAAAAGCTGGCCACGTTCGGCCGCTCGATCGGCGGGGCGCCCTGATGGGGCTGCTGTCCGACATGGTCGCCGGTAGCGAGCGGCGATTGATCGCGGCACGCGCCGTGGTCAGCGATGCGGAATTGCGAGAACGCTGTGCGGCGCTGCCCCCGGTCCCGCGTCTGCGACTGTCGGCCGCAGGCTTCGATTTGATCGCGGAACTGAAGCTGCGTTCGCCCGCACTGGGCGATCTCTCCGCGCAGACCATGGATCCTGTCGCACGGCTGCGCGGTTACGCGGAAGCAGGCGCGGCGATCTGCTCGATCCTGACCGAGCCTTCGCGGTTTGACGGCGACCTCTCGCACCTGCGGCAGGCTGCAACGGCGCTCGCGCCTTACGGCGTGCCGGCGATGCGCAAGGATTTCCTGGTCGATCCGTACCAGGTACTCGAAGCGCGAGCCAACGGTGCCGGCGGCGTGCTGCTGATTGTGCGCATGGTCGAGCGTGATCGCCTCGTGGCAATGCTCGACGCCGCGGCCGAACAGGGACTGTTCGTCCTGCTCGAGGCCTTCGACGCGCACGATCTCGAGGTCGCTGCGGAACTCGCCGCTGAACGTCGCGGTCGCGACGAACAGGTTCTGATGGGACTCAATTGCCGCGACCTGCAGACGCTGCAGATCGAGTTCGCGCGCTTCGAGCGGCTGCGCGAGCAACTGCCGACGGCGTGGCCCGCCGTCGCGGAGAGCGGAATCATCACGCCAGCAGACGCTGCGCACGTGGCGCGTCTCGGTTATCGACTGGTACTCGTCGGCACTACACTCATGCAGCGCGACGATCACGTACAGGCCGCCCGTGAACTGCTTGCGGCCGGGCGTGGGGTCGCGCGGTGAGGCGGCTGTGGATCAAAGTGTGCGGCCTGCGCACGACAGACACGTTAACGGCTGCCGTGGATGCAGGCGCGGATGCGGTCGGTTTCGTGTTCCACGCGGCTTCGCCGCGCCATCTCGCAGCGGCCGAAGCTCGCGTCATCGCAGCGGCAGTGCCGCCGGGCATCGAGAAGGTGGCGGTGTTCCTGCACCCGACGCAGGCGGAGATCGACGCCGCGATCGATGCTGTGCGCCCTGACTGGGTGCAGACCGATGCCGCGGACCTGGCCGGGCTCCGGCTGCCGGCTGGCCAGCGAGTGCTGCCCGTGTATCGTACGGACCGGTCGCTGCCATCGCAGCAGGATCTGCCGCGTCGGTATCTGCTCGAAAGCGGGCGCAGCGGAGCAGGCGAGCGCGCTGACTGGAATGAAGCTGCACGCCTGGCTGCCGCTGGCGAACTGGTGCTCGCAGGCGGGCTCGATGTGGGGAACGTCGCCGACGCCATCGCGGTCGTGCGGCCGTTCGGCATCGACGTGAGCTCGGGCGTCGAATCCACGCGCGGCGTCAAGGATGCCGTGCTGATCCGGAATTTCGTGAACGCGGCGCGTGCAGCGCATGCGCGGGTCGCGTCATCGTCATTGGGAGTAATAGAGCAATGAAGACCCAGGCCCTCGAAATCGACCGCGAAGCGCTGCTGGCGCAGACGCTCAGGGGCGAGTTTCCGGACGCGCGCGGCCGCTTTGGCCCGTTCGGTGGGCGCTACGTGCCCGAGACACTCGTGCCGGCGCTCGATCGCCTCGAACAAGGCATCCGCGACATCCTGCCGGATCCCGCCTTCAAGGCCGAACTCGACCTGCAGCTGCGCACCTGGGTTGGCCGGCCCACGCCGCTGACCTACGCGGCGACGTTGTCGCAGCGCTGGGGCGCGGAAGTGTGGCTGAAGCGTGAAGACCTCGCGCACACCGGCGCGCACAAAATCAACAACGCGATCGGGCAGGGCCTGCTGGCCAAGCGCCTCGGCGCGAAGCGCATCGTCGCGGAAACCGGCGCCGGCCAGCACGGCGTGGCTACCGCCGCCGCCTGCGCACGTCTCGGCATGCCGTGCACGGTCTACATGGGTTCGATTGACATGGAGCGGCAGGCGCCGAACGTCGGCCGCATGAGACTGCTCGGTGCCGAAGTCGTGCCCGTCACGGGCGGCGACAAGACGCTGCGTGCCGCCATCGACGAAGCCCTGCGTGACTGGGTTTCGGATCCGAACGGCACGTTCTACATTCTCGGTTCGGCCGTGGGCCCGCACCCGTATCCGTACATGGTGCGCGAATTCCAGCGCGTGATCGGCGTCGAGGCGCGTGCACAGATGCTCGCACAGGCGGGCGCGCTGCCGGACGTCGTCGTGGCCTGCGTCGGTGGGGGTTCGAACGCGATCGGCCTGTTCCATCCGTTCATTCCAGACACCGAGGTCAAGCTGCTCGGCTTCGAGGCCGGCGGCATCGGTCCGGGTCTCGGGCAGAACGCCGCTTCGCTCGCGTACGGCACGCCGGGCGTGCTGCAGGGCTGCTACTCGCTGCTGCTGCAGGACGAGCACGGCCAGATCCAGGAAACGCAGTCGGTCTCGGCCGGGCTCGATTACCCGGGCGTCGGGCCGGAGCACGCGCTGCTGGCAAGCATCGGTCGCCTCGGCTTTGCCGCGTCCGAAGACGATGAATCGCTCGAGGCGCTGTCGGAGTGCAGCCGGTACGAAGGCATCCTGCCGGCCATCGAGACTGCGCACGCATTCGCGGGCGCTCGCAAGTATGCGAAGAAAAACCCGGGTTGCCGCATCCTGATCGGCCTGTCCGGCCGCGGCGACAAGGACATGCCGACGTTGCAGCGCACGCTGCTGAAGGGAAAAATCTGATGACGACCCTGATAACGACTGGCACTGCGCAACCGCGTGACAGCATCAGCACGGCGATCAAGGACGCGGCCGCGAGCGGCCGACCTGCCGTCGTGGGGTTCATGACCGCCGGTTTTCCGGACCGCGCGCACTTCGCGCAGAACCTGCGAGCCATCGCGACCGAGGCCGACGTCGTCGAAATCGGCGTGCCGTTCAGCGACCCGATGGCCGATGGCGCCACCATTCAGCGCGCGAGCTTCGCGTCGCTGCAGGGCGGCTTCACGCTGCGGTGGCTGCTCGATGAACTCGAGGTGATGCAGCCGCGCCCGCAGGCGCCCGTGCTGCTCATGAGTTACCTGAACCCGCTGCTCGCGTTCGGACTCGAGCGGTTGCCCGAGGTGGCAAAAAAAGCGGGCGTGTCGGGTTTCATCATTCCCGACTTGCCGTACGAAGAAAGCGCCGACATGCGCGCCGCACTCGACCGGGTCGGCATCGCGCTGGTGCAGATGGTCACGCCGGTGACGCCGGACAAGCGACTCAAAATGCTGTGCGCAGCGAGCCAGGGTTTCGTGTACGCGGTAACCATGACGGGTACCACGGGCAAGTCGGTGGCCGTGCCGGACGAGGTGCTGGACTACATGGATCGAGTGAAGTCGATGTCGCCCGTGCCGGTGTGCGCGGGCTTCGGCATTCGCACGGCGGAGCAGGTCACGCGCATGCAGGGGCACGTCGACGGCGTAGTCGTCGGCTCGGCGCTGGTCGAAGTGCTCGAGCGCGGCGAAGATCCGGCGAAGTTTCTGCGCAGGCTCAAACCCTGACGCATGGTGTCCGCGGCCTGCCCGCGGAGCCCGCGACGGTGTGTCAGGTCGTTTCGACCGCCGTGCGGATGTGGCGGATCACCAGCGAGCGCACGGTTTCCAGGGGATTCTTTTCCCAGGTGAACACGGGCGGCGAGCGTCGCAGCATGTTCCAGTTGCTGGTCTCGAGCACGCGCGTCAGGTAAGCCAGATTGCGGTTGATCGCTTCCAGGTACGGGTTGCGGCCGCCATACAGGCTCTCGACGTAGCGGTAGGCCCCGCCGAACTCGCCGTCGAGGCGCGTGCGCATCGTGTGCTCAAAGAACTGCGGCGTCTGGCGCAGCACGTCGAGCCCCGAGCCGTACTGGACCTTGAGGCCGCCGTCGTCCTCGCGCTGCATGGCGACGCCACCGAGCACGAATTCGGGGTACAGGCGGTCGCGGCATTTTTCGAGATAGCACCGGTCCGACATCTGCGCGAGCATGTCCGCCGTGCCGAGCAGGTGACCGACGCGGCGGTCGCGCGCGTCATCCAGCCGGATGTCCTTGAACGGCACCTCGTAGCCGGTGAAGTGGATCACCTGCGTTGCGACCGGCACCCAGTTCGCGAGACCGATGGCCGGCAGGTAACGCGAGAGAAAGTTTGCCCCCCGCATCACATGCGTGCGGGTGAACTCCGCACCATTGCGATGCACCGTATCGTCACTCTGGCGGATGTAGCCCGCGTCGTGGAACAGCCCGACGATGATGCCGAGCAGCGCGCGGTCGGCGCCCAGGCGCTGTTCGGGTTCGTGGGTACGGTCGTGGCCGGCAAGCAGGCGCGCCATCGCGAGCGTGTCGTCCAGCGAATGCTGCATGTCGTGATAGACGGTGTCGCAACCCAGGTAGCCCGGGAACTGACCGGAGAACAATCGCTCGAAGTCGGCGAACGCCGTCGTCAGCCGCTCGGTGTTCGCGCCGGGCCAGGTCTGGAGAAAGAGTTCCTCGACGGCCCTGCGCACGGACGCCACCGAACTCACCTGCACGGTGTTGGTGACGTCGTAATCGCTGCGGCGAAATTGCATGGGCGGTGAGGCGCGCACTGGTTTCGGGCGAGTCTATGCTCTTGGCCCGAAAGTGCCAGAGCCAAAAAGACCGGCACCCGGAAAATTAGGGCGTTTACGACCCGCGGCGGACTCTATATGTCAAAACTCGCGACGACGGGAGTGTGGTCCGACGGCCTTTCCAGCTTGCGTGGCGCCTTGTCGATGTGACACGCGCCACACTTCTGAGCGAGCGCGTTCGAGGCGAGGATCAGGTCGATGCGCAGGCCCGCATTGCGACGGAAGGCCATCATCCGGTAGTCCCACCACGAATACGATTTCTCGGGCTGTTCGAACAGCCGGAAGCAATCCGCGAGCCCGGTGCCCAGCAACGCCTGCAACGCCGCGCGTTCGGGCGGGCTCACGTGTACAGAACCTTCCCAGGCTTTGGGGTCGTGCACGTCGCGGTCTTCCGGCGCGATGTTGAAATCGCCCAGCACGACGAGGTACGGATGGCGCGTCAGTTCCGCAGCGACGTACTCACGCAGCGCGTCAAACCAGCGCAGCTTGTAGGCAAACTTGTCCGAGCCGACCGTCTGGCCGTTCGGCACGTAGACGTCGATGACGCGCAGGCTCCCGAGCGAAGCCGCCAGCACGCGCCGCTGTTCGTCGTCGAAGCCCGGAATGCCCGCGACGACGTCGGTGGCGGGGTCGCGACTGACGATGGCGACGCCGTTGTAAGTGCGCTGGCCGCTGAACGCGGAATTCCAGCCGAGGGCCTGCAGGTCGGCTGCGGGAAAATCGGCATCGGGCAGCTTGGTCTCCTGCAGTGCGATGGCATCGACCGGGTTGGCCGTGAGCCACTCAGTCAGGTGCGGCAAGCGTACCCGCAGTGAATTCACGTTCCAGGTGGCGACCGTCCGGGTCATGCCGCCAGGCCCAGCTGTCGTAACAGCGGCTCGAGTTCGGGCTTGCGGCCCCTGAACTCGACGAACGCTTCCATCGCATCGCGGCTGCCGCCGCGCTCGAGGATCGAGCCGAGGAAGCGGTGGGCAGTCGCAGCATCAAAGATGCCTGATTCCTCGAACGCGCCGAAGGCGTCCGCCGACAGCACTTCGGCCCACTTGTAGCTGTAGTAGCCGGCGGCGTACCCGCCCGAGAAGATGTGCTGGAAGCTGTGCGGGAAGCGGTTGAATGCCGGCGGCCGCACCACGGCCACCTCGTCACGCACTTGCGCCAGCGTCTGCATCAGCCGCGAACCGTGCTCGGGCGAGAACTCGGCGTGTAGCCGGAAGTCGAACAGTGCGAACTCGAGCTGCCGGACCGACTGCATGCCGGCCTGGAACGAGCGCGTCGCCTGCAGCTTGCGCAGTGCCTCGAGCGGCAGCGGCGCGCCGGTCTCGACGTGGCCCGAGATCAGGGGCAGCACTTCCTCGCGCCATGCGAAGTTTTCCATGAACTGGCTTGGCAGTTCGACCGCATCCCACGGCACGCCGTTGATGCCGGCCACGCTCGGGAAATCCACGCGCGTCAGCATGTGGTGCAGCCCGTGGCCGAACTCGTGGAACATCGTCAGCACTTCGTAGTGCGTCAGCAGCGAAGGCCGGTCCGCGCCCGGCGGGGTGAAGTTGCAGACGAGGTAAGCGATCGGCAGCGCTTGCGCACCGGCCAGGTCGATCCGCCCCAGGCATTCGTCCATCCAGGCGCCGCCGCGCTTCTTCGGTCGCGCGTACAGGTCGAGGAAGAATCCGCCGCGAGGTTCGCCATCGCCGCCGATGATCTCGTAGTAGTGGACGTCGGGCTGATACACCTCGACGCCTTTGCGTTCCTCGATGCGCACGCCATAGAGACGCTGCGCCAGGGCGAACAGGCCTTGCAGCACGCGCGGCAGGGGGAAGTACGGACGCAGCTCCTCTTCCGAGACGGCCAGGCGCTCGCGCTTGAGGCGCTCCGAGTGGAACGCCACGTCCCAGGCCTCGAGCATCGTGCCTGCGAACGCTTCAAGGTCGGCGAACTCACGCTGCGCGGCCGGCCGGCACAGGCGCGCCAGTCGACGCAGGAACTCCAGCACCTCGGCGGGATCGCGCGCCATCTTGGTGGCCAGCGAGTATTCCGCGAAGCTGGCGAAACCGGCGAGCTGCGCGGCCTCGTGCCGCAGCGCGAGGATTTCCTCGATCAGCGCCGTGTTGTCCCACTGCGCCGGACCCTGTTCGGAAGCACGCGTGAGCCAGGCCGTGTAGAAGTCCTGGCGCAGCTGCCGGTTGTCGGCATGCGTCAGGATCGCCTGGTAATTCGGCGCGTCGAGCGTGAATACCCAGCCGCTGCGACCGGCCTTCTCGGCTGCGGCACGCGCACGGGCGATGACGGCGGCAGGCAGGCCGGCGAGTTCAGTTTCCTCCGCGACGTCGCGCGTCCAGGCATTGGTGGCGTCGAGCACGTTCTCGTCGAACTTCGCCTGCGCCGTCGACAGGCGCTCCATCAGTTCGCGGAAGCGCTGCTTGCGGTCGGGCGCGAGCGCGACACCCGAGAGACGGAAGTCACGCAGCGCGTTGTCGACGAGCTTGCGCTGCTCCGGCTTCAGGTCGGGGTACTGCGTGTCCTTGATGCGCTGGTAGGCTGCGCACAGTGCCGTGTTCTGCGCGATCTCGGTGTGATACGCGGTGAGCAGCGGCAGGCACGTGTTGTAGGCTGCCCGCAGTTCGTCGCCGTTCGCGACGCCATTGAGATGACCCACGGGCGACCAGGTGCGCGCGAGCCGATGCTGCATCCGTTCGATGGGAACGACGATGCCATCCCAGCCCTCGGCGCCCGCATCGAGCAGCTCCTGCAAGCCGCGCCGATTTTCTTCCAGCACCTGCCGGATGGCGGGCTCGATGTGTTCCGGGCGGATCGTCAGAAAGGCGGGCAGGGTCGCATCGTGCAGGAGGGGGTTGTCCATGCCCGCTATTCTAGCGGCGCACCGGCCCCGGATTCAGCCGAACCCGCTCTGCAGCAGCCAGCCGAGCGCGTACACGGCAGCGACGAAGCCGAGGAAAGCGAAGGCTGCGCGCCTGCGGTAACGGCGGGTCAGGTCGCCTGGTGGCAGCGCGGCGAGCAGGAACAGCCGGTCGCCGTCCGGACGGCACAGGACGTGGTAATTCTGCCGGGGCGGGCGCTCAGCGCCGCGCTGCGTGAGCGTGTGCCGGGCCTCCTGCCGTGCGGCCTCCCACTCGACCAGGTCGATCCGGCCATCGCCATCCTGGTCGAAGCGCTGCAGCAGGGCAGGCTGATCCTGTTTCCATTCCGCCAGCACCTGGGCCAGTTCCACCTGGGGGTCGGGTTCGCCGGACGATGCCGTCGAGCGAAAGTCGCCCAGGGCAACCAGGCGCTCGTGCTCGTAGATACGGTCTTCGGCATAGCGGTAGTCGCGGCTCCCGGTCAGCGACAGTCCCTTGCCCGGGCCCGACGCGGGCCAGGGTGTGTCGCCGTACCAGGTGGTCGACTCGGTCGGCACGACTTCGGCGCCGTCGGGCTGCACGATGCACTGGCCGGTCCCGTCGTCGAGCAGGAAAGCGAGCGACGAGGTACCCGATGCAATCGTTTGCCAGCTCTTCCGCTGGCTTTTGCCCGCGCCGCGTTCGGTCCGCTTCGAAATCCTGTAGCTCCACCAGATACAAGGCCGTTGCGTGAGCGGCGCGGGATTCTTCGTGCCCGGCAGGGGCAGGCCGTTGCCCGCGAGCTCGACGTAGCCCTGCGCCGCCGACCGAATGCGCGACGTCGGCGTGTCCTCGATGAGCCGCGCGATCTTGAGCCAGCGCAGCGCCGCTGCGCCGCCGGCCACGACGGCGACGCCAAGCGTCAGCAGCCAGAACCAGAAGTCGCTCTCAGCCAAAGAGCTTGCCCAGGTCCACGTCGCGCTTCTGTTCTTCGCTGAATTCGAGCAGCTGCGCCGGCTTGAACTCGAACATCCGCGCGACCAGCAGGTCGGGGAAGGTCTGGATGCGGATGTTGTTGAGATTCACCGATTCGTTGTAGAGCTCGCGGCGGTCCGCAATCGCTTCCTCCAGCTCCGAGATGCGCGTCTGCAGGTGGCGGAAGCTGTTGTCGGCCTTGAGTTCCGGGTAATTCTCCGCCACCGCGAACAGGCGGCCGAGCCCCTGGCGCAACTGGTCCTCTGCCGCGCCGACCGCGGCAACGTCCCCGCGACTCTGCGCCTTGAACACCGCGGAGCGCGCCTGCATCACGCGCTCCAGCGTTTCCTGCTCGTACTGCATGTAGCGCTTGCAGGTCTCGACCAGCTTCGGCAACTCGTCGTGGCGCTGTGTGAGCAGCACGTCGATGTTGGCCCAGGCCTTGCGCACGTTCTCGCGCAACGCGATGAGCCCGTTGTAGATCCGGACGACATAGACAGCCGCGACGAACAGCAGCGCGGCAAACAGCAACAGCATGACCAGCATCGGTGGCTCCCTGTCATATTTCGGGGCGGGGCAGGCCCCGCGAGCGGCAAGAGTGCCGGTCCGCGGGCTTCAGCGTCTAGACTGTGTGTCCCATTTCCAGCGACTGCGAGTGGTCCAGCATGGCGATTCGACCCTATCGCGGAGTGTTTCCCACCCTGGGCCCGGGCGCGTGGGTCGACCCCGCGGCGCTGGTCATCGGCGACGTCGAGCTCGGCGAGGACGCTTCGGTCTGGCCTTTCGTGCTGATCCGCGGCGACGTCAATCGAATCCGCGTGGGCGACCGCAGCAACGTCCAGGACGGCAGCATCATCCACGTCTCGCGTCCCTACCCGGGCAACGACGCAGGCTGGGCCACGATCCTCGGCGAGGACGTCGTCATCGGTCACAAGGTCGCGCTGCACGGCTGCACCATTGCGGACCGCGTGCTGGTCGGCATCGGCGCCATCGTGCTGGATGGCGTCGCAGTTGCCAGCGACGTGATCATCGGAGCCGGCAGCGTCGTCACGCCGGGCAAGCAACTCGAATCCGGCTACCTGTACGTGGGCAATCCCGCGCGGCGATCGCGCGAGTTGCGGCCCGAGGAGATTGCGCGCATCCCGAAGATGGCGCGCGATTACGTGCTGCTCAAGAACGAGTATTCGCAGCTGCCGCCAGGTACATAGCGCGGGCGTGCAGCGCTTCCAGCACGGGCCGCGTCTGCGGGCGCACGCCGCGCCAGACGAAGAACGCTTCGGCCGCCTGTTCCACGAGCATGCCCCATCCTTGTGCCACCCTGGTCACGCCGCGATCCCGGGCCCATTGCGTGAACGGCGTTTCGCCGATCCCGTACGCCATGTCGTAGCACGCAGTGGCTCTGTCCACGGCGCGGGAATGGATCGGTGGCACCTCGCCTTTCAGGCTGGCCGAAGTTGCATTGATGATCAGGTCGAACGGTTCGAGCGGCTCGACTTCATCGAAGGCAGCGCCGCTCACTGCACCGAAACCGGAAAACTCCTCCGCCAGATCGCTGGCGCGCCGGGCCGTGCGGTTGGCGATCAAGAGGGTCGACGGCTTCAGCTCCAGCAATGGCCCGATCGCGCCGCGCGCCGCACCGCCGGCGCCGAGCATCAGTATGCGTGGCGATGTGAACCGCAGCCGGAGGTTCTGCGTGAGATCGGTGACCAGGCCGACACCATCAGTGTTGTCGCCCATCAATTCGCCGTCGCGACGCAGCACGGTATTGACAGCATCCGCGCGCTGGGCCCGGGGCGTGAGCTCATTGACCAGGTCTGCGGCCGCACGCTTGTGCGGCAGCGTGATGTTCGCGCCGCACCCACCTTGCTCGAAGAAGAATTCGAGCAGGTCGTGACGGAACTGGTCTGGCGCCGCTTCATGCAGACGGTACTCCATGTCCTGCCCCGTCTGCCGTGCGAACAGGCCGTGGATGAATGGCGACCAGCTGTGATGAACGGGATAACCGAAGAGGGCGTAGGAGTCAGACATAGGGGAAGGGTAGGAAGGTCAGGAAGGTCAGGAAGGTCAGGAAGGTGCAGAAGTGAAGGCGTTAGTGCCCGTCCTTCAGCCACGTCGCTGCGCGCTTGGCGAAATACGTGAGGATGCCGTCGGCGCCCGCGCGCTTGATGCAGTTGAGTGACTCCAGCACTACCGCGCGCTCGTCGAGCCAGCCGTTCTGCGCCGCGGCCATGTGCATCGCGTACTCGCCGCTGACCTGGTACACGAACGTCGGTGCGCCGAAGCGATCTTTCACGCGGCGCACGATGTCGAGGTACGGCATGCCGGGCTTCACCATCACCATGTCTGCGCCTTCGGCGAGGTCGAGTTCGACTTCGCGCAGCGCCTCGTCCGAATTGCACGGATCCATCTGATAGTTGTACTTGTTGCCCTTGCCGAGGTTGCCGGCCGAGCCCACGGCATCGCGGAACGGGCCGTAGTAACTCGACGCGTACTTGGCGGAGTAGGCGAGGATGCGCGTGTGGATGTGGCCCGCGGATTCGAGCGCGTCGCGCAGTGCGCCGATGCGCCCGTCCATCATGTCGGAGGGAGCTACTACATCTGCACCTGCTTCCGCATGAGAGAGGCCCTGCTGCACGAGCGCGGCGACCGTCACGTCGTTCATGACGTACCCGGTTGAGTCGATGATGCCGTCCTGGCCGTGGGTGGTGAAAGGATCGAGCGCGACGTCGGTCACCACGCCGAGTTCCGGCACGGCTTGCTTGATTGCACGCACGGCACGTTGTGCCAGGCCTTCCGGGTTCCAGGCTTCACGGCCGTCGAGGCTCTTGACCTCGAGCGGCGTGACCGGGAAAAGGGCGAGTGCCGGAATGCCGAGTCGCGCGACGGCTTCAGCCTCGCGGACAAGTTCGTCCACCGACACACGTTCGATGCCCGGCATCGACGGGATCGCCACGCGCTGTTTCGTGCCTTCCATGACGAACATCGGGTAGATGAAATCGTCCGGCGTCAGCACCGTCTCCCGCATCATGCGGCGTGAGAAGGCGTCGCGGCGCATGCGACGCATGCGGACACGTGGGAACTGGCCAGGGGAGTCGGGGTGGGTCATGGAGGCGAGCGCTGATTCGGTGGGAATCCAGACTTTATACCCGAGCGGGACCGGCGGCGAAAAGGACGCAAAAGCCGCAACGGCGGAGGCAGAATCCTCGCATGAGCACGAAAACCCGTTCGACCCGGCTGCGGGCAGCCCCTGGCTGCGCAAAGACCGCCGCCACCAAGGTCGGCAAGACGCCCGTTTCCAAGGTCAAGAAGCCCAAGGCCGCTGCGGTAAAGGCCGCGTTGCTGGCTCCCGATGCACGGCCCCGGTGCGGCTGGTCGTATTCCGGCATGAGCGCGGAGTACATCGCCTATCACGACCAGGAGTGGGGAGTTCCCGTTCACGACGATCGGCGGTTGTTCGAGTTCCTGATCCTCGAGGGCGCGCAGGCCGGCCTCAGCTGGTCGACGATCCTGCGCAAACGCGAGGGTTACCGTGAATCGTTCGCCGATTTCGATCCGGTGCAGGTGGCGAAGTTCGGTTCACGCATGGTCGAGAAGCTGCTGCAGTTCCCGGGCATCGTGCGCAACCGGCTCAAGGTCGCAGCTGCGATCACCAACGCGCGCTGCTTTCTCGAAGTGCAGGAAGAGTTCGGCAGCTTCGCGGCCTACAGCTGGCAATTCGTCGGCGGCCAGCCGATTGTGAATCGATGGCGTGAGATGTCACAGGTACCGGCGACTTCGCCGGAGTCGGATGCGTTCAGCAAGGACCTGCAGCGGCGTGGCTTCAAGTTCGTGGGCTCCACGATCATGTATGCACACATGCAGGCGACGGGCATGGTGAATGATCACGTGGTAACGTGTTTCAGGCATGAGGAAGTGAGGAAGTGAGGAAGGGTGGGGAAGGCCAGGAAGGCCAGGAAGGCCAGGAATGGAGCGCGGCGCAGCCCCAACTTCTGCTACTCGCCGATCCACCACTCCACGCTTGTGCCGCCCGCGCCTTCCGGCACCAGCAGCCGGTGCAGGTCCGGCAGCAATTCCGCGAGTCGTTCATCGAGCATCCAAGGCGGATTCACGATCACGAGGCCTGAACCGCGCAGGCCCACGGCCGCGTCGTCCGGCATCACGCTCAGCGTTACGTCGAGCACCTTGCGGATACCCGAACCTTCGAGATTACGGCGGAATCGCAGCGGGGCCGCGCGTTCCGTTAGCGGGTACCAGATGCAGTACGTGCCGGTCGGCCAGCGCTCGTAGCCGGTTTCCAGCGC